>JALOQJ010000030.1 GCA_025453445.1 Candidatus Omnitrophota bacterium
GCGATGCTGCAAATAAGGCACAGCCCCGCCAAAATTGGCAAAAATAAACTTTAGATCCGGATAATCTTTAAGCACCCCAGACATTAATAACTTCCCGATACACATCGTAATATCAAAGACATATTCAATAACAGGCGTTAAGAGCGGATCATTAACACGCTCAAAGCCGATAGGATTAACAATCTGTGCATGCACAAAAATCGGAATATGCTTTTCCTGCGCCTGCCTATATATAGGAAAGAACATAGGGTCATCTAAATATAAGCCATTATAACTTGAAGCCATAGACAGCGCTTTAAACCCCAACTCATCTGTAGCGCGCTTAAACTCGCTTGAAAGATTTTCTTTACTATCTACCGGCAATACTGCTGCGCCGATAAATTTATCTGCATGATGCTTACAAATTTTAGCCACAAAGTCATTATAAATACGCGCTACCAGGCTGATACTACCCAGCTTTAGGTGCGCATCAGAAGTAGGATATGATAATACCGCCTTATCAATGCCTACCTCCTCCATCATTTTAATCTGGGCATCAATATCCCCCCAGCCCTTATGAAAGAAATGGGCATTATTGATGATTTCTTCAGGTAGCCAATGTGAATGACTGTCTATAATCATATTATTTAAATTCAAATAACAAAGCACAAATGACAAAATAATATCAAAACACAAATACCAAATGACAAAACCTTAGTTTTGAAATCTGACATTTGAATTTTAGATTTATTTTGTGATTTGGATTTTGTCATTTGTCATTTACTTAATGTTCTGTACTTTTTAATATTCTCTCAGTCATTTCTCTTTCATAAAGCGCTTTGATTTCTTTTAAGGCTTTTAGCCCAAGAGTTTTAACAATTACTTTTTCTATTGCCACTAATTTTAAAACTAAAAACTCATAATCGTTTTTTAAACTGTTTCCGTCGTATTTCAGCTCAATACCAGCTTTTTCTTTAGTCTCAATATAAGCCTCGAATTCATTGATAAACTTTGTTATGCCTGCTTTTTCTTTACTACGCAGCTCCTTTAAAATCAGCCGGTCAATTTGAGCTTGGGTAAACTTGCGCTCAATTTTATCCAAAGCTTCCTTGACAGTTTTATAGAACCAGACCAAATATCTTTTCTGTAAATTTTTTGTATCCTGCTTTTGCATGTTTATTTTCCGGGATGAGTTTGTTTAAAAGGTATTACCGGCTTAGTCCATGGCGTCTGCTGATTTATTATTGCAATTTCTAAAGGACAAACATTTGACGGGACAGTTAAAGCAAATTTCACTGCGTTTTCAATTGCTTCGGTGGTCATTAAACGCGAAGTATCTGCAGTAATTTCTTGTAATTTACCGGTTAAGTCTGTATCTGTTACCCCCGGTAAAAGCGAAGTAATTTTAATTCCATAGTCGCGGATTTCCCAGAATAACCCTTTTAAGAAAGCGCGTAACCCCACTTTTAAAGAACTATAGACGAGAAAATTTCTCGGCAGCGGATCGCAAAGCGTTGATCCTGAAACCATGTTGATAATCGCGCCTGATTTATTCTTAATCATATCATTAATCACTAAACGGATTAAACGCACATATCCGAGGTAATTGGTATGCGCCAACCTTTCAAAATCCTCAATCGGCTGCTCATGAAAGGGATACTGGCTGGAAACTCCGGCATTATTGATTAAAATATCAATTTTGCCGAATTTTTCTTTGGTTTTAATTACTAAATTTTCCAGATCCTCTAATTTTGCCACGTCGCAAACCAAGGGCATAACTTCTACCTTGTATTTTTTGGCAATTTCATCAGCAGTTTCTTTTAATGGCCCTTCCTGACGGGCGGCAATGGTTAAATTAATCCCTAAACTGGCGCAGGTACAGGCAATTGCCTTGCCGATTCCTCTGCTTGCACCGGTAATAATTGCGGTTTTTCCTTTTAAATCCGTACTCATGACTACCCTCCTGATTTCAGTGTGCCTCTGGCGTTTACACTGAAATCACCCTGAGCTCTGTCGAAGGGGCAATTTCAGTGTGTCTTTCTAACTTGAGGCACAATTAATAATTTTCTATCTAATAAACATAAAAGAACTAAACCCGCACCGAAAACTGCAAAACTTAAAATATAATTCTTTTGCATTAAGACACCACCTAAAGCAGCACCTAAGCCGCCGGAAATAAATCTCACTCCACTGTTCAAGCTAGCTGCTTCATTTACATGCCTCTGAGGTAAATCAGTCAGCATAGTTGAAACTGCCGCGTGATTTATTGTCCAGCCCAGACCCCAAATCACCATCAATAAGGCTAAAATTAAAGGCGGCACTTTTAATAATAAAAGAAAAACGCTTAAAATCATCATCATAATCCCTAAACTTACTGTGCGCACCCTGCCCCTAGAATCTGCTAGTTTTCCACCGGTGATTTCGCCGAATATGCCGCTAAGGCTGGTTAATGTAATCAGCATGCTGATAAAAAACTGATTCAGCATAAAACGGGTAGAAAAATACACTCCCAGCCACTGCTGAATTCCATGATAAATCAGGCTGATAAAGAATATATAGGTAAAGATTACCAATACTTGTTTATCTTTAAAAGTGCTCAGGTAATCTATTTTAAATACGCCTGTGTCTTGCTTAAAACTTGGCAGATAAAAATAAATCAGAACAGTGAGAATTAACCCGGCAATCCCCGGAATTAAATAAATCATCCTCCAGGGAATCAAACCGCTTAAGGCTAAGCCGGCAAGCGAAGCGAGAAATGTACTGCCAAAAAATATGCCTACAAACCTACCGCGCTGTTTAGCTTCGATGTGCTTGGCAATTAAAATTATTCCTAAAGGAATAACTGAGGCACCAAACAACCCCATGAAGAACCGGGCAGTAAAAAGTGCACTGATACTACTGGCAACGCCTGCCAAAAGGTTTGCCAAGGCAAAAAGGAACATGCAGACCAGCTCAATTTTTTTGGCATCAAATGCTCTTACCAGCGGCCCGTAAAATAACGCTGCCACGCCATAAGGAAGCATATACAGCCAGATAATCTTTCCCACCACAAATTGAGAAAGAGCAAAATCAAAAGCAATCGAAGGAACAATTGCCGCGCTCGCCGCTACATTAAATGACAGGACAGCGCCTTCAAGGCAAAGAATAACAAAAGTTATTTTTTTCACTTCTTTGCTTCTTTTTCAATAATCTCTTTAAATATTTTTAAATTTACCTGCGAGCCTTCGTTGATAAAACCTTCAATCTGAGCATCATTAAACTTGGCTTTTTCATCCATCTCAAAATGCTGAATCCAAGTCATTTCAATGCCTTCCGGCTTAGGCGTATAAAGCCAGATGATTTTCATGTATTTAAAAGGGAACATCGGCTCATGTCTCTGGGCATAGGCAAAGTATTTATCTTTAAATAAAAGCCTCCAGGACACCCATGATTTTGCATCTTCATCGGTTAAACGAAAGGTAATTTTGTTGTCTTTCTTCTCAAGGACTTCTGCTTTCTGATATTCTGCGCCGAATAACTCAGTCCAGCGCGGGATGTCATTGGAAATATCAAAAACTAAATCATAAGGTGCATTGATAACAATTGAATTACACGTATGCCCCATTTCAACCCTCCTCATTTTTCCCCGCCTCTGGCGCTTCGGGGAAAAATGACCCCGAGCTCTGCGAGGGGAAATATTTACTGCATAATTGCCACTACCCTCGACCAGGCAGCTCCCGTATTTTTAATTCTTATCGGAAAACAAATCACTTTAAAACCGCTTCCCGGTAATTTTCCCAGATTCTTCCTGCCATAAAAATGCGCCGGATAAAAAGTCTTTGGGTCTTTTGAATCTAAGAATTCTTTAAGCATAAATTTATAAGGCCGGTCAATACCCATAGTATCAACCCCGAAAATCTTCACTCCTTTATCCAGAAGATAATTAATTGCCGAAATATCTATGCCCGGGTATTCGCTAAAATACTGGGGCGTGCCGTAAAATTTATCAGCTCCGGTCTGCAGAAACACAATATCTAAGTTTTTTAAGGAGTAATTGATCTTTTTTAAAGCCTGTTCAATATCTTCTGCTTTAATTGTTTCATTGGGTTTTTTATGCGTTAGATTTAACTTTACACCGTCTGAATAGCACCACTCCAGCGGTATTTCATCTGCGGTTTTAGAAGCGCGACCCTCTGATTTTGTGCCGTAATGAAAGGAATAATCCAGGTGGGTGCCGACATGTACCGGCGCATGCACTACTTCTAAAGATAAGAATTCTCCGTCAGGCAGATCCTCTTTTCTGACAATGCGCCTGCCTAAAAAATAATTAAGCCTGCCGCGTAAGGTTTTCCCCATAATCACGCGGTTAAATTTTTCTACGCCTGCGCTATGCGTTGTGCGTTCGATTTCCACATGATGCACTTCAAACGCCTTTTCGTCTATAGGCAGGCTGAGGTCAATAATTCTCATTTGCCTATCTTTGAATTGATCACCTTTTCAATTTCGTTAACAGTTGAAAACTTAGTGATTTCCTTGGGGCCAAGCTTGGTGGAAAACTCTTTTTCCAAAGCAATCACTGTCTCAACCATTTCCGTAGAATCAACTCCGATGCCGTCAGCAAGATTAATATCATCCTTGATCTCTTCAGGCTTGATCTTCAATAATTTTACTAAAACTTCTTTGATTTTTTCCTTAGTTTCCATACAAAACCTCCTATTCCCTACATTCTACCTACTACCTACTAACTACTAAATTTGCACCTCACCTTTAGTCGCCGCAGCTTCCCATTTATTGATACCATCCATAACATCCTTAAAGCAAAGCTTGGCCAGAGGATCAAAGTTACTTTCCATAATCCGGTTAATTCTGCCCGGCTTTGAGAAAAATTCCCGCATGCACCATGAGCCTAAACGGCCCAAATCTTCGGTAGTTAAATAATCCGTCGGGATTACCGGATGCAAAAAATCCCAGGTGCTGAAATCAACTTTTTTCGGGTCAATCCAGTTTTTCTTTAAAGAGGTCCTCCACATCGGAGAATTCGGAGCAGGCGTAACATATCCCACCCAGAGAATATCCGGGTCAACCTCATCAGTGAATTCGAACCGCTTTTTAATTATCTCTTCGGTATCGTAATCAAAACCCATCATAATGTCTGCAACAATTGCGATATCATTTTTGCGCAGGATCTCAATGGTCTTTTTAATCTGATCTAGGGTAATGCCCTTGGCAATTCTCTTCAATTCTGACTGTGTGGTAACCTCAATGCCAAACACGCCCATAAAAAGGCCGGTTTCTTTCATTAAAGGAAGTACGGATTCGCAATTTACCCAGTCAATCGCACGGCCCAAAGAAACCCATTTAATCGGATTGTTGGCTGCTTTTTTCAATTCGCAGAATCTCTGCACTCTTTTAGGATCCACGTTAAAATTGTCATCCTGATCAGCTCTTCCATTACTCTTTCCGGAGATTTGGCGCGCCATTTTAAGAAATCCGAAGGGCTACGCGGGTCAAACTGATCCCACTCATAACAAAAAGTACACGCTGAAGGGCAACCACGGGAGGTAACCATATCCACAAACGGCTTCCAATAAGTATGCCCTACATATTTATCCATGGGGAATAAATCATATGCCGGCAAAGGTAATTTATCTAAATCCTCCATCAGCGGCTTATGCGGCCCCATCACAATTTGTCCGTCTATGCGTGAGGTAACTCCACCGATATCTTTTAAATTTTTATTTTTATCTATTGCCTCAATTAAATCGCCGAAAGACTCCTCTTCGCCCATCACCACAAAATCTACAGCCGGATTCTCTTCCAAAGTCGGCACAGGCATTGCCGAATACCATAGGCCGCCGAGGATAATTTTTGTTTTAGGTAATGCCTGTTTAATTTTCTGGGCTGCTTCTTTAAAATGCCTTAAGACTCCGTATCCGCCGTAGCCATGCAGCTGCTCACCCATAACCACTACATCAGGATTGGCCTGCTTTACCTGCTCAACCAGCTGATCCATGGGAGTTTGAAATGCTTTTCCGTCGATAACTGCCACATCAGCATAACCCCTTTCACGCACATATGCTGCCCAATGCGCGTAAAGCTGATTAGGTGATCTGTGTATTCCATGCGTTGCCCATGCGCCTACTTTTGGCATAACAAATAAAATCTTCATCTTGTCTCCTTTTTATGCTCTTTCTACGACTAATACTGAATTGATCCCGCCTCTGCCGCGGGAAATAATTAACGCTTTATTAATCACAGCCGGTTTTGCTTCCAAAGCCACATAATTTAAACCCAACGGATCAGGTTGATTTAAATTTAAGGTCGGAGGAATTAAATTATGCTCCATTGCCAGGATAGTAATAATTAAATCCACTGCTCCTGATGCGCCTAATAAATTACCGAACATTGATTTCGGACAGCTCACTAGGATATCTTTTGCTCGGCTTCCAAAAACACTTTTTATTGCCGCTGCTTCGCTTTTATCCCAAACTTCCATTGCCAAGCCATCTAAACTGACATAATCAATCTGATCAATATTTAATTTGGCATCAGCTAAAGCTAATTTAATTGCCCGCGCCAACTGAACGCCTGAAGGATCAGGATTAATCCGGTCAACTCCGTCGCAAGTTGAGCCGAAACCGGTGATATAAGCGTTTATATTTGTTCCCCGCGCATGCGCTTTTTTCTCGCTTTCTAGAACCATGATCCCTGCACCTTCAGCAATCACAAAACCGCTTTTCTTTTTATCAAACGGACGATACGCGCTTTCCGGATGGCCGTTATTAACAGATAATCCTCCGTAGGTATTACAGCATAAAAGCGCGTAAGGCGACACAGGCGCTTCCATACCGCCGGCTAAAATTAAATTCAGTTTATTTTTCCCCAGAGTCTTCTTGGCATAGCCGATAGCTTCCGATGAACTTGCCCGGTCAGCAACTATGGTTTTAGAAAAACCTTTAATCCCGTAATAAATGGAAACTTGTCCCTGCGGTGCCGCGGGAAACCAAGCGGAAGCCATATAAGGGGATACTCCCTCGCGGCCCTCGATATACATATCGCGCAGTTCCGTCTCAGCATAAAGCCAGCCGCCGATGGCATTGCCTAAAAATATCCCGACAAGATTTGGATCTTCTTGTTTTATATCAATACCTGCATCCTGCAAAGCCAATTCTGAGGCAATTAATGCCATATGCGAGAATGTATCCATTTTCTTTAAAAGCCGCTCGGAAACATTACTGTATTTATCCAGCTCGTCAATTTGTCCGGCGATATGCGCAGGATAAAGCGATGAGTCAAAGCGGGTGATTTTTTTAATAAAAGACCTGCCGCTTTTAATATTCGCCCAGAATTGCCTGCGGCCGATGCCGGAAGGCGCAACTATCCCGATTCCTGTAACTGCAATTTTTTCCATATTATCCACCGAACCTTCTGATTACCAATGTTGAATGAACCCCGGAAAAACCGCTTGAGGTCTTAACAATCGTATTCACTTTTTTTGCACGCGCCACATTAGGAACATAGTCTAAGTCGCATAAGGGATCTTTTTCTTCCTGATTTATCGTCGGAGGGAGAATATTTTTATCAAAAATCTGGGCGCAAACGGTCATTTCTACGGCATTTGCCGCAGCTAAAGGATGGCCGATCATCGATTTCAATGAGCTCGCCGGAATTTTATAGGCACGATCTCCGAAGACCATTTTATAGGCCGCGGTCTCAAAAATATCGTTCATCCGCGTGGATGAACCATGGGCATTAATATAATCAATTTCATTAGATTTTACACCGGCATCTTTAAGTGCTAAGTCAATGCAAATTGCCATGGCTGATCCATCCGAGGGTAAATCCGTCATATGAAAGGCATTACAACTGGTACCAAAACCCAAAACTTCAGCATAAATATAGGCATTGCGTTTTTTAGCGTGATTCAATTCCTCTAAAATCAGGATGCCTGCTCCTTCTGATAAAACAAATCCATTACGCTTTTTATCAAAGGGCCGTGAAGCTTTTTCAGGATGTTCATTATTCACCGCCAGGACATTAACCACATCAAAAGCGCCGAATGTAATCGGCGTAATCGGAGCTTCTGCTGCTCCGCAAATCATAATATCCTGCTCTCCGTCCTGGATTACTTCCAAACCAAACCCCAAAGAGTCAGTTCCGGCAGTACAGCCCGTAGATAAAGTATTGCAAATACCTTTCAGGCCATATCTGGCGGATATTTCAATGGAAGGTGTATTAAACATCGCTGCATCATATAAATCCGGACGTACCTTTGCCGGATCAATCGGTTTTTTCCCGTCGTCAGTTACTAAAGCAAATTCTTCTTCCATATATTTTGTCCCGCAGATAGCATTAGCTAAACTCACACCCACGCGTTCAGGATCTTCTTTAGAAAAATCCAGTTTGCTGTCTTTAATTGCCATATCTGCTGAAACCACCCCAAACTGCACGTATCTATCCATGCGCACAGCTTCTTCATGCGTCAGGCCTAATTTGAAAGGATCAAAATCCCGTGCCTCAGCAGCAATTTTAGTATTAAAAATGGATACATCAAAACTATCCACCAGCTTGACTGCTGATTTACCCCCAGCCATTGCTTTCCAAACATTATCTTTGCCAATGCCATTGGGAGAGATAACTCCTAAACCTGTAATTACAACACGCCTTTTATTCATGATTAATTTGCCATCCTGTTCATGTTTTTATTCGTCATTTTTTATCTTCTTCTACTCGTGTCACTTTAAATATTATATTGCCTCCATCAGGGCAGGTTACTGTATCGATGGAATTCGGATCCTGCATAAAGAAAAACTTTGCCCCGAAATTCAGAGCAAACAATGCCGGGAAAGCACAGTGAAATGCTGCTCCGCAAAAATCCGGGATACATTTTAATCCGGTTGTCTCCCACTTATCACCAACCTTATAGCCAAAAGTACATTTGCCTTTTGCTTGAATAACTTCTACGACCATTTTCTTAGGATTTGGGCCTTTGAAATTCGTATCCTTAGGTAAAGTTTCAACTTTACCCTCTTTATCCAGAATTTCCGCTTTAAATTCCAGCTTTCCGCCGTCAGGACAAGTCACTAATAATGAACGTTGGTTATCGCGAAAAGGAAACTTTGCCCCGAAACTCAAAGCATAAATTACCGGAAATAATGCATGGGCCAGGCCAAGGCAGAAAAATTTTGGCGGATGAGTGAAATCTTCCAAAAACAACTCATCGCCGATTTTATAACCATGATAACATTCACCGTATACGCCGGTTACTGTAAGTTTTAATCTGGGAAAAGGGGAATTAACTTCGCTCATCTTAACTAAATAATCCTGCTGTCTCTTTTAATAACTCCTGCCTGCTGAAAAATTTGCCTGTAGTTTCAACTTTATGTACCATTTCCACTAATTTTTCATTCAGGCTAGCTTTTAAATTATTTTTTTCCGCTAAAACCGTGAATTCACCGTTGATATAATCAATTTCCGATGTTTTCTTGCGTTTAATGCTCTGTAAAATTGATCCGTATAAGGGCTCTTTGCTTAAATTAACCATAATACTGGAAAATATTTTTGCTGCTTCCGCACTCGGCAAAGAAGTAATCCGGGTCAGCCTCTCTAAGGGAAAATCCGGCAGAGAAACCAGGTTAATTCCGGCCTGAGTTACAATCTCCAGCCCTTCTTTCCAGATAGCAACACTAATGCGGCTGGTATCTAAATCGGCAAATGCCTCCTGCATACTCATGCCTAATATCGCCGGAATACAATTACTGGCATTTACAAAAACTTTCAAATATTTCATCCCGCGAATTTCTTCAGTGGCAATCACAGAAAATATATTTTCCAGGAGCCTCACTATTTCTATTACTTTCTCGTCGTTACCGCCGGAAATTTTTCCGATAATCCATGGGCCTTCAAAATTATGCACCACTTGTCCCGGCTCAAGATAAGTTGCCCCAAACATTATAATGCTGGAAACAATGTTTTCTACAGGGATATACTGCGCAGCTATACCGTCTGCCTGTATGCCATTCTGCGTGGTTAAAATAATTGCTTTCTGCAGGAAACTGAAATTATCCCTTATCGCCTTTTCCAAATCCTGAGTCTTAGTAGCTAAAATTACCAAACCCGGATGAAATCTCAGCCCTATATCAATATCAATGGAAATTTTAAATTTACCTCTTGCTCCGCTGACTTCAAGATGATTTTGCCTGATTGCTTTGACTGAATCGGGAGTGCCGATTAATGATACCTCTTTACCTTTAAGTTTTAGGTATGCCGCAACTAAACTTCCGATGGCGCCTGCGCCGATTACTGCAATTCTCATGATTTTTTCGCGCCATTTTTGGGAAAACCGTATTTTTTATAATCAAACCCAGACTGATCCAGCAGCCTGATCATCATGCTGTAAAAAGGGCTGGGCACATCAGTAAAAAAAGCAGCAACTACATCTTCTTCTTCTACTCTCAGAGCGCTTCTCAGCTTAGCGTTTTCTTCTGCCCGCAGCGTTACGGCATTTTCAGTGATTCCACGGTGAAAAACCGGAATTTTAGCAATCATTGCCTTGAATTTCTCCTGCACAAGCGCATTCCACTCCATGCTAATAACCTCCAATATAGTAAAATTTTACTATTCTAATTTTCTTAATAATTATACGGACAAATTTGCTCTTGTCAAGAAAAAATCGATTTAATTTTGTTGCGGTTCGGCCGGATTATTAAGGTAAGACTAAGTGATTTCTTCTACAGGCAGGACAAAGGCTTTAATGCCTTCTTTGCTTAATTTTTTTCTTAATTCTTTTATTGAGGCAATCAGTTGTTTTGCAACCTTCTCTTCACAGGCCGCATAAAGAAGATTGTTTCTCCCCGGCCAGACATCATTTCCTAAATGCGTGCCGGAATTTTCACCGCGGCCAAATACTCCGATTACTTTAGTGTAATTTTTTAAGCCGCAGCTGTCTAAAGCTTCCATCACTTCCAGATCTATGGCTTCGTTATAGGCAACCATCACCATTTTAAACATTTATTGCTTACCTCCTATCAGTAGGGGACGTTTAAACGTCCCCTACATTGTGGATAACTTCAAGCTGCCTTCCTATGGAATACTGCATAAAGCGTCGGCACAAAAATCAAGGTAATTAAAGTAGACACCGTCAAACCGCCGAGCATTGCAACACCCAGCGGCTGCCAAACTTCCGAACCTTCTCCACGCGAAATTGCTAATGGCAATAACCCGACTAAAGTCGTAATCGTCGTCATTAAGATTGGCCTCAGCCTGTCTTTACCGCCTTGCGTTACAGCATCATACATCGATAAACCGCGGGCGCGTAGAATCTGAATATAGCTGATTAAAACAATAGCATTATTTACCACAATACCCATTAGCATAACCATTCCCAGAAAACTCACTATGCTCAAAGTTATATTCGTCAGAATAAACCCCAAAATAACGCCGATAAAGGTAAAAGGAATAGAAAACATAACTATAAAAGGATCCAATAGCGATTCAAATTGCGCAGCCATAACCATATAAACCAAAGCAATGCCCAGCAATAACAAAAGCGTCAGGTCTTTAAATGCCTTTTTCTGCTCCTCAGCCTCGCCTCCGATATTAATCATGATGCCATTGGGTATAGAAAGCTTGCTTAATTCTTTTTCCAAATCCTCGACGATTTTTCCGGAAGAACGGCGGTATGCATTACATTCTACCTGCACGACCCTTTCGCGGTTTTTCCGGTCAATATCCTGCGGCCCAAGTATTTCATAAATCTTGGCGATATTGGCTAATTTAATATGTTTGCGGGAAACGCCTTTAAGCGAATCAGCATCTGCCAAGGCAAGCAATGAAGTTTTTTCTTCCGGCAGAGGTGCTACAATCGAAAGATTTTCGATATCTTCAATTTTTGCCCGCGAAGCCTCCTCTAAGCGCACATAGACATCATAAGTCTGGCCTCTCTCGCGGTATTTAGTTGCGGTAGAACCCTGAATAAAAGTCTTTAAGGTATTCGATATCGTGGTCATATCTAAGCCCAATGCCACTGACTTCTGGCGGTCAACTTCAATTTTTAATTCCGGCAATTTAAATTCGCGGGAAATCGACACATCTATTGCCCCGGGGATTTTTTCCATAATTGCTTTAATTTTTTCTGCCAAGGCATCAGTATCTTCAAACGAATGGCCGATGATTTCCAGCTGCACACTCTTACCGCCTCCGCCGGTAATCATACGTCCGATAGGATTGCCGGTTGAGATATCAGCCTTCATTACTCCGGGGATAGACTTAATCTCATTTCTGATCGTCTGGGCAACTTCTGTTACTGAACGCTTTCTTTTGGTTTTTGAGACTAATTTTGCTCCGGCAGAAATAATATGTGAACCCTGGGCACCTCCAAATGACCTGCCCATGCCTTTAGCTGCACCTGTCCTGACATAATAATATTCTGCTTCCGGGACATCTTTAACCAGCAATTCTTCAATACGCTGAGCAACTTTATCGGATTCCTCAACCCTTGTCCCAACAGCAAGATTAATAGTGATACGCATATCACCGGTATCTTCTTCCGGAATAAATTCATTTCCGATAAAGCGTGTCAAACCTAAGCTAAGAATAAATGCTAAGCTAAAACCGATGATTATTGTTTTTTTGTGCCTCAGCGACCAACCCAGCAGCCGAGAATAAGCATCTTCCCAACCTTTAAACATACGTTCGGAAAAATCATAAAATTTAGCGAATACTTTTGATTTGCCTTTTTGGGCATTGTAATCAAAATGCAGCCATTTTGCACAAAGCATCGGGCTGAAAGTCGCGGCAGTAAATAATGAAGCTAAAAGTGTAACAATAATAATTACCGCCAATTCGCCAAAAATAACACCGACTACTCCAGGGATAAATAACATCGGCATGAATACTACAACAGTGGTAAAGGTAGACGCACTGATGGAAAGAAACATTTCTGAAGTCCCGAAGATTGCTGCTTCCTGGGGCCGCTGCCCGCGTTCAAAATGCCGGTAAACATTATCCACTACAACGATGGCGTTATCTACAACCATACCGGATGCAATGGCGATAGAAGACAAACTGATAGTATTGATGGTTTTACCGCTTAAAAAGAGATAAATAAAGCTGATTAACAAAGAAAAGGGGATGGTCAAAGCAATAATCATACTCGGCGCAAATTGGCGCAGGAAAAACCAAACTACGAAAATTACTAAAAATATCGCCAGCCATAGTGAAGACTTCAGGGAATCCACGGAATTAACAATATCCTTGGAAGTATCAAAAATAGTAATAATTTTTACATCTGCCGGCAGTATTGCCTTTAACTCTTCCATGCGTTTTTTTACCCTTGCAGCAACTTCCACGGTATTGGTACCGCTCTGCTTTTGCACCATCAACATTAACCCAGGCTGTTTATCCACGCGCACAACACTAGTTACTTCTTTAAAACTGTCTTCCACACGGGCGACATCTTTGAGATAAATAAACTTATTACCACGTTTGCCTAAAATTACCAGATTAATCTCTTCAGGTGAGGCAAATTCACCGGGCAGACGCACCAGATAATCAGTTAAGCCGGTTTTTAAATCTCCAATGGGCTGAGTAATATTTTCTCTCTTTAAAGCATTCTGGATATCAATAATAGAAAAGCCATATCCTTCAAGCCGCGACTTATCCACCCAAATATTAATCTGCCGTTCTAGGCCTCCGCCCATGATTTGCACTGTGCCTACCCCAGGCAGCTGGCGCAGGGCATCGCCGACTCTTTCATCAATTAAATCATACAGTTCAGGATATGTCTGTTTGGCAGTAACACCAAAGTAGATAATTGGAATATTGGCAGTATTAAATTTAAAAATAATCGGGTTATCCATCTCATCCGGAATATCCGGCAGGAGCCGTTTGGCTAAATCAATACGGTCGCGGATATCATTAGATGCTTCATCAAGGTTTGTCCCCCAGATAAATTTTAACCGGATACTGGAAGATCCTTCTGAAGAGGAAGAGGTAATTTTTTCCAAACCAGGAGTTGTGGCAAGCTGGTTTTCCAGCACTTCGGTGACTTTTGTTTCAACATCTTCCGGGCTTGCGCCGGGATAAGTCGAGATAACACTGATTGAAGGCGGCTCTATTTCAGGCATACTGTCAATGCCGATGCGGGTGATGCTGTAAAAAGCAAGCACAAGAATAGCCAAGAAAATCATTAAATTGGTAACCGGCCGCTTTACGCCGAATTCAGGGAAGTTCACCCCGCACCTTCTTTCTGTTCAAATCTTAATTTGTCAGGAATTTGCTCTTTTGAATTATTAGAAGGTGCGGGGCTCATTTTTTCTCTTCCTCCATAATCACCTGCGCTCCTTCATAAAGCCTCTGCTGGCCGACAATCACCACGAGGTCTCCTTCTTTTAAGCCTTCCCTAACCTCATAATGCGCATCCTGCCGGATGCCTAAATTTACTTTTCTTAAAACCGCGGATTTTCCCTCTATCACATAGACATACTGATCCAGCTCTTTACCCATCACCGCTTCTTTTAAAATTACCGGGACATTTTTATGTTCGGCAACCACTAAATTAACCTTAGCAAACATTCCGGAGCGTAATTTCTGCTGCGGGTTATCTATCAAGATTTCGATCGGCGCTGCGCGTGTGGCTAAATCTACTACCGGGCTGATTTTCTCTACTCGCCCGGTAAATTCTTCATTCGGATAAGTATCGACGCTGATAGTAGCAGTCTGCCCAAGAGCAACTTTTGAATAATATTTTTCCGGAATATCCAGATCTATTTCTACCCGTCGCATTTCCACTACCAAAGCAATTGGTGTCTGGGTAGTAACATTTTCTCCGATATCCACATATACACGGCCGATAATCCCGGTAAGCGGGCTTTCTACAGGTGCTTTTTCAAATTTAAACCCTACTTCGTCGCGGTCAATATAAGCGATTATCTCGCCCTTAGAAACCGGGCTTCCGTCTTCCTTAATTTTCTCAATAATCTTACCGCTGACCTTAGGATAGACTACTGCTTCTTCCTGCGCCTCAATATTACCTACATAGTCGATTGTTTCATTAACATTACGCAATTCTACCTTAGAAACTTTCACCGGAATTGCTTCTTTTACACTAATTTTTTTATCCTGCTTCTGGCAGCCAAGAATAAACAACCCCATAAATAATATAATGACCATTATTTGCTTTGGCCTAATCATCATTCCTCCAATTTAATATTATTCTTGGCTAAAGTCAAGCCCTGCGATTTATCCAGATTCACCAAAGAAATATTATAGTCGATTATTGCCTTGGCATAATCCAGCTCTGCCGTAGATAATTTATCCTGATAATCCAATATATCATGTGTAGAAACCTGGCCTGCAGCATAACGTTCTTGCTGAGCCTCATAGTTCTGGGTTTCTTTTTCTTTTGCAAGCTTAGCAACCGCGATCTGGCGCTCCTGCACATACACTTCTCTCACTTTATCCCTTACCTCTAATATTATATCCTGCTCCAGCCTCTGAAAGCTTAAAAGCGCCTGGGCTTTTTCCATTTTTCTTTGGTCGTATTCTGCCCGTTCCCCGCCGCCCCAGGGCACGCTAACTTTTACTCCTGCCATCCAATCAATATAATTAGTATTGTCATTCTGCAGGGCCCTGTCATAGCTTTTTTCCAAACCGTTTAAACCGTAACTGCCGGTTAAATCCACCGTCGGTAAAAGCGCATTCTTTGCCACTTTAATTTTAATATCCTTGCTTTTTAAATCAATCTTTGCAGACTGGTAATCCGGCCTAAAATCAAAAGCACTTTTCAGGCACTGGAGAAGCTCAATTTTTTCCTGTTTAAATTCAGGCTTATCCAGTAATTCAATCTTTGCATTCCAGACCTCAGGGTCATCTACGAGGTTAGTGACAATTTTAAGTGCGTCTTCAGCTTTCTTAATCGCTGCTTCTGAAGCAACTACTGCTTTTTCTCTGCTTGCTGCCGCAGCTTCAGTTTCTAACAGATCCACCGAGCTAATCAATCCTTTTCCATAACGCTCTTTATTGATCTCCAGCAAGCTGAGAGTGCGCCCCAAAGCAAGCTTATCAATTGCATATTTTTGAAGCGAGAAAAAATAATTATAATAAGCGGTTTTTGCCCTGCTGATTTCAGTTATTGCCGTATTTTTGAAAGATTTTTCCGATTGTTTTCTATTGTTCTGGGCAATAATAATATCCGCCTGATTAACTAAAATCCCGAAATCACGGAAGAGCGGCTGGGTTATGGTTACTTTAGGATTAGCAATATAATACGGCCGAAAAACCTGATATGCCGAATCGCTATTATATCTTTCATTTAAAAATTCAATATTGTATTCTGTGCCGGTAACGAATTTACCGGAAACACCGGCGTTAAAATTCATATCCAGCGAATTAAAAACAGTCGCTCCCTGCAGGGTATTCCCTGATAATTCTGTATTATCCTCTATTGTATATTCGCCGGTTAAAGTCGGCTCAAAATCCGCCCGGGCAATCCTTACATCGCCTTCCTTTATCTGTGGTTCAATTTTTTTTACCAAAATCTCGGAATTATTTTTTAAGGAATAAAGCAGGCAGTCAACCATGCCGATTTTTAAAATCCGCTCCTGAGAACCACTGGCCATAAAAACAGCTTTCTCAATTTCTCTCACTCGCAGCTCCTGATCAAGGCTACTTGCCGCGGCGTAAACATTAGAAAATTCGCCCTCTGTAAATAAGGTAATTAATAATATTATAAAGGCACGCTTCAACATTGTTTTAATCTTAAATGGGATTTTCGTTGAGCAAAATCTCTTTTATTTGCAATAAGATACGCAAATAATCCTGCCTATCGGATTCTGAAATTTTGCCAAAAATTTTAATCAGCATCTGACGCTTGTGCGCATTGATCCTCTTAATCAGCCCGTCGCCTTTTGCGGTTAATTTTATCCTGATAATCCGGCGGTCACTTGAATCATACACTCTCAGGCAATAGCCATCCCTGACCATTCTCTCAACAATCCCGGTCATCCCCGGCAATGTTACGCCCATAAAATGCGCCAAGTCCTTCATTTTTGTTTCACTTTCGACTTCCAGAAAATGCAGCACCATAACCTGCGGCAGGGTAATTTTTTCCTTTAGTAACTGCCCTGCCATACACTTGGTAAATGCCTTCATCAATACCGGCATAACCTCGCCCATCTTGTCGGCAAACTGAACTGAAGAGAGTGTGGACATATTTAAGTACCTAAATGGTTAACTATGTTAACTATTAATATGATTAAGTATAACCTCAAAAAAAATAAATGTCAAGCAAAAAAACTTATTTTTAAAGTGTCTGGATTAACTCGGAGAGAAACTTGGATTCGGTTTCTACCATCTGAAGGTTATGTTCCAGGATATGCACCCAGGCAGGAGGCCGCTTCTTTTTTAACGCTTCAATCATTTGTTTCATGTCAATGGCGAGCTTTTCCAAAACACTCAGCCGCGCGCGCAGCCGGCGTTTGGCGAATTTTGGCTTAATATAATTCAGAAAGAACAGGCTTAAATCAAGGCTGAATTCCGGCCTTTTAAAATTCAGGAAGCTTTCCCCCAAAAGCGTTTGGAACCGGCCTTCGCCCTTGGGAGTTAATTCATAGACAAAACGCTCCGGCCGCTTGCTTGGCTTGCTCTTACACTTCACCACCATGCCTTTTTGCTCCAGTACCTTTAAAGGATAATAAACAGATTTTAATTCTACTCCGGCAAATAAAGAAAGGATTTCTTTAACTTTCTTTTTAATTTCGTAGCCGTGTTTGGGGCTTTCTTTTAGGAGGCCCAATAAGATTATTTCGTGTTCAATCATCCGGTCACGCCTATTTTTCTGAACTTTTCGTACCTTGACTCCAAAAGCTTATCGTTGCTTTTGGCAGATAATTCCTTAAGATGGCGTTTAATTGTTTCTTTGAGCGTCTGCGCTATTTTTTCAGGTGAGCGATGCGCCCCGCCCAATGGTTCAGGAACAACCTCATCAATAATCCCCATCTTTAACAAATCTTCCCCGGTTAGCTTCAGCACACTGGCAGCATCCGGAGCTTTTGCTCCGCTTTTCCATAAAATAGCAGCACACCCTTCAGGAGAAATTACCGAATAGTAGGCATTCTCCAAAACACAGACTCTGTCAGCTACGCCAATACCCAAAGCACCGCCTGATCCGCCTTCACCGATAACTGTTGCCACAATCGGCGTTGCCACGTACATCATTTCCCTTAAATTTAAGGCGATTGCCTGTGCCTGACCTCTTTCTTCTGCGCCCAGCCCCGGATATGCGCCCGGAGTGTCTATCAATATTATTACAGGCAAAGCAAATCTTTCTGCCAGCTGCATCATTCTCAGGGCTTTACGGTAACCCTCTGGATGCGCACATCCAAAATTGCGCCTTAGGTTTTCCTTAGTATCCCTTCCTTTTTGATGCCCGATTACCATAACTTTCTGGTTATCCAATCTGGCAAAACCGCAGACAATCGCACGGTCTTCGGCAAAAACTCTGTCACCGTGCAATTCCATGAAATCCGTAAACATCAGATTGATATAATCTAAAGTGTACGGCCGCTGAGGATGGCGGGCGAGCTGCACCCTTTGCCAGGGCGTGAGATTTCCGTAAATATCAACCTTCAGATGCTCCAGCTTATCTTCCAGCCGCTTGACCTCCGAAGACAAATCAATCCTTTTATCAGAAGTAAAGCTTTTTAGCTCCTGAATTTTCTTTTCTAATTCCGTAATCGGTTTTTCAAAATCTAATCCGGCCATATAAATTGTGGTTTGGTGTTAATCGACGATGGTTATTTCCGTACCGATAGGGACAATAGCGTATAGCTCTTCAACATCTTGGTTACTTAAACGCACGCAACCCTGAGTAACCTGCTTACCCAGATTCTGCGGTTCGGTGGTGCCGTGAATGCCATAGCCAGGCAAATTGAACCCCAGCCAACGGGTACCAAGGACATTTTCCGGGCTGCTGGCAGGAACTACTGCTCCTGCTTTATACCAGGTAGGATT
>JALOQJ010000031.1 GCA_025453445.1 Candidatus Omnitrophota bacterium
TGGAAGATTTTCTTCCGGCGACTGATCCTAAGGAGTATTTCGATTATCTGAATAACAAGGCGTTGATAGAAACAATCCGCAATAATGGTTTAACCATAAGAGAAAAAGATATCTTTAATCTTGCTCTAGGCGGCTTGACTACCCGTGAAATCGGAAAAAAGTTGGGAATTTCTCATGTAAGAGTAGTAAAGCTGCAGAAAACCATGCGGGAAAAATGCCGGAAACACTTAGACAAGATGCTATAAGGTTACCAAATTAAGTTTTATTACTTGTAATATAGTAAAAAATAGAGATATAATATATACACTTAATTACTCTTATTGTTCCTTATCCAGGAGATATAGGAGAAGCGGGGGAACCAAGTTTTTGGGGCGAATATCTGGAATTTAGATTAGGGTAACTCAGGCCCGAGCCCGGCAGCTAACCTCGTAAGTTTATTATAGAGGAATGTAACCAGAGAGACATTCTCTGGTTTTTTATTTTTAGGCCAAGATGATACTAAGACCGCGGTTTGAAGACGTAAAAAATATTGCCTATTATTATAGCAGCTCTGATTTTTAAGGAAATTAATCCTGCTTTAGACTTTCTGATTGGTGCAGAGATTGCTCTTCTTTGCGGTTTAATATTGACTTGGGTTTGTGCAACGAATAAAGAACTGAATTGGATGCAGGGAATGGCAACAGTAGCACTTTCCTGGTTAGCAGCAATGGTATTAAGTGCAGTCCCGCTGTATTTAAGCGGGCATTTCGGGTCTTTTTTGGATGCTTGTTTTGAGACGATGTCAGGTTTTACTACCACAGGCCTGACTCTTGTGCAGGACCTTGACCACCTATCTTATTCCCATAATCTTTGGCGCCATTTAGGGCCGTTTATTGGAGGCCAGGGAATTGCGATTATTGCCTTAGCTCTTTTTATTAAAGGAAGCTCCGGAGGTTTTAAAATGTATGTGGGCGAGGGCCGCGATGAAAAAATACTCCCTAATGTTATACATACTGCCCGTTTTATCTGGTTGATTAGTATTGTTTATTTGGTTATCGGTACGCTTGTGTTGGGAATCACAGGGATATTGATTGGCTTAAAACCCCAGAATGCCTTTTTTCACGGCGCCTGTATTTTTATGGCAGGTTTTGATACTGCCGGTTTTTCACCTCAATCGCAAAATATACTTTATTACCATAGCCTGATTTTTGAGGTTCTTACTATAGTGATAATGGTAGTAGGGAGTTTTAATTTTAATTTACATTACCAACTCTGGAAAGGTAATTTCAAAGAGGTGGGGAAAAATATCGAAACGAGAACCTTTCTTTTAAGCACAATGGTAACTTTTTTTATCGTAGCTATCGCTCTAGACAAACTTGGCGTATACTCCAACGGCCTTGGATTATTTCGCAAAGGTTTTTTTCAGCTTGTTTCAGGGCATACCACCACAGGATATATGACTGTTTATGCACAACAGTTTATTGCTGAATGGGGAGATTTGGCTTTGATAGGCTTGATTATTGCTATGGCATTGGGAGGCTGTGCTTGTTCAACAGCAGGCGGGATTAAAATGTTGCGGGTTGGAATTATTTTTAAGGCTTTAAAGCAGGATATAAAAAGAATTATTCTTCCCGGCCGGGCGATAGTGACTCAGCAGTTTCATCATATAAAAACAGTATTTTTGGAAGATGTTTCTGCGCGGGCAGCTTTGACGATTACCATGGCCTATATAATTTTATATATTTTAGGCGCGTTTATAGGCGTAGGCTGCGGTTACCCGATCTTAGATTCGCTTTTTGAGTCTACTTCAGCTGCTGGTAATGTCGGGCTTTCTTGCGGGATTACCAGCCCAAGCATGCCCGTAGTATTGAAAGTTACCTATATAATTCAGATGTGGGCAGGAAGATTGGAGTTTATGTCTGTATTTGTTCTGCTCGGTTTTTTTGTGGCATTTTTAAAAGGAAAATAAATAGTTACCAAGTGAGTAGTTTTTTTACTTGTATAGGTGTAGGGTAAAATAAACACATAGTAGTGTAAGTAGGATCACAATGGCGTTCTAAAGGGTTAGAACGCTTTTTATTTTCTAGACGCAGGCGTCTTTTTTAGTCCTAAGATGGATAAAAGAGGCGCTTTTTTATTTATTATCAACTAAGAAAGGAGAAATGAATGAAAGGAATAAGAATTTGCATCTTAAGTTTTACGTTTTGTGCTTTATGTTTTGCCTTTAGTTATGCTACTCCCACTACCTTAATCTGGGCGCCGTCAACAGACATTCAGCCTTATAAAAAGATTCATCTTAATGTTGATAATTATACGTCCGTGAGGGGTAAAGATCATAATGATGTTCGTTTATATGTTCAGCAAGTTTATGGCCCGACGTTTAGCCTATTGTCGGATAAGCCGGAGGAGAATCTATTAGGTAAACTTTGGTCTCCTTTAGGCAAAATCATGGCTGAGACCGGGTTCGATTACAAAAAGGGATTCGGCCCACTTTTGGATAAATGGCCTCTTTATTTCCATTTTAAGTTAGGTGTTCCCGAAGATGCTTATTTTAAATATATGCCGGCATTTGCTGTTGGTTGCTATGATATGGGCTATAAGCATAATTACACCAACAATAACGTTTGGTATTTAAGGGGAGCAAAAACACTTAATATAGGTAAATTGAATTTGGGGAGGTTTTCCGCAGGTTATTTTAACGGTAATGCTAAGACTTTGCGCGATCAGGATAGTTTACGTGATAACCAAGGTGCGATGTTGGCATGGGAGCGTACGATGTCGGAAATCAGCGATAAGTTATGGTTATGCGTGGATTACCAGGGCACGCGGTCTACTTATGGTGCGCTTAACTACGGGTTTGCCTGGAAATTTACAAATAATATTTCAACAATAATAGGGTATGAGGTTTATAACAATCCTAATTATAGGAATACGATAACTTTTCAATTAGATATAGACTTCTAGGTTTTCTTAGAGAAAGGAAGGTGTATTAATGGAAATGAAAGTCGCATTAGATACGATGTGGGTTTTGATTACGGCAATGCTGGTATTTTTTATGAATTTGGGCTTTGCCATGGTTGAAGCGGGCTTTGCCCGGATGAAAAACTGCGTAAACATTCTTTCCAAGAACTTTATAGTTTTTGCTGTATCATCTTTAGGTTTCCTGTTTGTCGGCTGGGGAATCATGTTTGGAGATGGGAATGCTTTCTTTGGCCTTAAGGGGCTGTTTATGGCAAGTGGATTGGATAATTCTCCGGCAACAGGGGCAGCATATAAAGGAGTTTATTCTGCGATTGCCTGGACAGGAGTGCCGCTATGGACGAAATTTTTCTTTCAATTAGTTTTCTGCGGCACTGCAGCCACTATTGTATCAGGAGCGGTTGCCGAGAGGGTAAAATATAAATCATTTATCGTTTTTTCATTTCTTATGACGATGATTATCTATCCTGTTGTCGGGCATTGGATTTGGGGCGGAGGATGGTTGGCAATGAAAGGGATGTTTGATTTTGCCGGTTCAACCGTGGTCCATTCAGTCGGAGGATGGGCGGCTTTAGCAGGGGTATTGATATTAGGCCCGCGTTTTGGAAAATACAGCAATGGCAATATTAATCCTATCCCCGGGCACAATTTATCAATTGCAACGTTAGGCACATTTGTCCTCTGGTTTGGCTGGTTCGGGTTTAATCCCGGATCAACTATGGCTGCTGATCCGTTTGCAATAGGGCATATTGCCATAACTACTAATACTGCTGCAGCTGCGGCAATTATGAGTTCAACGATTTTATCATGGTTGTTGCTTGGCAAGCCGGATTTAGGCATGACTCTTAACGGCTGCCTGGCGGGGTTAGTAGCTGTTACTGCTCCTTGTGCGTTTATCAGCGTGGGAAGTTCTATTGTCATCGGTTTAATTGCCGGCATTCTGGTGGTCTTGGCAGTTATGTTTTTTGACCGTTCAAGGATTGATGATCCTGTAGGCGCATTATCAGTGCATTTGGTAAACGGCGTATTCGGTACTCTCTGCGTGGGCTTATTTGCTCAGGACAAGATTACAGGCACAGCTACTGGCAATGGTTTATTCTACGGCGGCGGGCCAAAATTATTTATGGCTCAGCTTACCGGCGTAATCAGCGTAGCTGCGTATGCCTTTACTATATCGCTGATTATCTGGTCAATCTTGAAATATACAATGGGTATCAGAGTCAGCCTTCAGGAAGAGATTGAAGGCCTGGATATCGGCGAGCATGGTAACAGCGCTTATCCGGAATTCTTAGGCCGGAAACCCGCTTATTCATTTTTGGGCATAAAAGGAGAGGAATAAATCCTATACATAAATTGGAGGAAAAAATGAAAAAAATTGAAATGATAATCCGCCCGGAAAAACTTGAAATTGTCCGCCGCAGCCTTGAAACAGCCGGCTGCGCCGGAATAATGATTACCGAAATTGAAGGCCACGGTAAACAGAAAGGCGTAGTCCAGCAGTGGAGAGGTGAAAAATATAAAGTTGAACTTATGCCAAAGGTCAAAATAGATGTGGTGGTCCGCGATCAGGACGTAGACAGGATTATCAAAACCGTCATTGAGAATGCCTGGACAGGCGAAATTGGCGATGGCAAAGTTTTTATCTCTAATATTGAGAATGCCATCAGGATAAGGACCGGCGAAAAAGGGGAAAACGCGCTCTAAAAAATGGTAGATAGAGAATTAATCAATAGGCTATTAAGGTTTAAGGAAGAAAGGAGGTATACGCTTTTTGATTTATCCAAAAAGCTTGATTTACAGGTAACTACTATAGAAAGATGGTTTAAAACCGGGCGCATAAACAAGGTTTATGCGGAGTTAGTCAAGGAAAAGCTTGTAATTTAAGCCGCTACAATTTATTTGTGAGGATTTTTTTGTTATTTTTTTACACAATTGAATAACCAGTACTTAAGGTAACTTAAAAAAGGAGAGGCATAAATGATTAACACAGGCGACACAGCGTGGATTTTGATCTCATCGGCATTGGTTTTGCTGATGACTCCCGGGCTTGCCTTTTTCTACGGAGGCATGGTTAGGAAAAAGAACATGCTCAGTGTTTTGATGCAATGTTTTATTATCATGTGTGTTTTGAGTTTACAGTGGGTATTATTTGGTTATAGCTTGTCGTTTCATCCGGCTAGCGGTTTCTGGGGCGGTTTTGGCTGGGCCGGATTAAAGGGAGTGGGCCTTGAGGCGTATCCCGATTACGCAGGCACTATCCCGCATCAGGCATTTATGATTTTCCAGGCGATGTTTGCGATTATTACTCCGGCTTTAATCATCGGCGCGTTTGCCGAGAGGATGAAATTTTCCGCATTTTTAGTTTTCACATTATTATGGGCAACTTTTGTTTATGATCCGCTTTGCCACTGGGTTTGGGGTATAGGCGGATGGTTAAGGAATTTGGGCGCATTGGATTTTGCCGGCGGCACAGTTGTGCATATCAATGCAGGTATTGCTGCTTTAGTTACTGCGTTGGTAATCGGCAGGAGGAAGAATCTTGATACAAATACCCCTGTTCCGCATAACCTCCCTTTTGTAGTTTTAGGCACAGGGTTGTTATGGTTTGGCTGGTTTGGTTTTAATGCCGGAAGCGCATTGGCAGCAAACGGCCTGGCAGTAAATGCGTTCGTCGTAACAAATACCGCAGCTGCAGCAGCAGGTTTATCCTGGGCGCTGCTAGAGTGGAAGCGTAATGGCAAACCGACAATGTTTGGCGTTGCATCTGGCGCGGTTGCCGGTTTAGTTGCGATTACTCCGGCAGCAGGGTTTGTCAGTGTAATCCCGGCAATTATTATCGGGTCGCTGGTAAGCGTATTTTGTTTTATTGCCGTTAGTGCGATTAAGCCGAAATTCGGCTATGATGATTCTTTGGATGCCTTTGGCGTGCATTGCGTAGGAGGAATCTGGGGCGCTTTAGCTACCGGTTTGTTTGCTTCTAAAGCAGTAAATCCTCTAGGCGCAGACGGGCTATTTTTTGGGAACCCTAAGCAGTTCCTGATTCAGCTGGCAACAGTTTTAGTAACCATAGGCTACACTTTTATTGCTACTTTTTTAATTTATAAGTTAGTGGATCTTTTTATCGGGGTGAGAGTGAGCGAAAAAGAAGAATTGATGGGGCTTGATTTAACTCAACACCGCGAAAGGGCTTATACAGTACTAGAATAGGAGGTTTTTATGAAGTTAATCATTGCCATTATCCAGCCATATAAGCTGGAGGAAGTAAAAGAAGAGCTTTACAAGGCCGAGGTTAATTTAATGACGGTCAGCGAAGTATTGGGCCATGGCCGGCAGATGGGAGTTGCCGAGGTTTACCGCGGACATAAGGAAAGCGGCAATCTCTTAAGAAAAATACGGCTGGAAATCGCTGTAAATGAAGATTTTGTTGAGCCGACAATAAAAGCAATTATTAAGGGCGCTAAAACCAGAGAAACCGGCGATGGGAAGATTTTTGTATTGGACCTTAAGGAATGCATCCGTATCCGCACAGAGGAACGGGGAGGGCAAGCAATAGGTTAAAAACTAGGGACGGTTCTCAACTCAAAGCAGAAGTGTCCCCTTCTAGGGGACAGTCTTAGATTAAGTTGAGAACCGTCCCTGAGTAAAAATGGTTACCAAGTGAGGCATTTTTTTACTTGTATAATTAGAGAGAGCTTAAAAATTAGGCACATCGTAGTGCGGATATAGGCGACAATAAAAGTCAGAACAGAGGTGTTCTTGGAGTTGGCGAGAACACCTCTTTTTTATTACAGAGGAGGAAAGAATGAGCGTCAGGCAGAAAATTTTATTTAAGATTAAAGCTATAAACTTGGAAAAGAATACTGCGCCTAAGAAAGTATCTACTTATTTCGGAGAGAATACTTTTAGTATTGATACTATGCAGAAACATATTTCCAAGGATACTTTTGCTGCTTTTAAGGACTGGATCACCGAGGGGAAAATTATTACTTTAGAGCAGGCGAATGAAATTGCTAATGCGATGAAAGACTGGGCGATTACCAAGGGTGCCACTTATTATACTCACTGGTTTCAGCCGATGACCGGCTTAACTGCGGAAAAACACGACAGTTTTATTTCTATTACCGGCCCCGGTAAAGTAATCGAGAAATTTTCCGGCTCTAAACTGATTCAGGGTGAACCCGATGCTTCCAGCTTTCCTTCAGGCGGGATTCGTGCGACTTTTGAAGCGCGCGGCTATACTGCCTGGGATCCTTCCAGCCCGGCTTTTATTATTGAAAGCACACTCGGAAAAACTTTATGCATTCCGACAATTTTTATTTCCTATCATGGTGAAGCGCTGGATAAAAAATTGCCGCTTTTGCGTTCTGATGAAGCATTAAATAAAGCCGCGGTTAGTTTATTGAAACTTTTCGGGCATAAACAAGTGAAGAAGGTTTTTTCAACCTGCGGCCCGGAACAGGAATATTTTTTGATTGATAAAAATTATTATAATCTGCGCCAGGATTTAATCCTTACCGGCAGGACATTGGTAGGAGCTGCTTCGCCGAAGGGGCAGCAATTGGAAGATCAATATTTCGGCACGATCAAAGAGCGGGTAATTAATTTTATGTTTGAAGTAGCAGAAGAGGCTTATAAATTAGGCATACCGGTAATGACCCGGCATAATGAGGTTGCTCCGCATCAATACGAATTTGCTCCTGTTTTTGAAGAATCCAATATTGCCGCGGATCATAATCAGCTGTTGATGGAAATTATGAAAAAAGTGGCTTTGCGTCACAATCTAGTCTGCCTTTTACACGAGAAGCCTTTTGCCGGAATTAATGGAAGCGGCAAGCATTTAAACTGGTCGCTGGCCGATGATCAGGGAAATAATTTACTTAATCCCGGAGAGACCCCGGAAGATAATTTGCAATTTTTAACTGTTTTGTCCGCGGTTTTAAGGGCAGTTTATCTGCATGCTGATCTTTTACGCGCAAGCGTGGCCTTGGCAGGTAATGAACATCGTTTGGGGGCCAACGAAGCACCGCCGGCTATCATTAGTGTTTTCTTAGGTGAACAGTTAACTGCAATCTTGGAAATGATCGAAAAAGGCACAAAGAAAACAATCTCCAAACGCGACATTATTGACTTGGGGATTACCAGATTACCTAAATTTAATAAAGATTCGACTGATAGGAACCGCACTTCGCCTTTTGCTTTTACCGGAGCTAAGTTTGAATTCCGCGCTGTTGGTTCGTCGCAGAATATTTCCACTCCGATTGCAATAATTAATACCATTATTGCTGAGTCTCTGGATTATGTGGCTGAACGAATCAGAAAAGCTTCTGCTGGCAAAGATTTTAATACTGCTGTGCTGAAGGTAATCTCCGAGATAATCAAGGAAGTCAAGGATATTTGTTTTGAAGGCAATAATTATGCTGCAGAGTGGTTAAAAGAAGCCAAAAAAAGAGGTTTGCCTAATATCGCTTCCACCGTCGAGTCGCTGAAGGCATTGACTGAAGAGGGCAATATCAGCCTCTTTGAAAAATATAAAGTATTCTCCCGGGAAGAAATAATCGCGCGTTACCATATCTGGGTGCATATGTATGATTTAACTTTGGAAATTGAGGCTAATACCTTAAATGAAATGGTGAATGCTTCCATAGTTCCTGCTGGGTTTAAGTACCAGAAACTGTTGTCAGATAGTTTATCCGGGCTTACAAACTTAAAGAAGAATGCGCAGTTAAAATTGGAAGCAGCAGCAGTTAATGATCAGAAGCAGCATTTAAGCGATGTAGTAGCGAAAATTTATTATGTCCGGCGCAATGCGCAAGAGATGATCAAACTGCTGGAGAAAGCTGCTAAGTTAGACAGTGAGAAACGCGGAGAAATTTATTTTTCCGAATTAAAACCGTTAATGGAGCACATTAGGAAACACGTTGATGCTTTGGAATGCGTTGTCTCCGACGATCTCTGGGATCTGCCGAAATACCGGGAAATGTTATTTTTAAAATAAGGTTTTTGGCAGCAAGTGGTAGCGGAGAAAGCGCTTTTTTTGGCGCTGGCAGCGCCTAAAATTTAGGCAAAAATGTTTAATATATCGATTAAAGAAGAAGAACTGAAGTTTGAAGAAAGACAAGGGGTTCTCTATAGATCTGTATTGAAGATCGTTGAGAAGCCGTTGATTGAGCATGTCCTGGAAAGTACTGCAGGCAATCAATTAAAAGCAGCAAGGATCTTAGGGATAAATCGTAATACGATGCGTACTAAAATCAGGAATCTGGGAATTAATATAGCAAGATGGAAAATAAAGTAATGAAAAATAACCATTATCCTGAAAAACAAGGCCTTTATGACCCAAGTTTCGAACATGATGCTTGCGGTGTGGGGTTTGTTTGTCAGATTAAAGGCGTGGCCTCGCATGGAATAATCAAACAGGGGCTGGAAGTTTTAAGGCGCTTGTCTCATCGCGGGGCAACAGGTGCTGATCCGGAAACCGGAGATGGCGCAGGTATTTTAATACAAATGCCGGATGAGTTTTTCTCTGTTGAATGCCGCAATATTGGCATAGAGTTACCAATAGCAGGCAAATACGGAACAGGCTTGGTATTTTTACCCACTCGCGAAAAAGAGCGCCGGTTCTGTAAAGCAGCATTTTCCAGAGTAATTAAAGAAGAAGGGCAGGAGCTTTTAGGCTGGCGTAAAGTACCTGTAGATGACTCTTCTATCGGCAAGTCGGCAAAAGAAACCCAGCCAATAATTGAACAAGTATTTATTGGCAAAAATAAAATAATTAAGAATCAGTTAGAATTTGAAAGGAAACTCTATTGTATCAGGAAACAAGTTGAGAATGTTATCCGCTCTTCGCGATTAAAAGAAAAATCGTTTTTTTATATTACCAATCTTTCCAGCCGTACTTTTTCTTATAAAGGTTTATTGATGCCTGAACAGCTGGAAAAATATTTTCCGGATTTAAGCAATGTTGCTTTAAAAAGCGCTTTGGCGCTGGTGCATTCGCGTTACTCAACTAATACCTTTCCTACATGGGATTTATCCCAGCCATTCAGGTTTTTGGCACATAACGGGGAAATTAATACCTTGAGGGGAAATATTAATTGGATGCGCGGACGCGAAAACCTGTTGAAAAGTAAAATATTCGGGAAAGATTTAAAAAAATTACTGCCGGTAATTGTTCCGGGGGGAAGCGATTCTGCGGCAATTGATAATCTGTTTGAGTTATTGGTATTGTCCGGCAGGCCTCTGCAGCATGCAATGATGATGTTAATTCCTGCAGCTTGGGAAAATAATGATTTATTGGATGAGAAATTGCGCGCATTTTATAAATTCCATGCTTCATTCATGGAACCTTGGGATGGGCCGGCCGCAATTGCTTTTACCGACGGCAATTCTGTAGGCGCGGTCTTAGATAGAAATGGTTTAAGGCCGGCAAGATACATCATTACTAAAGATAATTTTGTGGTAATGGCTTCGGAAGTCGGGGTGCTGGATATTCCGGCGGAAAAAATTCTTTCTTCGGGCAGGCTTGAGCCGGGGAAGATGTTTTTTATTGATACAAAAGCCGGTAGGATCATTGATGATGCAGAAATAAAATCCCGCATGGCGGAAAAACAGCCTTACTGGCGATGGGTTAAAGATAATCTTCTGGAATTTGAAAAAGCTAAAAATTCTCCGTCTGAGATGGACAGCCAAAAGCAGCCTGATATTACGGCTTTATTAAGGGCATTTGGGTTTACGCGTGAAGATTTAAAAATGATTATTAAGCCAATGGCAGAAAGCGGCCAGGAACCTGTGGGTTCTATGGGTAATGATACTCCCTATGCCGTGCTTTCACAGAAGCCACAGCTTTTGTTTAATTATTTTAAGCAATTATTTGCACAAGTCACTAATCCTGCGATTGATCCTATTCGTGAGGGGTTAGTAATGAGCCTGAATACATATCTGGGCCCGGAAAAGAATATTCTTGAGGAAAGCCCCAAGCATTGCCATAAATTGCTGCTGAAAAATCCACTTTTGTCAGATGTTGATTTTACTAAATTAAAAAAAGTAAAATTAAATGGTTTCCGGCAAAAAACTATTTCTTTGTTATTTACAACCCATGATAAGTGCAGCCTTAGTAAAGCTATGGAGAAAATCTGCCGTGAAGCAGAGCTGGCGATTAAAAAAGGCTATACTTTTATTATTTTGAGCGATTGCGGAGTAGATAAGGATCAGGCGGCAATCCCCAGCCTTTTGGCAGTAGCTGGTTTACACCACTATTTGGTACGTAAGGGGCTGCGCACGCAGCTGAGTATTATTTTGGAAAGCGCAGAGCCGCGGGAAGTGCATCATTTTGCTTTACTTTTTGGTTATGGCGCAGATTGTATTTATCCGTATCTTGCTTACCAGCTGGTTGCGCAGTTAGTTGATGAAGGAGAAATAAAGCTAAGCCAGCAGGAAGCAAAAAATAATTATAATAAGGCGGTAGTAAAAGGAATTTTAAAAATTCTTTCCCGAATGGGTATTTCGACTTTGCAGAGTTACCGCGGTGCGCAGATTTTTGAAGCGATAGGATTGCATGCGGATTTTGTAGAACAATATTTCAGCGGGACAATATCCCGCATTAGCGGCGCGGATTTAAATATTATTACACAGGAAGTGCTTTTGCGGCATCAGCAGGCATTTTTAGAAAATCGTCCTCAAGGCCCATGCCTTGAAAGCGGCGGAGTTTACCAGTGGAAAAAAGACGGAGAATTTCATCTCTGGAACCCGCAGACAATCGCTTGCCTGCAGGATGCGGTACGTAACAACGATAAGAAAAAATTTGAGGAATTCTCTGCGTTGATCAATCAACAGGCAGATCATCCGGTTACCTTGCGCAGTCTTTTAAAATTCAAGCCTGCGCAGCCTCTGCCTTTAGAAGAAATTGAGCCGGCGGAAGAAATTATTAAACGCTTTGCTACCGGAGCAATGAGTTTCGGCTCCATCAGCAGGTCAACCCACGAAACTATTGCTATCGCCATGAACAAGCTGGGAGCAAAATCCAATACCGGAGAAGGAGGGGAAGATCCTGCGCGCTTTATCCCTTTAGCTAACGGCGATTCGCAGCGCAGTGCTATCAAGCAGATTGCTTCCGGCAGGTTTGGGGTGACTACAAATTATCTGGTGAATAGCGATGAAATACAGATTAAGATTGCTCAGGGTGCAAAGCCCGGCGAAGGCGGTCAGCTACCCGGGCATAAGGTAAGTGTAGCGATTGCAGCCACGCGTTATACTACGCCGGGAGTCACTTTAATTTCTCCGCCTCCGCACCATGATATTTATTCTATCGAAGATCTGGCGCAGCTAATTTTTGATTTAAAAAATGTTAATCCTAAAGCGCGTGTCAGCGTAAAACTGGTTTCTGAAATCGGTGTAGGCACAGTTGCTGCCGGTGTTGCTAAGGGCCATGCGGATATGATTTTAATTTCCGGAGGCGACGGCGGCACAGGTGCATCACCCTTAAGTTCTATTAAACATGCCGGTTTACCATGGGAATTGGGGCTAGCAGAGGCTCACCAGACATTAGTGATGAATAATTTACGCAGCCGGCTGCGTTTGCAGACAGACGGGCAGATGCGCACTGGCCGCGATGTAGCAATTGCCTGCCTTTTAGGCGCGGAAGAATTTGGTTTTTCTACGGCGGTGCTGGTAGTTTTAGGCTGTGTAATGCTCAGGCATTGTAATTTGAATAATTGTTCTGTTGGCATTGCTACTCAGGATGCTTGTTTAGAAAAACGCTTCAGCGGAAAACCGGAGTATATCATTAATTATTTTCGTTTCGTGGCTGAAGAGTTGCGTCAAATTATGAGCTGCCTTGGTTTGCGTAGTATAGATGAGATGGTCGGCCACACAGATTTATTGGAATTAGACCAGAATATGCTGACTTGGAAAGCAAAAAATCTGGATTTCGGCAGGATTCTTTATCAACCTGAGGTCAAACAGGGAGTATCTACTCATTGCACGGAAAAACAAAATCATCGCCTTGAAGATGTGCTGGACCATAAATTAATTCTTCTGGCTGAACCGGTATTTCAGAAAATGTCGCAGGTAAAAGCGGAAGTAAAAATTAAAAACAGCGATCGCGCCACAGGTGCCATGCTTAGTGGAAAGGTTTGTAAGATTTTTGGCGAAGGAGGAGTGCCGCAGGATAGGTTGTATTACAAATTTAAGGGCATTGCCGGACAAAGTTTCGGCGCTTGGCTTGCCAAGGGGGTTACTTTTGAATTGGAAGGGATGAGCAATGATTATACTGGTAAAGGTATCTCAGGCGGGAAAATAATAATTTATCCGGACAGATTATCCGATTACTCTCCTGAAAAAAATATTATTATCGGTAATACTACTTTCTACGGAGCAATCAGCGGAGAGGCGTATATCAGCGGAATCGCCGGAGAAAGATTCTGCATCAGGAATTCCGGGTTACAGGCAGTGGTAGAAGGAGTGGGGGATCATGCCTGTGAATATATGACCGGCGGATGTGTGGTTATTTTGGGTAATACCGGTAGAAATTTTGCTGCCGGGATGTCCGGAGGAGTAGCTTATGTTTATGATAAAGAAGGAGACTTCAGGCAGAAATGTAATTTAGAGATGGTGGAACTGGAAGTACCATTAGAAGAAGATTTACGTTTAATTTACCAATTAGTGCGCAGCCATTATCAATATACCAGAAGTAACATAGCTTATAAAATTCTGGATAATTTAAGCCGCGCTATGCCGAGATTTGTAAAAGTAATGCCAAAAGAATATAAGCGGATTTTGGAAAGAGAACAGGCGGAAGATCAACCTGAATTACAAGAGGTATTAGATGGGTGACCTGAAAGGTTTTTTAAAAGTTAAAAGATCAAAGCCGCGATACCGGCCGGTGTGCGAACGGATCAATGATTTTTCCGAGGTGGCTGTATTACGCGCTGAGGGGGATTCTCAAGAGCAGGCCTCCCGTTGTATGGATTGCGGCACGCCTTTTTGCCATTGGGCTTGCCCGACAGGCAATTATATACCGGAATGGAATGATTTGGTTTTTCATGGCCATTGGGAAAAAGCTTATCAACTTTGCGCTCTGCGAATATTCCTGTGTTTTAGGTTTAAATGATGATGCAGTGACGGTTAGAGAGAATGAATTAGCAATAATTGAATATGCTTTTTCTCATGGTATAGTTAAGCCGAATCCGCCGCAAAAACGCAGCGGGAAGCGGGTGGCTGTAGTTGGCTCAGGGCCTGCGGGGTTAGCTTGCGCTGATCAGTTAAATAAATCCGGGCATCTGGTTGTAGTTTTTGAAAAAGCAGATAAAATCGGCGGGATATTGCGTTATGGCATACCGGATTTCAAACTGGAAAAATGGATATTGGACCGCAGGATTGAAATTTTAAAAAAAGAAGGGATTGTGTTTAATACAGGGGTTGATGTAGGGCAGGGATTAAAGCCGCAGTATCTGCAAGATTATTTTGATGCTCTTTGTTTTGCCTGCGGATCAGGCCCTGCGCGCGACTTAAATGTGGAAGGAAGGCAATTGTCAGGGATTCATTTAGCTATGGAGTATCTTCTGCAGTCGAACAGGAGGCTGGCCAACGAAAAAATTAGCAAGGTTGATTTGATTGATGCTAAAAGTAAACGCGTGGTAGTAATCGGCGGAGGCGATACCGGAGCAGATTGCATGGGCGTAGCACACCGTCAGGGAGCGTCGTGTATTACACAAATTGAGATTATGCCTAAACCTGCAGAATGCCGCAGTAGTGAGTACCCATGGCCGAAATACCCGTTGCTGCTAAAAAATTCTTCCAGCCAC
>JALOQJ010000032.1 GCA_025453445.1 Candidatus Omnitrophota bacterium
CCAGTTCAGCCTGGCCATTGTTCTTTCCATGCTAGCCATACTTGCCCTGACTATGTTTCTGTTGATTTTATATGATTGGCGCAGCCAAGCATCACTTTAAAGGTGAGGGGAAATATTCACTAAGGACGGTAAGGGGGATTTTAATCTTGCCTACATTCCCGCAACCCATATATCTAAAGCCAGAGAGTTTTTTGACCCTCTTGAAATGCAAGAACTCTTTAATTTGGGTTATCAGGAAGCCTCGCAAGGATATCCTTGGAAAAAATTACCTCCCGGGCTAAGGGGAATTAATGAGCCGCAAAAGTTTAATGATCCTAGCGAAGTAATCAAGGTGGTGGTGGGGGAGCGTTTTCTGATCACTCTGGAATCCAATAAAACCACAGGTTACGAATGGCAGCTGGTAAATCCATTGGATAGCAATGCCTTGCAAATTGTTTCTTCAGGATATATCCCTGGTGATTCTAAACTTATGGGCGCAGCTGGAAAGGAAGAATGGTCATTTTTGGCGCTTAAACCCGTTAAAGCAAACATATATTTTAAGTATGTCCGTTCCTGGGAAAAGGGTATTGCGCCGGCAAAAGAAGCAACCTTTACGGTTCTAATCGATAAATAAATATGAAAAAAAATATTATTTTCTGCTTATTATTAATAAATCTTTTTTTCATCTGTAGCATATTATCTGGCTGCGGAGGCGTGAAACTCAGCAGCGATTGGCGCGATCATCAGATAGTTATTGATGGAAAATATACGGACTGGGGAAGGGCGGAATCATATTACAACGAAAAAGCAAAAGTAGGAATTAATTTGCTCAATGACAAAGACTATCTGTATATTTGTTTGATTACCAGGAATCGGCAGATAGAGACTAAACTAATAGAGTCAGGTTTTGTGGCATGGTTTGATCCTGAAGGTGGAAACAAAAAAGTGTTTGGAATTCGTTTTCCAACCGGTTTAAAAAGCATGGGCGACTCTCTGGAAGAAAAAAGAGATATAACTCAAGATTGGCAGGATCAGGAAGATAAAAGCGGCTTAATAGACCGAGAAAAAGAAAGATGGCGGGATAAAGAATTTAATAAGCATCTTGAACTCCTTGAAAAGCTGCAGGATAAATTAGAGATTGTAAAAGGGCCTTTTGATATCGGGAATAAAGAGAAGCATTTCAAACCGCCTTTGAAAGGAGACAAAAACGAGCACCCTGGTAAAGGCTTTTTTAAGGATAGGGAAGGTCCTGGTAATCTGCTGTCTTTAGATGAGGCTGCAAAGTTTGGGATTGAGGCAAAAGTAGGCCGCGAAAATGATTATTTTGTCTATGAGCTTAAAGTTCCGCTTGTAAAATCGGTTGAACATCCGTATGCTATAGAGGTAAAGACAGATAAACCGATTGGTTTAGGATTAGAAATCTCAATGTCTGAAATGGGTATGATGGGTCCACCAGGCAGAGGCGTAAGCGGAGGAGAAGGTTTTTCATTATGGGCGACAGTAACACTTTCTTCGAGAGGTTTAAGTCATGAGAAGTAAAGTTTATTTTATTGCGGCAAAAGATGCAAATGATATCTCTGCGGTAAACGCCAGATTACAAAAATTACTTAAAGAAAGTAATGTCCTGAATTTTATACGTAAGGACGATAAGGTAGCAGTAAAGCTGCATTTTGGGGAAGAGGGCAATACCGGGTTTATCAGGCCGCAGCATCTGCGTGTAATCTGCGATGGGATTCTTAAGCTAAGCCAGAAAGTATTACTTTCTGATGCGAATACGCTTTACCGGGGAAAGCGTTTAAATTCTAAAGACCATCTGGCACTTGCCTATGCGCATGGATTTACCAAGGCAGTAATAGGAGCGGATATCTTTATTCCCGATGATAATAAAAAAGAAGATAAAATAGATGTCCAGATTAATCAAAAATTTATCAAGACAGCCAAAATAGCGCGGTTTTTTATTGATGCGGATGCGCTTGTTGCGGTAAGCCATTTTAAAGGACATATCTTGACCGGTTTCGGTGGGGCATTAAAAAATATCGGAATGGGGTGTGCCACGCGGGAGGGTAAACTCGCTCAGCATTGTGATGCTGCGCCGGTTGTCTATGTTGACAAGTGCATTGGCTGTGGTGAATGCGCAGCAATCTGCCCGGTAGGGGCAATCCGGATTGAGAACGGAAAATCAATAATTGATAGCGCAAAATGTATTGGCTGCGCTAGTTGTATGGCAGCCTGCCCGACCATGGCAATGTTCATAGATATTGAAGCAGGCATTGAGGTGCAGGAAAAAATGGCAGAATACAGTTTGGCTGTGCTTAAAGATAAAAAAGAAAAAGCAGGGTTTATTAATTTTGCCCTACGTATCAATCAGGAGTGCGATTGTTGGGGCATGGAGAATCCGCGCATTGCTCCGGATGTAGGAATATTGGCTTCAGCTGATCCGGTAAGTATTGATAAAGCCAGTTTTGATCTGGTGAATAGGGCCTGTGGAAAAGATATTTTTAAGCTAACCCATCCTAAACAAGACGGCTTCAAACAGCTGGAATACGCTCAAGAGCTTGGCTTGGGCAACCTTGATTACGATTTGATAGAGATATAATAATATGTTATTAATTTAATTGGTTGACATTTGATTTATTTGTGTTATAGTATAGTTGTCCTCGGAAAGTCACAGTAAGTAGTAGCGTTAAGCACTACAGAAGTGGCAACAAGTTTAGAAACACTGATCAAGGAGCGGAGAAGTCAATGTCCGAGGCGAAAATCCGCTCCTTTTATTTTTTTCTTGACAACCACACATTTGTGTGGTATGGTGGGTTTATGAAGAAGGGCTTTCAGCTTACAGAGAAGCAAAAGAGGGTGCTTGATTTTATCCGTAAAAGAATAGGGGATAGGCATCCGCCTACGATCAGGGAAATCGGAGAGGAGCTGGGGTTTAAGTCTACCGGCACAGTCAGGGATTATCTCAATGTTTTAATACGGAAAGGACTGGTGAAGCGCATGAATAACATATCCCGAGGTTTGGAATTAACTGAGCGCGCAAGTTTTAATAAGATCCCTATAATTGGCACGATTATGGCAGGTTCGCCAAATCTGGCTTATGAGGAAATTCAGGGTTATGTTGATGCTGATGATTTGTTTCTTGGCCGCTTGGGCCTTGATGATGTTTTTGCGCTGCGAGTTAAAGGCGACAGCATGATTGATGCAGGTATTTTAGATGGAGATATCGCTATTATTAAAAAACGCCCCAGCGCGGATAATAATGATATTGTAGCCGCGTTATTAGATAATAATGAAGTTACTTTAAAACGGCTGCGTAACAAATCCGGCAAGTATCATCTGGAAGCTGCCAATGTGAATTACCCGCCAATTTTTGAAGAATTTAAAGTAATTGGAAAGTTAATAACAGTTATAAGGAAGTATTAAGTGACGACAGCAAACATGAAACATTCGTCTTTTAAGCCTGAGGCGCGCTGGGACAAGCCGCTGATGCCGAATGATGCAGGTTTACAAAATCCTGATTGCATAAATCAGCAAATCGAAGTCTTGGCATTATTTAAGTCTGCGAAAATCTTACCGCGTATCTTCTTTTGGAATAATAAAATTTATAAAATAAAGAAGATTACCTATAATTGGCAGGAACGTTTGGGCAGCGAAACAATTTCCTATTTTTCTGTAAGTACTGGCATTGACTTCTATCAAATATCGTTCAATAATACAAGTTTCAACTGGCAAATAGATAAGATAATACAATGAAGTCCTATGAAATCGTAGCGGACGTTTAAACGTCCGCTACGATTATTAGGATTATAATTTATGATCCTGCATGTGGATATGGATGCGTTTTTTGCTTCCATTGAGCAAGCCATAAATCCGCGCCTCAAAGGCAAGCCTCTAATTGTTGGTTCAAGAAACTCCAAAATGCACACTGTGGTTTGCGCGGCAAGTTATGAAGCTAAGCGGGTTGGCATTGGCTCAGGAATGAGTTCAGCTGAGGCCTTTAAAATTTGCCCGAATTTGGAGTTTGTAGCTGCTGAGCAAAGTAAGTATATCTGGACCTCGCGGCAGATTTTTCAGCTTTTAAAAGAGTTTGGCTTTGAAGTATTGTATGCTTCTATTGATGAGTTTCAGATTGATATCCGGGATACGCCGAATCCTAAATTGCTGGCTGAGGAAATACGGGAAAAAATATTTAAAGAGTTTAATATTACAGCATCCGTAGGGATCGCTAAAAACTGGCTCTTGGCTAAGCTTGGCTCAAAGCTGAATAAGCCAAATGGTGTCACAGTCCTGACTGAAGGAAATTTAGAGGGTGTTTTAGAGCGTTTTCCGGCAGCTAAAATATGCGGAGTAGGCAAAAGCACTGCAGAGTTTTTAGATGGCCTTGGAGTCAACACTTGCCTTGATTTATACCAGAAATCAGCCCGATTTTTAGAGCAAAATTTAGGTAAATATGGCATTAATTTGTATGTATCCTTGCATTCGACAGACAGCTTTGATAGCCCCGAGGTGCCGGAAAAACCTAAGTCAGTAGGCCATTCATACACCTTACCAAGGGCTGTTTTAAACCCCCAGTTTATCAAAGCCTGGATTAGGACTTTATCTGAAATGGTTGCCCAGCGTTTACGCCAGGATAATTGGGAATCTTCCACTGTGCACCTTTGGCTGAATGGCCCGGAAATAGGCAATTTTGGGGCTCAGAAGGCCTTCCAGCAGCCGGTTAACGATGGTCTAGAGATCTATCAACGGTGCCTTAAAATTATAGCAAAGTTAGGGCCAAAATTACCTTTGGTTAGGGCAATTGGCGTAACTTGCTCAGGCCTTTCCAAAAGCAGCTATCTTCAGCCCTTATTTAAAGAGCAAATTAGAAGGGGGGAGCTATTGAAAGCAGTAGACCGGATAAATTCCCGTTTTGGAGATAATTCTATATATCCTGCTGTAATTACACTCGCCCGGTAAGTCCATCAAAGTCCCGGTAAGTATTCGCATGAAAACCGCTAGTAAATGGCAGCGTTAAAAAACAGAAGTAAGCCTGAGTAAATCAAAAACCACTTTTCCACAGCGCAAAATTGATATCTTGTAAACCTTTAATCCATAGCCACTTAAACCCGATTATTCATATATGCCTAAGTTAACATAAGATATATTATAGGAAGTTGGTAGGAAGGCAAAAATAGGGTAATTTAGGTGTTTTTAGGGTTGTTTCAGCTCCACTTTTTAGCCTAATTCTTTATTGGTATGGGTTGTTTTGTCCGGGATTTTCTGGAAAGGTTCAGTGCGTGAACTGATTACGTAATAGCCGCCTTGTATCTTGATAATCTTACCATTGACTAATGAATCAGCAATTTTTTTATGCGCCTTTTTAATGATCCGACTAAAGGTTTGCTGGGATATATTCATTAATCTAGCAGCTTCTTTTTGGCCTATTCCCATGAAATCTGCCAGCCTGATGGCTTCGAATTCATCCATATTCAGGGTTACCTCATCCGGCCTGCCTGGCCTTCCCCTGGGGCTGAATTGGTTGATTCTGGGGTCTAACCTGACTATACGGTATTTTTTTGGCCTTCCGCGCTGGAGCATCTTTTACCTCAATTTACTCAAATTTACCTGCTTTTAACGCCCTAGTTGTAATGGGTAGCTACTCATAATTAAGGTTTAAAATGGGGGTCAGACCCCGAACTGCGGGGTCTGACCCCCATTAAAGACTATTACTTAAATCTCTGCGTCGTTTACCAGCTTGCGGTAATAATCAATGCATTGATGGCAAGTTTTCTGGTGTTCTTTCCATTCTGGATGGTCTTTTAAGATTAAATCCAGCAGGTATTCTTCTGCCTTAATATGATTAATACTGACAAAATCATCGATATCGCGGTCGCAAATCTGGCATCTGTATTTCATCCTTGGTTGTCCCTTTCTTACACTTTGTATACTACATCATGTTGCCTGACGCGGGAACTGACCAATAGCCCGATTTCATCGCCCGGTTTGCCGGTACTAATCGGCACGCGGTCAATCTGCATTGAGTCAACCCTTTGAGTCAAATCAGTAGTATGGCCTTTAATTTTGATTGTATCACCTGTTGTAAGCGGTGCTTTAAGCTTGATTACCGCGGCACGTACATGAGGAAAATAATGCGTAACTGTGCCGAGAATATTTTCTTTTTTCTGCGGTTTTTTAGTTGTTTTCTTTTTTGCGCTTACTGGCTTACGCTTAATTACTGTGCGCTTAGCCACTTTACGTTTGACGATCTTGCGCTGGGTTACTTTGCGCTTAGTTACTTTTCTTTTTACTGCTTTCTTTACAGCTTTTTTCACTTTTTTCTTAAGAGGCATCTGCCACCTCCTTAGTTTTTATAGGCTGATTTGGTCAGCAATACCGGCAACTACCGGTAATCTGCTGTATCTGCCCATTAAAGCGTTAATCGTTCCCCAAAGCATCAGGGTAAGATAAATAAAACGTATCAGTTGGTAAATAAGCCCGCCTAAAAACGGTATAATATTAAAGATAAACCCGGCTACCAGAAAAATAAACAAAACCAGGCCTTGTTTGCCGTGAAAACAGGCGAATTTATTTTCTTTTTTCAGGATTAGCGGCAGGATGCACAGGAAAGCCCAGTATCCTACAACAGCAAAAATTTTTCCTTCCTGAATTTCATTACTTTCGTTAATTGTTGTCTGCGTCATTTTTCTTTATCTCAATTAAGGAATTCATCTGTCCAAAAGGGTTAGTTGCTTTTTGCGGGTTATTGGGATCATCGGTCCACTCGCCGTCAATTACAAAGCGGTAATGGTATTTGCCCGGGTCAAGGCTTACCCGTTTTTTCCAAATGCCGTTATCCGGTTGCATAAAGCTTTCTTTGCCTAGTTTCCAGTTGTTGAAGTCGCCGACTAAGTGTACTTCTTTTGCTTTTGGCGCGGATATCGAAAAAGTGGATTCATTTAGTTTAGGTAATTCTCTTTTGATTGCTTCTTTTATGCGTTTTTCTATTACAGGCATGATAGTTTCTTCTTTTGCTGGTGTTTTTTCCTGGACGATAATTTCCCGTGAGAGGCTGAAATAATCCTTTGCCCCGCGGCAGTACTTATCATAATTTAAAACATGTTCTCCCTGGCTTTGTGCTTCTTTTAGCTTTACATTGACGTGTATTATTGTACCGAATAACTTATATTGGAATGCCGAGCGGATATAATCAAGGATTTTAAAGGAGTGGCGCAGCCGGGAATCAAAGTTAGTCACAAGTACCCTATAGTCAACATTGTGACTTAGCCTTTCCCTGATCAGGCCGATAATATCCAGTAATTGGTTTAAACCTTCCAAGGAAAATCTGCTTGCTTCAACCGGCACGATTACTTCATTGGCAGCGCAAATAGCATTAACCGTTAAAATCCCCAGATTTGGCGGGCAGTCAATGAGTATATAATCATAGCCGTGTTTAAAGTTTTTTAAGGTTTCCCAAAGCCGGGATTCGCGGCTGATTTCTCCGGCCAGTTCCTGTTCAAGCGTGCTAAGTATTATTCCGGATGCAGCCAGGTCAAATGTGCCGCTGACATTGCGGATAATATCATTGATCCGGACTTTTTTATTAGTAATTTTAGAAAGAACGTTATAAATATTAAATTCGCTTTTGATATTTAAACCTAATGTCGCATGCGCCTGAGGATCAAGATCTATCAGGAGCACTCTGCGGCCGTTTTCCGATAAAGCTGCAGCCAAATTTATTGCTGTGGTGGTTTTTCCGCATCCGCCCTTTTGGTTCGCGATAGCAATTATCCGCATACTTTCTACCTCCTCTTTACTTAAGGAATCTTACGTTTTCGACTAAAATTACGCCGTTATCTTTATTTGTGTTCCATCTTTCTACAATAAAACTAATATCCCGCATTTCCGACCAGTCGCTAATGCCTTTGAAGTCTGATAAATCAAGTGTATATTCATGCCAGCGAAGAGGAATATTTTTTAAGTATATTTCAGATTTCTCCTTGAAGATATTGCTGAATTCCACCCGCATGGCAACATTATTGTTGTAAGTATTTTTTTTGGCGGCAAAAGCAAGTTTCTTGTATCGCGTAAGGTTAAGCCGGTTCAAATTCAGTGAGTAAGCCTCTTTTTGGGCAGGGTCAAAATTAAAATTGATTTTCACTATATCCGGCTGCAAAATTAGGGCAATTTCAAAGTTTTTTACCTTGTTTTTACCCAAATTTGGCAAGACTAGAATATAAAGCGCGGCGACAATCGCAAGCATGAGAAAGAAAAAATTTTTCAGGCCTGGATAGTCCTTGTTTTTCTTTTCGTCTTTCTTCAGGGAAGCGTCGAGGTAGATTTTTGCGAGATGTTCGTAAATTTCCTTCTTGTCCATTTTTTTATCTTATAGCACAAAACCCTTTGCCTGTCAACAGGTAAGATTAAATCGGGTTGTCTAGATAGGCAGGGATTTCTTTATTGATTAAAGTGTAGAAATTAGTCAGGTGCATCCTGAAAAGCCGGTCAAAATAACCCGGGTAATCTTCTCCGTACCACCAAAACCAATCACTTCCCTCTAAGATATATATTTGTTTCCATGCTAAGTCCTGCTTATCGCCAAGTGTTGAGCGTTTATCGCTGTTTAGCAAATCTTCCAGTTCCTTACGCGCGATAGCCAGATATTCCCAGGCTTTTACTTTATGCGGATTGCCGATCCATTTGCCGAATTCTCCGTAGATCCATGATCCGGCGCTGATGCGTTTGATTTTATTTTCCGCAGGGTGAGTTTTTAGGTATTCGCTGATGGTTGTGGTTTTTAAAAATTCAGCCTCAGAAAGCCTTTTATATAACAACTCCAAGAAATCATGCCCGTCATTAGGATAATATTCCCAGGCGTTTTCACCGTCCATAGCGATTGTAACTAGTATGTCTTTATCTTTAAATGCAGTGGATATATTGTTTAGGTGTTTCATGAAATCATCTACTGCGTTTAAAGCGCTCCACTTACAGTAATTAAAACCGATTAAATCTGAGAGGTTGCGGTCACGAAAAACTATATTTAGACTCCCCTCTTCCCTCTTTAATAAATGCGGCTCGTATAAAAGGCGTGTATCGCGTTTACGTTTTTTTAGTGATTTAAAAAGTACGGCTTCATCAGCAACTATCCAATTAATCCCCGCCTCAATTAAGAATGGCAGGATGTGCTCGGAAACTGCTTCTTCCGACGGCCACATCCCTGAAAGCGTATTATTGCCGAAACGTTCTTTAAAGAAGCTTACTGCGTCATCGATTTGTTTTTTGGCATCCTGGGGGAAGGAAAAGCCGATTTTCGGCAGGACAGTTTTATTATTTGCTTCCCGGGCGATATTCGTATTATATAATAACGGTAAAATAGGATGATAATAAGGGCTGACAGTTACTTCAAGCTGATGGTTGGCAATAAATTTATTATAAACCGGAATAGTTTGCTCTAAGATATAAAGTTGTTTATCCAGTACAATGCGCTTATCTGCCTCGTCAAAAAAGCGGCCTTTGGAGACAAGTTGTTTTAGTTCAGGGATGCTATTCCTGAAATAAGGATCAATCCAGCTTAAGTTAAACCATACCTGCAGGTCAAGATAATCAGCGGTAGTAAATTCTTCCCTACCTTGTTTCTTAAAATATAATTCGTAGTAACGCGGAGAATAAGAAATTACCTTGTCCGGATTAATCATGAAGAAATTATTCAGCAGAAAATCTTTTTCTCCCTGAGTAAGCTTAGTTGCTTCTTTTAAGGTAAGCTCCATGAATTTATCTTTTACCAGCTGCTTCGAGTAATCTTCTATCTGCTCCAATAAAGACGGGACTACGTTGAAGGTTTGATGAATCGCAGGAAATTTTTCTAGCATCGCCACCATATCCACATAGTCTTTGCTGGCGTGCAGCCGCACCCATGGCAGGTCAGTTTCCTGAGTGAGGAGGTTTTTGTAATACGGTTGGTGCATGTGAAATATAAAGGCAAGATATAGCATATTATAAAAAAACCCTCAGGGGATTGCTCCCCTGAGGGTTTTTGTTTACATGTTTACTCTTAGAAAGTAACCTTCATTGATCCGATTACTTCTCCGGAGGTGTTACGGTTTTGTTTGTCAAAAGAATTGCCGGTTTTAAAATATCCACCGAGCAATGAGAATTGGACATCTTCCGTATAGTCATAGGTAAGAGTTAAATCCAATTCTTGTCCTGCGAATTTTTTGCCTGTCATTGCTAAGGTTTCGCCTGATGCTATAGCGGAAGCTGTATTACCAAGCCTTTTATCCCACCAATATGCATAATATTCGCCCTTTAGGGTGATATCATCCATTGGTTTAGCAGTTAACACACCACCTGCTAAATGGATATTGGTTTGGTTAAATAGCGTATTGGCGATATTGCCAAATGTCTGATTTTCATACATTGCATCCCAGCCAGTATATCTCTTGGTTCCGCTGGATTTGTCGCCGCTGAAATACGCATACAAAGCGGTTGCTGAAGGCGTGTATTTGACTTTTTTGAAGTCATAGGTAAGCGATGTTTCAATGCCTAAAGCACTGCGGGTCTGAGTTGTACCGGTTACAGAACCAGGGGTAGTTAGAGTTGTATTTACTCTAGTACCAAACTGATATGCAGCTTCTAACTGGTAAGTCAAGTTTTCAATCGGTTTAGTAACTGCACGTAGACCAACAACGTCAGTAGTGTCAACTTTATTGTTATGTATGACGGTGGTGGTATTATCAGTCTTTTTACCAATTCTTCTTTGCCAAAAATAGCCTTCTAAGGTAGTATTTTTATCTAAGGCATAGTTAGCATTGATACCATATAGTGATTCGTTGTCATCTCTGTTAAGTGTTCTATTTTTGATTGTTGAAGCTACCAGATCAATAACCAAAGGATTGTAATCCAAGGTTGCGCGGACTGCATCAAATGATTTGCGCGCGCTTAAGTCCATATTTCTTGGCCATGTAGTTGCACCAAATGGGCTGGCAGTAGTAACTTGGTTATTGGTATCAGGATCTCCAAGAATCATGTCATTACCAAAATGCAGTTCCTGACGGCCGACTGCTAAGCTTAAAGGAGAATATAAAAATTCCTTTAAGGTAACATAGGCTAGGTCAAGATCAATATCGCTATTTTTGGTATTTGTGCCGCCATTGTTATCAATTTCTCTACCCCAATATCTTTCATTGAGTAATCTGACAGTTGCTACAACATTATCAGTTAAGTCAGCGTCAATTCTTACTCTGGTGATAGAGGCCATTGCGGATTCGGTTTTTTGACCAGTGCTAACACCTGTGCCATCATCAATATGGCCACCGGTTAAAAAAGGATTGCGTACCAAACCCAAGACCGTGATATCACCGCTCACTTTTACATTCTGAACTTCGGCGTATGCGCTAAAAGCAAAACACAGCGCTAACGCGAAAGCCAGCGTTAAGATTAAGCGTTTGTTCATTTTTATTAATCCTCCTTTGAAAAACATAAAGATGAATTACTTATATTTATTTATTCAACTAGGTTTTTAAAATTTTATCCTAGAGAGTTACCTATCTATAAGGTATATCACTGGATTTGCTATGGCTTGAGGCTTATTTTAAGTTTCATCCTCCTTTCCGCCTGGAATTCAAACCATTTCCAGTGGTATATCCGAAGTTATACCTTTTTTATCACATAACCCCTTTATTGTCAAGTGTTTTTTTGTGTATTTGTGCATTTGCACATAAAATGGGGTCAGACCCCATTTTAATAGTTTAATTAAACTATTTGACTGCCCTGTTGCCCTTTTTGCTGTTTTGCGCCTTGGGCCCGACAGAAATCGTCAGGATGATGGTGTTTCCTTTGGGTAACAGGCTGACAATGCAGGTTTCGTTCTCGCGGTCAAAATTAAGCAGCCGTTCGTTAAATTCTATGATATTGAGCAGATTCCAGTTGTACATTGGCATCTGGTCCCTGTAAAAATTAATTACCTGATCAATATTCCCTTTTCCCTGATATTTTAGAAGGCCAACTCTAACCCCGCCACTTTGAAAGGAATATGATTCGCGCAGCAGCATTTTAAATCCCATTGGTACCGGTACATCAGAAAATTTCAGCATTGCCTGCGGCTCTAATACCGATTCATTTATTGGAGGTTGTTTTTGCGTTCCGGCACAGCCGATGCATACACAGGTTAGTGTTAAGAGAAGAAAAAATAATTTTAATTTCATTTAATGCCTCCCTTCGCTTTTAAAAATTTTTCCGTTGTCTTATAAATTTCTCTGATTTGCTCTTCTGAAAGCCCTGCCTTTAAGCCGACTTGTTTTAGCTCATCCGGGGTAATGATATCTGCCGGTGCATGCGCATCAGTATTCAGAATTAAATTTGCCCCGTTTTTAATTGCCGCTTGCGCAACATGCGTGTTAGTATCACAATGCCCTTTTCTCGCGGTAAGCTCAAGAAAAATATTTTTCTCAATTGCTAATTTTATATCATCATCATTAATCATACCGGGGTGCGCTAGGATGTCTACGCCCGCCATAAGTGCGGCGTGGTTTATTCCTTTGGCTACCGGCTCAGCCGGAGTTTCACCGTGGCCGACAATAATTTTTATCCCCTGCTTGCGGCTGTAGCGCACCAAAGGACGAAACTGTTCAGGCGGCAGGTGTGTAAGCTCAATTCCGGGCAAGACAGTTATTGCCGAATTTTTTGGCCAGTGCCTGGTAAAATTTAAAATTGCTTTAGTTACTTCTTTGATATTGCTGTAATCAGCGTGGTCTGTGATGGCAATAACTTTGTAGCCGGCATGCAAATGCCGCACAGCCAATTCGGAGGGTAATAATGCGCCATCGCTTAATAAAGAGTGGCAGTGTAGGTTATACATCAGCTTTCAGTTGTCAGCTTTCAGCTTTTCAGCTGAAGACTGACAGCTGATGGCTGATAGCTGGATAAGTGCGCCTGGCAGGAGTCGAACCTGCTGCCCAGAGTTTAGGAAACTCTTGCTCTATCCGTGTGAGCTACAGGCGCGCACTAGTATTTGATCAATGACTGGATCGGATATCCGGCCAATTTTTTCCTGCCCTGCAAATCAGTAAGCTCAATTAAAAAAGCAATACCGGCAATCTTGGCATTTTGTTGCCTTATTAAATCTGTAACAGCTTTTACTGTGCCACCGGTAGCCAGAAGGTCATCGATAATTAAGACGTTATCTTCTGGTTTCAGGGCATCACAGTGCATTTCAAGGGTGTCTGTGCCGTATTCCAGATCATAGGTTACGGATTTTGTTTTCCAGGGAAGCTTGCCTTTTTTACGCACCGGGATAAATTTAGCGCCTAATTTACAGGCGATGGCGCCTCCCAGGA
>JALOQJ010000033.1 GCA_025453445.1 Candidatus Omnitrophota bacterium
TATAATTAAGACGAGGGCTATTAAAACACCAACTATTAATATCGATATGCCGATTTGCACAAGCAGGCTTGAAGCAATTATCTCCTGCACTGAAGGGCCGGCGGGCTGAGCTGTAGCGAGGTATCTGTTTGCGGCAGAGGCAATTGAAGGCAGGATTGTTGCGCCGATTGCAAGAACGAAACAAATTAAACCGAGCATTGTGCAAACTTCGCCGAGGCCTTTGCGTTCTTGGCCCCCGTCCGGGCGGCGATCAGGCTTAGGTAAATCAAAACCGATATCATCATCCTCGAACTCTAAATCTAAATAACTACCATCAAGGAGACTGCTATCTTCCATAGAATCACTTAATAGGACATCTTCTGAAAGAACTACAGCTTCTGTAAGACTTATAATTTCTTCGTACTGATCATCTCCTGCCGCATCTCTCTTTGGCTTTGTCTCTACAGCGATTTTCTTCTCTCTGTTATCTTTATTCCAGCGCTGTTTCCATTTGCGGCAAGCTATTTTTATCAACTGCCTTATTCCTTCTATTAACTTATACACCGCACCTGCTGGAAAAGAATATAAAACTTGCCCCCCAGACATGCCAATGCTATATGAATTAGAACCAAGGGTTGTTACAAAAATAGCCATATCCTTATCTGTTAAAGTAGCCACTTCCTGTTCTAATTCAGCTCCGGCATCAGCACAATGGATACCGTTAAAAATAGAAGAAATAAACCTTTCTGTCTCGTAATCAATCTTACCAAAAATCCTGGTTGCTTCTTTCATGTTGGAACGAAATAACCCCTCTTCTTTTTGTAAAGCTTCTTTTATAACAAAGCGCAATTCTGAAGGCTTTGCATCATAACAAAAAGTTGCCCCAACAATATTTCTTTTCACAAAGCGCTGCAGAGGAGCCCCTCGCATATTCAATATTATGCCCGGCCTTAACTTCAAAAGCAGCTGCTGGCTTTCATTAGCATAATATTCATATACCAATAATGGCATTAAAAGTTCAGGGGTTTTCTTCGCCAGTTGTTTTGCTTCTTGAAGCCAAAGATTAAACTGTTCTTCATTTTTTGTCTCCATGCATCTAACCAAGGTATTGATAAAACCTTTGTCGAGATTTGCATTTTCTTCTATCTTTTTCCGGAAATGAAAATACAAATAACCCGTACCCCATCGGTCCACTGTTTCTTTAAAAGAAGTTTTGTGCTTTTCTCCCTCTATGAATTCAAACCATTGACTAAGCTGTCTAATTATTTTATTTTTAATCTTGGGATGTAAACCGCCTATATTTCCTCCTTTTAGGCAAATTAAAGCTACGTCTTTTCTTGCCAGAAGGCCCTTAGAGAAATTCTTACCGATTAATTCAAGAGGCGTTCTATCATCATTCTCTGAAAAATCCCCCGCCTTGACAATGACTGTCTTGCCTGTTTTCTTTATTTCTACGCATATGCCTTCGTTATCCTGCTGAATTTTTACTTCAGGATAACTAACCTGCCCGCAACACGGCCGGATCCCTAAATGAGGCAGGGCATCGTAGGGATGGATTTTCATATCCAACGCCGGCTGGCCCAAAAGGAAGATATGGCCGCGGGTAGGAATAACCAAACCGGCATCTGGTGACCAATATCTCCAAAGCTCAACATCTGAATATTTATCTGGATCACAAACCTTTAAGGGCAATCCTGTGCCTAAATTTATTTCTCTGGGATGGATTAGTCCGGGATGCCCATCTAATACCTCAATTTTCTTCCTCTGTCCTTCATATGAATATTTACCGCCTGCAAGCCTAATAACCTCGGGATGCTCCAAGGTAAAATTATTTTTTTCAATCAATGTATCCAGAAATTCAACAAAGCCTTTATGCTGCAGGTGGCCTATCATTTGCGCATCGTTCATCTCTTCGGCATCCTTGCGGACTAACCAATATTCCCGTAAGCTCATCGCCGTAAAATTCATAATCTTTAATAAAAAGCGCGCATCGTAATATGTGATATGATTTATCCTGCCTTCGTTATCATGACATAATTTAAGGCCATAGGAATCTGCCTGCGTTTGTAAATGCTGGTCAAATGTTAAAAACTCTCTTTTTACATATAAACCTGTTGAAGGAGAATAAAAATATTCGTTGAATGCCGCGACAACCGGCTCTATTAAAGGCGCTGTTTTTTTGCGGGAAATTTGCACTCCCACTCCCCAAAATTCAATAAAACTTTCTTCTCTGGAAATTTTTTGCCTGTATCCCTGATAATTGCGGTATGTATAGTTGAGTATCTCTGAAATTAAATTAAAAATAGCTTCTATAAATTCTTTCGCAGCCGCATTACCGAATATTAAATAAATCCTTTCCCTGTTTACTGTTTCATTATCAGGCTTATAGTCGACTATTTTTATAATAGTCAAGGGCAGATTCTTGGATTTATTGTTTTGCTTAGCAAGCTCAAAAAGCTCTTTAATAAGGGAAGCCTTTAAAACTCTCCCCTCATTATCAAAAATACCTTTTAACTTGGCCACTGAAAAACCAAACCCCCAATCCTCTTTATAATCTCTTTTAAACAGGAACTTGGCATTTTCTGCGGATAATAATTGATCCATTAAGCCCCGATAAAATTCTTTATCGTTTCCGCGCCCTGAGGCTATCTGCAAAATATCCATAATCAGCTTATCTTTTGAGGTCATTTTCGAAGACAGCCTATTTTCGGTATCCATCAGGGTAGCTCCATATAAAATTCTGCAGAATTCTTTATCCATTTCAACGCCTAAGCCATAAATTTTTTGTGCTACCAATGCAGTAGTCGAACCAACCAACTCTAATGTCTTGCTGATATTTTGCCTTGAGGCAACCTTACAAACCGCATGATGGTCAATAATTGAAAGGATAAATTTCTGCACCTCACCAGCCGCGTTTTGATCAACTAAAATCCAGCGAGCTTGCCCAGAAGACAGGCTCTTTTTGTAGATATCTTCATTAGTAAGCAAGATTGAATCCGATAATTCATCACCCAGAAGCCGCCTTATCTCCTTAGGCACGGTATCTGCCTGCACCACAGGAAAATAAGCTATTAACTGGCCGTTGATCAAATAATTCCTGAATGACTCCGCCAAAGCGCTAATTACCGTGTCTGTATCGGGATTTTTATGGCCCATAACGAAAACTACCGGTGATTTAGCGGATAATGCCAAGTTCAATCTATCTCTGCTATTCTTAACAAATAAAACAAACCTATTTAAATCTATCTTCGCTTCTTTAATCTGGAATATCCGCTGACTAATGTCTTTAATTTCTTTTAGTATTTCTTGTTCGTTTTTAGTTTCGGCAAGTAGCCTAAGCATCCCCAGCATATCTATAATTCTCTCTCTTAGTTTATACAATTCTTTTTCCTGAGAACTTTTAAATAAACTGCTGGCCGCCTGAAAAGATTTGCCGCGTAAGAAGCCTAATAACTCCGGATGGACCATCCAAAATTCTTCAAAGCTGATTTTTTTACTGATTAAACCTTCATATTTTGCAATAAATCCACCTGCTTCCTGAATAATGTTGTTAGCTAAATTAGGCGTGGGTAAATCCCTGCGGCATTCGCGCAGCATCAAAACTGGCTGCTTGGCATTGGGAGGTATGCCTAAATCAAGAGAGGGCGTGCCTGAAGAAGTAACATACCCGCGGATAGCCCCTAAACCTGTTTTAAGAAAGTCCGTATAAATATCCCAATATTTCCACGGCGTATTCTTACCTTCGAAAACCTGCCTTATATTTTGTGGTATACCAACAACACTAAATTTTGCATCTTCAGGATTAAACCATCCAGGGCGGCCTTTGGGTATTTTAACTTCTATGCTTTTGCCTTTATAAATTAGATTGCTTTCATTTTTCTCTATAGGCAAACGTGGATGTTCAATCATATAGTATTTTCCATTTGCTTGGTAAAAATGAACATCCAGCCATTCCGTAAACTGCTCTGACTCGAGGCTTCTTAACATTTCTCGGTCTCTGGAATCCCCTGCATCCTTATATACTTTCCAATATTCCGCGCAAGTCAAACCAACCGCATTAAGTTCTCCAAGAAGCCGCATGCCTTCTTCGCGTGAGATAAAAACAATGCTGCCTTCATCATCCCAATTTAACTTGATACCAGCCCTATCCGCAGCCTGAATAACGCGGGCATCTACTTTTAAAGGCGTTCTGCCGACATAATAACCTGTTGATTTGGAATAAAAATAATCTTCATTGCCAATAATTCCTCTACCCGTCACGCTGTCGCTGCTTTCAGGCGCCGGGCTGCTGCTTTTTTCTCCGCCCCCGCCCGCGCCGCCGCAGGAAACGTTGTCCAGGGATAAGCCTATTGAAACTTTAATTCTTGATTTACCTAGAAAATTATGATATATATTTTGTAGAGAAAGGAGAAACCAGATGACTGCACCACAAGCAACCGCAGAAGTATTCATGACTGCTTTCCGCGCCTTGCCGGCCAATGAACAAAATTCATTCCTGATGGCAATGATTAAAGATACGCGCCTTAGAGAAGATATTATTGACTTAGCCATTGCCGCAAAACGTAGCTGCGAGAAGATAAAGCCTTTGCGTTCCTTCCTGAAATCTTTACAGAAGCCTAAGCATAAATGAGTTATAAAGTCAGCATAGCTACAAGCGCAGAACGGCAGTTTAAGAAGCTTTCTCTTCAAATTCAGGATCGTGCGACAAAAGAACTGCTTTCCTTGGAACAAAATCCCCGTCCTTTTGGCAGCCAAAAGCTGCGTTCTTCCCAATTCTACCGCATCAGAATCGGAGACTACCGTATTATCTATTCCATCAATGACAGACAAAGGCACATTGTTATTCTGGATATTGGCCACCGTAAAGAAATATACCGGTAATAGGTAGACAGCAACAAACAAAATAATCCCAATAATCATTGGCAAAGCATGGATATTCCCGGCAGTTAAGACCTGCGCCAAGGCGCCAAAGTTATCCACATTGTAGCGGAGGTTTAAACCTCCGCTACATGCGACAGAAACAATTGAAGGCAGAATTGTTGCGCCGATTACCGGACCAAGGCAAGCTACACCAAGCATTGTGCAAACTTCACCGAAGCCGTTCTCTTTCTTGCCCGCGCCGCCGCCGTTGTCTTGCGGGATTTGAGCTATGGTTAACACAGCTTCGGGATACCAAAAGTTGTACCACATATGCATAAAAGGGCCGCATAAACAAGTGGTCCAGATTATTAAAGACGGAGATGGCAGTTGATAGCCAAAACAAACAGCAAATAATGACAAGATGGGCGTGCCGAAAAATAAAGTCCCAACCGGTATCCAACGGATAATACTAAGCCAGTGTTTCCGTAACTTCTTAAGTTTTGGCCCCACGAGATGTGGATGCCTAAGTAAGAATTCTTTTCGATAAATTGACAGGCATTCCCATAAAGGCGCAAAGAATATTTGGATTAATCTATTGAGTAAATTGACTTTTTCAAGGGTTTCGTAAGATAATTTGACGTGCCCAGCTGTAAAAATCCACACGCTCCACCGGATAAATACCATTGCTATTTTGTACGTGCCGAGAAGACAAAGGGAAACATTTATGCTACCTTTAAGCTTAGCGAAGGCCTCTATTTTTCTTAAAACATCACTTTGATACCGATAACTAATTTTATTTAAATATTTTTGATCAAGCTGCACAACAGTAGCCCATTCTTCTATTGCTAATGCAATCAAGTTAATTTTTTCATATACCTCTCCAAGATAAAAATGGCTCTCAGGGCTTTCCGGAGCAAGTTCAATAGCCCTGATGAATGTTTTAATAGAATCAATGTAATTGTTCAAATTATAATAGCCTATCCCCATAGCTACATAGACGGGAGCATATTCAGGATTTTGTTTAATCGCTTCTTTTGCAATACTAAGTGCCTTGGCAAATGAGTTCTTCATTAGATAAACACAAGCGAGATGCTCATAAGCTTTCATATGTTTGGGGTCGCAGATAATTGCTTTATTGTAATATTCAATGGCCTCATTCAAATAACCCGCTACAAAAAAGTTCAAGGCAATACTACAGTGGATATCGGCGTCTTTTGGATTAAAAGAAGACAGCTCCAAGGATACATCAATTGCTTTATGAAGCTGCCTATCTCGAATATGCCTGTCACCGATTTTTAATAAAACGATGTTAAAGCTCTCATGAGCCACATTATCCTGGGGATCAATTTGCACTGCTGCAGATAAATAATCCCTGGCCTCGCTTAAGTATCTCGTAGATAAGAAATTCAAACCGACGGAGCAATAGGCATTAGCGCTATGATTATTAAGCTGTAAAAACTTTGAGAATGTTTTTTTGGCTCCCTTGATATAGTCTAATTTTAATTGGGCTTTGCCTAAACCAAGCCATGCGTTTGCATAATCTCCATCAAGATCTAAAGCTTGCCTATCTAATTTAATCGCTTCCTCAATTTTACCCAGCTCCAATAAAATATCGGCAATCCTATGAACGATTACAGGCGTAAAATAAGCTCCTTCTGTATAGTGAAAGGAGTTGAAGAATCTCTTACGATCATTGTATTCAATACCAAGTTCCTTATTTTGCCAGCGGCTGGTTTTTATTTCTGAAGGCTCTCTCAAATGCCACAGCCTGTCTTCTTTCTTATATTCTCTTTCTAAATCAACCATGCCCACGATACAATTCGTAAAATCGGTAATGATAATCTTCCTGCGGCTTACAGGTAAAACAGTAAAAACATGCGTGGTATTTGTCGCTCTTTTCACGCTAAAACCAAGAGCCCTTAGGCAAATATAAGCGAATTGGGAATAGGCCGGGCAAGTCAATAAATCAGCTGTTAATTTATCTTTCTTCTCTTGTGTGATATCAGCATTTTTAATTATCTCAAAAATATCTTTTTCATATAATGAGGCGATAAGCATTCCTACTAATGACCCCGGTTCATTTTTGCTAAACTTTATCCTAGCTTCTAAAATTAATATTTTTAAAAGGCACTGTACCAGGTCTATAGTGATTAATCTTTTACTTAGATCTTTATTGATATTTTTAATCTTTGGTTCAGAAAGGAATCTTTCGAATTCTGCGGCGATTTGGGGTATTTTTTCTTGAGGGTAATGTAATTCAGCGAGGATTTGGATTAAACCCGGGGGATTCTTTTCTTTTCTAGGAATAAACCTAAAATATTTAAAAATCATTACTGCGATTACAATAAGTAAACCAATTATGGCTGCCGGCGGGGCGAGAATTTTGAGGCATTCCCAGACCTGCGCCAAGGCGCCGGAAGGTAAATGAAGCGCTGCGATTAAAGGAATAGAAGTTAAGGCAATCGTAGCTATTTCGCCGATACCTTTATACTCTTGGCCCTTGCCCGAGCCGCTGCCTTTGGATAGATCATATATTATTTTTATTTCTGAACTATACGAATCAATAATCCTCTGTAGATTAACTGCGAATTTTGCTTTTATTTCTCCGGGAATTACCGGTTTGACCGCAAAAAGGCCGTAGTATCTTTTATATGCTTGCTTGTTTGGCCCTATTATTAACCCAGCCCGTTGCTTTAAATGATTTTTACAGAAACAATATCTATGCAAGCCGCTGGTGGAAGGAAATGCATCAGCTACATAGCCTGAATTAACCAATTTTACGGCATGGTACCCTTTAAAATAAATTCTTTCGGCTGGAATCCCCATTAGAGAAAGCATATGCAATAATAGAAGCGTGTGCATCTGACAAACACTTTTGAAGCCGGTTTTAGATCGATCATCTGCCAGAATTTTTCTTGTTACGAAAATTGCCAATTTTACTTTTTGCCTATCCTGAGATGAGACTAGACGAGTAATCTTAGATTTAGTAGAAACTGTTGGGCTATCCCGCCTTGCTTGTCTATCAACAGAACAAGAAACTAGTTCGTCAAAATAACGGATCTCTACCCCGGGGACATCCTCAATTTTGGCTTTCTCGGAATTACAACTACAGACCAAAATCCTTGCGATTCCATATTTTTGTTTTAAGTAAGTAATACACTCGCTTGTTTTCCATCCTCCTGCCAAATAATGTTCGCCCTTATATCCACCGCCGTGGGCATCAAGAATCATCCCCATCCAGATTTTCTCGTCGCCTAAGAATGACCCGCGCGCTTCTCCGGGAAAAAGATAGATATTGCTGTCTAAAGGAGTAAACGGATAACCATGAATTTTCTCAAGATGATCTTGGCTCTTAACTATCACGATCCGCGGCTGGCCGATTGCAAGGCGTATTTTATTATAAAGATACTCTATAAAACATCCTGCGATACCGAAAATAAACCGGCACCATGTAACTTGCGGTTTAATCAGTGATAATTTCTCTTTCCACAATATATGCCCGAACGCATAAAGAGATTGCAATAAGATAAATAGCGAAACACCCATCACAACCAAGAGGAAAATACGGTAAGGTGACTGCAAAACAGAGATTACGCCAAGCGCAAGAAAAGCAATTGTGGCTAGGTCTGCGATGCCTTTTAGCCTGCTTGTTGAATTATAATAAACAGAAGAAACCCAGTCATATTCTTTCGGCGTTAACTCTCTAACTTCCCCTTCTTTCAAACCCCCAAGCTTAATTTTTCCGAAAGCAGTACGGCGCAAAGAAAGAACGCTGTGGCCAACTGCCTCAAACATCTTTTTAACCTGATGAAATACCCCCTCGGATATGGTAATTTCTACCAAGCTCCTTGGCTGGCCATCTTCAGCTGGCTTCATATGGCAATTCATAATCTTAACAGAATTGGCCTTGGCTAGATGAGGCTTCGTTGTTTTCTTTTCTCTATGTAAAGCTTCTATTACCACTCCATTTATTAGTTTTTTGCTTTCTTCTTCGGAAAGATTGCCGGTAATTACAGCTTCGTAAGTCTTCAGAACCGCGTTTTCCGGATGAGCAGTATGATTCAATAAAATATTAAAAAGCTCACCGCCTATTCCAAACAATATCACGCCAGTAGTATCTTTGTCGAGCTGGCCCATTGGTTTTAATCCGCCATAGTTGGACGGCAATAATTCCGCAATCACCGGTAAAGCTGGCTTGTTGGGGTCTCTTTTTGCAGCACTGATATAACCTTTAGGCTTATTCATCATTACCAGCGGCCCTAAATCTAAATGCATACTAGGCATAGGCGAACTTGCCGGCATAAAAACATGGCTGATGAACGCGGCTGAAGCCACTGTTATTGGTATTGGCAATGCGCCGCTGGCGCCGATAGAAACAAGCCCTTCGACGTTGCTCAGGGCAAGCCAATGATGCAGCGTTTCAAAGAGCACGCAAATTTGCGGCCAGAAATAAACAGCGATGGCTAAAATAATTAAAACCTCTATAATTGCAATACCGGGTTTTCTGCGATGAGAGCGGAAAACCGGTTTTTTCAAAGCTTTATTCAGCTCATTCTTTAACACCACTGTAATTTCTTCGCTCTCTGCGTCGCTTTTGCCGGTTAAAGCAGCGGATTCGTGGATAAAATCTTCAATAACGGGATTATTGGTAACAATAACGATAATATTGGGGGCGAGGTTTAAAGCACGGACAATAGTGTTATATTTGGTTTGGAATGTTTTAATTGCTTGGGCTAACTTAGATTCTTCAGGAGGCCCAGTTTTGACAATAGAGTTTTCTAATTTTTCTTCTAGGTTAGTATAACCTTTGTTGGCTTTTAATGCCTCAAGGCTGGATTTTCTCATATTTTCATATTTGTCTGTTTTGACAAGAGCGATAATTTCCTCCCTGTAGGTATTCACAATACCTTTTAATTCTGCTTCTGCATTTTTATCGTTTAGCGGCGGGTCGCAACGGCTGAGGTCTGGAGTATGACCTCTGTTGCGGTGCGTGTAAACTCCAAGTGAGGCTATTTTGGCTGTTACTGCTCTTATAGCCTCTTGCCCGGCTTCTTCATGCAAAGCAATCAACTGCGGCATAAGTTCCGGTTTATTTTTTAGCCATAGCTCATAGGCTGCTTTTTTATTGCCGGAATCTGCTAATTTCACAATATCGCCAATAACCGACATCGCCATTTTTACCTTTAACTCCTGAATAAAATCTTTTAAAGGAGAATAATCTACTGCTGCAGCGGTAGAATCCTCTAATTCCTTCAGCAAACCGCGAAAATCATCCAAAGTAAGAGCTGCAGGCAGGAGTTCTTTGATATCTTTTATCTTAGCGTTAACCTGCTCTGCTAATTCAGAACTGATTTTTTCTTTGTTTTTCTTCGGGGCTTCGGCTGATTTAGGCTGCAAGGCAGGATTTATCACAGCTACAATTTTACCCGGCTTTTTAGACCGGGCGATATTTTGCATACGCGTCTTAATATCGACAACCCCTCTTTCTATTCGCTTTTCAAGTGACTGCATTAATTCAGGAATAAAACGCACCTCAGCGGATACAGCCTGCTCTAAGTCATTTTTATATTTTTCCGGGTCAGTATATAGGCCGAGCTTACTTTCTATCGCCTTCATCGCTTGTATACTTTCTTCGGTTAATTTTTTTATACTTTCATCTATTTTCTTTTTTTCTGCCAAAAGCCGGAACTCTAGGCCATCTAACTGATTTTTAGCTGTAAGAAAGTTATTACTCAATGCCCTGGCAAGCCTATAACTAGAATTATCTAAAATTCTGCGATTATTGATACCTTCGTTTATCCTGTTCATGCTAACTTTTACTAAAGCCTGCGCCTCAGGCACATCTTTTACCGGCTCAAGCAGTATTTCTATCTGCTTCTTTAGCTTACCGTAATGCTTTGTATGAAAGTTTAATTTATAAAATTTAAGCTTAAACTCCTCCAGAGCTAATCTAGTTAAAATTTCTTTTATCCCTTTTGTTTTAAATTCGTTTATCCACCTAAGAAAATCAGACACATCTTCTTTTTCGGGATATACCAATAACTCACTTGACACCCATTGATCTACCTTACTAATAAATACCTGAGGATTATTGAATTTCTTTGAATTTACTTGCAGGATTTCCGCTCTACAAAAATTAATGATAAATCCAATGCGTTTATTTTCTGCCTCGATACTAATTGCCATATCTTTTTTACTCTTGGCTTGGGTTAAACGGGCATTAATTTTTATAAGGCACCTTTTTTGAAAACTCTCAACCAAGTGTTTAACTTTTTTAATCTGTTTTAATTCAGGCGGGATTAATTGGCTAAGCTCTTCTGTGAATTGCTGAATAGCGTTAAACCGCAATAAGTCTTTTTCTAAGCCAACGAGCTGTTCTTCTAATGCTGCGATTTTCGCAGGAATTTTCTCTCTTTGTTTCTTAGCCGACTGTTCCTGGCCCTGTTTCTCTTTCTCCTTCTTAGCCGCATTTTCTGAATCTCTGGCTATTTTCTTTAATTGCCGCTCTTGTTTTTTCTCTGTTTCGATTTTATTTAACCGGCGTAAGGCCAAATTTTTCTTGATTATATCCACTAGGTCAGAACATAAAATAATCCCGCTAATAAATACTGCGCCGCTGATACCAAAAGCAACAGCTATATTTCCCGTAACTAGGAGTGAAAAATAAGCGCTTGCAATAATAACGGCAAGAATGAAAACAGCAGCATATCGAACAGACCCCTTGCGAAAACCTGAGACCCTTTCCGCATCGGTTAATCCGTCTTTCCTAGGCCATAATTTATTATTTGGGTTCTTTGCTTGTGACAGCGCTAACTGCAGCATACTCGCATCTTTGGCCAAAATTACCAAATCCTGCGGGGATAAATTACCTTTTGCCCGCTCTAAAGTATTATCAAAATACCATTTCAAACATGGTTTTGGATCGATAGCATGGGCTCGAAGCAGTAACCTATACGCTGCAAGCTTAGCAGGGTAATCTTGTATGGCTAAATTGCATTGCTCTACGGATTTTAAACATTCTTTTTTCGTGACAAAATTGGCTGCTTCCTTTAACCTTGTTTCATATGGTATTTTATCTGTTGGCTCAAGCCTCATTTTCGGCGTCTTGTAGAATCTTACATTCGGCCCAAGGCCTGATGGATTCTCCAGCGGATTATCAGTAAACCGAACACCACTTTTATTCTGCGCTACGACTAAAGCGCTATGGCAGATTGCGCGAAAATCCGTAAATAATGGCTTGGTTCCCGCAAGCCCGAGGATTGCCTCAATTTCTTCCACGCTGCAGAATTTAATCAGTTTGCGGAAGGACATTAAAGTTTTAGAGGATATATCAGAGGAATTTTTTATTTTGGCCTCGGCTAAATTCCTTAAAATAAATACACAGTTTTGAAACGGCGCAAATCCTGTTTCTAAACTAAAATCCGGAACAATAGCATCACTGATCTCATCAGTCAAATCCGCTTGTTTTTCTATCGGCGGCTCAAATCCTAATGAGCAGGTATCGCGTAATTGGCGCATAAACTTTAAATTCATCAACCACTGTATGATTAGAGATAAAGCGCTTTCTTTTAAGCCTAAAAATTTAGACAGCCGTACATGCCAATATACACGGGGTAAATTATTTAAGTGCGTTATATAGGCAGCCCTTTCGAAAAGCCCGAGCATTGCCTCTTTTTGTTCTTTGGTTAAGCCATTTATAAATAATTTTAAGTTATCAACATCTTGTTCGGTAATCTGGTAGAATAACTCGTTGAATAAAGGCAAACTTAGAAACATTGGGTCATTTATGATAGAAAATGTACAATCAGCACGGCTAATTGTTTTAATGGACTCGAAATATGCAGTACTTATTTTTTTAAAGACTATCTCTCCGATAGCAATACCTATAAAATCCGTCCCAAACCCATTGCTTCTTTCTACTTCTTCCAACCCCAGGAGAGACGGCCCGAAGAATGTAAACGGCAATGATACTGCCTGATAATCATTTTCAGGGCTCATGTCGCTTGAGATGTATAGGTAATCGTTTTCTTGCATGTTAGATAAAATAGTAAAATAATTTGTTAAGCGCTCAACTTTATCCCATGGCTTAACAAGATAAACTACCTGTTTATTACAAAAATGCGGCATGGGATCCTTTAAAACGTCCCCCTCAATAAATGAAAAAGTTATTCTTCTTCCTGAATCATTTACAATAACCAATTCTAA
>JALOQJ010000034.1 GCA_025453445.1 Candidatus Omnitrophota bacterium
TTGTCCTACTCATGTGAGGATTTTACCCGAAGATATTAAAAGAGAGAAGAAATTTCATCCTAAGGCAAAGGTTGTAGCGCATCCGGAGTGCCTGCCTGCAGTGCTTGCTTTAGCTGATGAGGCGCTTTCTACGTCGCAGATGTGCAAATTTGCCAAAGAAACCAGCGCCAAAGAAATAATTGTTGCTACTGAAGTAGGCTTGATTTACCGCCTGAAAAAAGATAACCCAGGCAAGGAATTTTATCCGGCAAGCGAAGCAGCGGTTTGCCCGAATATGAAGCGTACAACGCAGGAAAAAGTGCTTTGGGCATTGGAAGAGCTAAAAGAAGAAGTCAGGGTTTCTGATGATATCCGCCGGCGCGCGAAGAACGCCATCGACCGGATGCTTGAAATTATTTAATGAACCCCGCACCTTCTTTCGAAAAATTCACGTTATTAAAAATAAATTCGTCTGAATATGAGGAAGGTGCGGGGTGAATATTCCTGTTGTTTATGAAGACGACTGGCTGGTTATTGTTGATAAACCCGCAGGTTTGCTGACTATCCCCACCCCAAAAAAAGAGAAGCGCACCCTTACCAGTATTTTAAATGACGATTTAGCAGAAAGAAAATTGCCTTACCGGCTGCATCCCTGCCATCGGCTGGACAGGGAAACTTCCGGGTTGATTATTTATGCCAAGGGAAAAGCAGCCCAGAAGAAGACGATGGAACTTTTTCATTCCAGGCGGGTTAAAAAAAATTACCTTGCTTTTGTGCAGGGAAAATTCAGCCGGCCGGAAGGGGAAATAAAAAACCCCATCGAGGGGCAGCCCGCATCGACTCATTATAGGGTAGTTGAGACGAGGAAGGATTTTGTGATTGTGGAAGTATCTCCCTTAACCGGGCGCACTAATCAGATCCGCATTCATTTTCAGCAGATAGGGCATCCTATTTTAGGAGAAAGCAAGTTTGCCTTTAGGCGCGATTTTAAAATAAAGGCAAAAAGATTATGCCTGCACGCGCAAAAGTTGGATTTTCCGCATCCGGTTACAAATAAAGTTCTGAAGATAAACTTAGATTTAGCGCAGGATTTAAAAGATTTTTTAACTAAGAACCCTTAAAAAATGGCTGACTACATTATTCTGGGAATAATCCAGGGCCTGACTGAATTTTTTCCGGTGAGCAGTTCCGCGCATTTGCTGATTGCAGAGAGGCTGCTTGGGATACAAAACAATCAGTTGGGAATTTCTATAATTTTGCATCTGGGTACGGTTGCTGCCTTGTTGATATTTTTCTGGAGCGATATCATAGAGACGATGTTTAAGCCGAAACTTATTTTATTTATCGTATTAGTTACGGCAATTACCGGGATAATCGCTATTTCGGGGAAAGATTTTTTTGAAGGCCTTTTTAGTGAAATCGCGCCTGCGGCAGCTGCTTTGTTGGCAACCGGCGTAATATTGATCCTTACTGCCGGATTTGCTGCGGCTAAAAGGGACAATGTTAATTTAAAAGACGGATTTATTTTAGGCATTGCGCAGGGGCTTGCGGTTATCCCGGGGATCTCGCGTTCCGGTATTACTATTTCTACGCTGTTCTTCAGGGGGATTAAACCATCAGTTGCTTTCCGGGTTTCTTTTTTGGCATCTATCCCAGCGGTGCTGGGAGCTGTTTTATTAGAGGCAAAAGAAATCAGTTTTGCTTTGAAAGGTAATTTCAGCGGGCTTGCCGTAGGATTTTTTTGCAGTTTATTTACTGGACTAATTGCGCTTTGGGTATTAAAATTAATATTGCATCGTGCTAAATTGTATTATTTTGGCTATTACTGTATAGCCGTGGCAGTTGTAACCTTAATTTTTATAAAATGAGCCCCGCACCTTCTTCGAATTCAAATAGTGCGGTGGAACATTGAGAAATAAAATTAATAAAAAGGAAGGTGCGGGGTGAGCATAGTTGTTTTAGGGACTGTAGCCTTGGATACCGTAAAGACGCCTTTTGGGCATAAGAGAAAAATGCTCGGAGGTTCGGCAGTGCATTTTTCCATGTCTGCGCGGCTTTTTACTGATGTTAATCTTGTGGCTATTGTCGGCGCGGATTTTCCTCCACGTTATATCAATTTCCTTAAACAGAAAGGCATTGTTCTTACTTCTCTAATCAGGGGAGGCGGGAAAACTTTTCATTGGCAGGGAGAGTATAAAGGTGATTTAAATACCGCTCTTACCTTAAATACTGAATTGGGTGTGCTTTCAGGTTTTAAGCCAATGATTGCCCATGAACAGAGAAAAATAAAAAATATATTTCTGGCTAATGTTGATCCGGATATTCAAAGGCACCTGCTCAATCATATGCATTCTCCGCATTTAGTCGGGTTGGACAGTATGAATTACTGGATTAATCATAAACGTAGGAGCCTGTTAAGGCTTTTAAAGGAAGTTAATATTTATGTTGCCAATGATCAGGAGGCAAGAAGCTTATCAGGCGAGCATAACTTAATTAAGGCGGCAAAATTCCTACGTTCACACGGCCCGGAGATGATTCTTATCAAAAAAGGCGAACATGGAGTTTTATTATACAGCGATAAATTTACCCCGCCCCTGCACGCAGGGGAGGGGTTTATTTTTTCTATTCCAGCTTATCCGACGGATAAGGTAATTGATCCTACTGGCGCCGGTGATACTTTTGCCGGAGGGTTCATGGGGTATTTAAGTAAGGCAGGCAAAATCAGCGCGCCGGCTTTAAGAAAGGCAATCGCTTACGGGACTATCGCTGCATCTTTTAATGTGGAGGGTTTTGGCGTAGAGCGGACCGCGCATTTGGGGTTGGTTGATTTAAAGAAAAGATTGAAAAAATTTAGAAAGGCAGTTTTATTCTGATGAAACAACAAGGAGAAACTAATGCTTGAGGATACAATTTTTAGCGACTATAAAGAATCGATGAAAGCTAAGGATACTCTAAAATCTTCGGTTTTAAATTTCCTGCGCGCGGAAATGATAAATGTGGCGATGTCAAAAAATAAGCCTAAACTGGATGATTTTGATTGTTTGGCGGTAATCAGGAAACAGATTAAGGCCCGCCAGGATTCTATCGAGCAATTTACTAAAGGTAATCGCCCGGACTTGGCAGATAAGGAAGCAAAAGAACTGGTTATTTTAAAATCTTACCTGCCGCAGGAAATACCGCAGGAAGAAATAAAAAAAATTATCGAAGAGGTTATTGTATCGACAGCGGCGCAAGGAATGAAAGATATGGGCAAGGTAATGAAAGAGGTTGCTATCAAGATAGCTGGCCGCGCAGATGCGAAATTAACCAGCGATTTAGTAAAAGAAAGATTATTAAAACCGGCAGCATAAAATAAGGAGGGGTAATATGAAGAGAAAGTTGCTAATTTTTGCGGCGGTTTTGGGGGTGCTGTTTTTTATTCCCTGTTTTGCGGCATACGCACAAAGTGCAGGGGCAGCCAGTAAAGAAATAAGCAAGGAACAGGCAGTTGTTATTGCCACTGAAGTGGTAAAGGGGCAGGGGTTTCAGCTTGAAGATGCAAATATTATCTATGATGAAGGCGGAAAGCTTTGGTCGGAAAGAATCGGTTATTTAAGCGGCGAAGATAAATCCCCTAATCACGGGATCCTGAGGCAGGGTTTTTTGAAAAATTACCGTACAGTATACTTTGATTATAAAGAGCCGGTTCCGGATATCTGGGTGTTTATTGACAAGGATAGCGGAGAGGTGTTGACAGTTTACAGAGAAGAAGCAGCACAGTAGTAATATTTATCAGCGCTTTAAAATAAGTTTATTGATTTTTGCCGCTAAAGAGTGGAACTCGTCTTTTCTGCGTACCATAATCGGGCCTTGTTTTGTCCCGGCTACGATTTCTCCCAGCTCTTTTTCCAGCCTATAAAGCGGCCCGGCGACCCTGTGGGATAATTCTAAGGCAATCAGCCAAAGAACCACCAGGACAATTGGTATGGCTATGGCAATCACCATATTGATTTTATTCAAGACAGGCATTACATTGTAAGCAATTGCCTCCGGAAAGAACATCTGGATGGAGAGCATATTGAAAATCATGTAGTAAAGGCAAAGCGCAATCACCGTGGCCGGTATAACCGCGGCAGCAAACACCAGAAATAATAGTTTCTTCTGAAAAGTAGTCCCCAGGTATTTCTTTTTCCTTAAATCATTTTTTATCATATCCCACCTCGATATCGTTGTACTGCGCTTCCGCAGTGCTTGCGGTATTATCCGCGTCTGTCATAATGGCAATTGCCCCCACATACCCCGGGGCTTTACCGAAATATTTTTCAAAGTCTTCAAAAACATTCCGCTCTATACTGATCCATTTGCCCAGGTTTTGATCTCCCGAACTGGCAACAATGAGTTTTAAATTCGGGAAATTAGGATTATTTAATACTGTCCCCAAAGGCAAATCTTTGTCCCAGACATATTCTAAACATTGCAGCCGGAAGAAAGGAAAGCGCGGGAAAATCACGTAAAATCTCGCGGCATAGTCGTCTTTTTCTACCCAAGAGCCGTCTGTAAATGTGCCTACTTTGCGTTGGGGAAATTGCACTACTTTCCATTTCCAACTGATCATCGGGTGCTTATTGGGATTAAATTTCACCCAGCGCAAGATTCCGCTTGCCGCTTTTTGGCTGTAGGCATTCAGGTAGCCTTTACTGGAGCCGTCCTTTACGGAATAGAGGACTCTGCCATTGAATATTTTTTCCTCCCAGCCGTCCAATGAATTATGTTTATCGAATTTAAACCATGCCACTCCGCGCAGGGTTTTATCATGGGGGGGCCTATTGAATAAGAATTCAATAAGTAGCAGCGCGCAAACTATAGCCGCCCCTATGAGCCCGTAAGTGAGGATTTTTTTAGGTTTAATTTTCATTTTTCTTCTATTTAAATTATTGTACTGCAAATTTAGTTTCATGCAATGAATAATTTTTCTTAGGGTGATTAGCGGACTTTATATGCATTATGAATATTATTGTATTATTAACTAATATAATTATATGCGTTAAAGATACAAAAAAATCAGCAAAAAAACTTTGACAACTTTGCTAATTTATAGTATTCTAAAAATCACTTCCTTAACAGGGAAGGAAGGGGGATGGTGAGGATGCTAAAAAGATTCATAAAATTATGCTTGGTTGGTTTTGTAGCAGCTAATTTCTCTGGTTGCGTCGCCGTAATGGCAGGTTTAGCGGAGAGTGCAAAGGCAAAACAGACCTTAAATGTTTCTTATAGCAGGGCATTTGATATTGTTAAAGGTTCATTTAAGACCCTAGATGTGCAGTTTGTAAGCGCCGATGTCAGGCCAAATATAACGCAAATTAAGGCTAAAGACACAGAAGAGAGGACCGTGCGTATCTTCATCACTAAGATTAGCGACAGTGAAACCAGCATAGCAGTGCGCGTCGGCACAAGCGAAGCCGGAAAAGCAAGAGCAGAACAGATCCTGCAGGCGATTATAGATTATTCTGACCTGACTAGCAAGCAGTAGAGAAGATTTAGCCTCCCCAGAAATTTCTTTTTAATACGGTGTATAATATTTATTATATTTCAGCGATTCAGTTAAACGAATTTATCCTGCGGCTAAGAGGCAGTTATACTGTTTTTACGCCGGTAGCCAAGGTGGAAAACTGTACCCGGGAAATTGATTATTCTTACCGGAGGCTGGGCGCCGGAGAAGAAGTTGTTTTTAATCCCTATCGGCCGGTTGAGCCGCTGAAGTCTTTTTTTACCCGGGCAAAAGAAGAAGTTTGTACATACTTTACGCCTGATCGTCCGGTAGATGAACCGGAAAAAACAGTAATTTTTGGTGTAAAATCCTGCGATATTGCCGGGCACAAAATCCAGGATTTTGTATTTTTGGAAGGCGTAGAGGTCGATACTCTCTATCGGTTAAGACGAGAAAATACAACAATTATCTCCGGAGATTGCACTGATTTTAAGCAAGTCTGCCATTGCCTGAGCTGGGAAATCCTGCCTTATCCTACATGGGGTTTTGACCTGAATCTCTCACCGTTAAACGAAGGCTATATCGTGGAAGTTGGATCTGAAAAAGGCGCGGCATTAATAAAAGAATATGAAGAATATTTTATCCCGGCAAAAGACGTGCAGATTGCCGGCCGCCTGGCAAAGAGAGAGAGCCTGATTGACCGCCTGAGAAGGTATTTATTGCCCCAGAATTTAGTCCGCCGGGAAGACGCGCAAAGGCTGGTTAAAGAAGGGCATAACCTGGATACCTGGCAGCAATTCATGCAGACATGCGTTGAATGCGGAGGATGCAATTTTATCTGCGATACCTGCCATTGTTTTTTGCTGGCTGACAAGCAGGAAAAACATGAAAATAAAAAAATCAGGGCCTGGGACGCCTGCTTGTATGCTAATTATGCACGGGTTGCCGGTGGAGCAAATCCTTTAAAACTCAGGGCGCAAAGGTTAAGGTTTAGGTATACTAAAAAATTTGATTTTTTTATGGATAATTTAGGGCTCCCTGCATGTTGCGGTTGCGGCAGGTGTATTGAAGTCTGTCCGGGTAAAATCGATATCCGGGAAGTATTGAAAGATTTGGCTAAAAAATTAAGTGTGAAAGAATGAAAAATATATTCCGTCCTATCAAAGCAACCTTGGAAGATGTAATCAGCGAAACATCTAACATCAAGACGTTTGTCCTGCGGCCCAAGGAGGAATTTTCTTTCAGGACCGGGCAATTCGTTGAGTTGACTATCCCCGGTATTGGGGAAGCTCCTTTTACACCGTCCTCTGACCCGGGGAATAAAGAAAAAATCGATATTACAATTATGAAAGCCGGCCGGGTTACTTCATTGCTGCATACAAGCCCAAAAAATATTTCTTTAGGTATACGCGGGCCATACGGTAAAGGTTACCCGCTGGAAAAATTCTATGGTAAAGATGTTTTTATCGTCGGCGGAGGAGTGGGGTTAGCGCCTTTACGTTCTCTATTATTCAGCCTTTTTGCGGAGATAGATAAATATCATAAAGTGGTATTGCGTTACGGCGCGCGCAGCCCGCGTGATATCGTTTATAAAGACCAGATACCTAAGTGGCAGCAGCTAAAAAAAGTAGATATCATCACCACGGTTGATGTCGGGGATGCGCAATGGTCTGGCAATGTCGGTTTGATTACCACGATTTTAAAAGAGCCGCCCGTAGATTTAAAAAAAGCCGTGGCAATTGTCTGCGGCCCTCCGATAATGATGAAATTTGTTACTCTGAAATTGCTGGATCTGGGTTTTAATCCGGCGGAAATATTTTTATCTATGGAAAAAAATATGTCCTGCGGCTTGGGTAAATGCGGGCATTGCCGCTTGGGCAGTTTTTATATTTGTAAAGACGGCCCGGTGTTTACTTATGAGCAGTTAAAAGATGTGCATGATATATGGGACTGATGAAGAAACTATTCATTGATTTAGATATCTGTAATCAATGCGAGGAATGTAAGGTAGCCTGCAGCTATTTTTACCATCCGCAAAATAACGGTGTGGCATCGTTGCGCGAATATGCTACATTTGCTACTATTTGCCGGCATTGCGAACAGGCGCCTTGTGTGAATGCCTGTTATCATAATGCCTTGGAGCGTGCAAGCGACGGGCACATTAAGCGTTATAAAATGCGCTGCACCAGTTGTAAGAGCTGCTCTCTGGCATGTCCTTTTGGAATAATTTTTCAGGATTTTATCCCTTACCTTGATTCTAAATGCGACTATTGCCTTGGAACATCCGGAAAATTGCCGAAATGTATCACCAGTTGTCCGGAAAAGGCTATTGAGATAAAAGAAATAGAAGAGAGCTTAGAGCAGGATATTTATTTTGTTGGTGAAAATTTAGCGGTGCATACCAGTAAGTGGTCAAGGGAAGATATTCAACCGCCGAAAAAAAGATGAAATTATTATTTAATTACCTAATATTCCCCGGTTTTCTTTTTAGCGCCTGCGTAGGATTAATGGCAGGTTGGTTGGAGCGCAAGGTGTCTGCGCGGGTACAATGGCGCAAAGGGCCGCCGTGGCATCAGAATTTTACCGATATTATCAAATTATTAGGGAAGGAAACTATTGTGCCGGAGGGAGCAAAATTGACTTTCCTCTTGGCTCCTTATTTAGGGTTTTTAAGCCTGACCTTAGCAGCGATGATTTTAGGCAATAGTATAATCTTTCCCCAGGCAAGTTTTACAGGCGATGTAATTGTAATTATATACCTTTTGGTTATTCCGGCAGTTGCTTTGATTATCGGTGCTTCCAGTTCAAGGAATCCTTTGGCATCAGTAGGCGCTTCTCGGGAAATGAAACTGGTTTTGGGGTATGAATTGCCTTTTATCATTTGCGTTGTGGTAATTTTGATTAAATCCGGCGGAAATATCCGCTTAAGCGAAATCATCAGTCAGCAATTGTTGTGCGGGTCATTTTTTTATTCTTTTTCCGGAGCGATAGCTTTGATTGCGGCAATATTTTGTATGCAGGCAAAATTGGGGTTAGCGCCTTTTGAAGTCTCAGAAGCAGAGCAGGAAATTATGGGCGGGGTTTTAATTGAATATTCGGGTTTACCTTTAGCAATATTTAAATTAATCAAAGCCGTAATGCTTTATACCATGCCGCTATTTTTGATAGTTTTATTTATGGGCCGGGATTTAAGCCCGTTATTCGTAATTGGTAAATTCATTCTATTTTTAGTAATCGTTATTTTAATTAAAAATACTAGTCCGCGTTTACGCATTGACCAGGCGATGAGGTTTTTTTGGGGCCCGGTGACGGTAATGGCGGGGATAGCAGTTATATTAGCAGTATTAGGACAGTAATGACAAATGACAAAATCCAAAGCACAAAATAAATCAAAAATTCAAATTTCAAAACAAAAGTTTTGTTATTTAGAATTTGGTATTTGAATTTATTTTGAATTTTGTGCTTTGTTATTTGGATTTAAAATATGAACTTTAAAACTAAAGCCTTAACCAAGTCGATTTGGGTATTTCATATCAGCGCAGGTAGCTGCAATAACTGTGATATTGAGATATTGGATTTATTGACTCCGCGCTATGATGTTGAGCGTTTTGGCATTCAGTTGGTTGGTTCGATTCGGCATGCCGACGTTTTATTAATTACTGGGACAATGAATAGGAAAGCTGCTCCTTTAGTGAAAAAAATTTATGCCCAAGCGCCAAAGCCGTGTATAGTAGTTGCTGTTGGGCAATGTGCGCTTTCTCAGCATATGTTTAGGGATAGTTATAATGTTGGCGAGCCTTTGGATAAAGCTTTGCCGGTAGATTTATATATTCCCGGTTGCCCGCCTAAGCCTGAAGCAATGATTGCAGGGATCGTAAAGTTAGTGGATAAAATCAGAGGACAAAATGCAGATAAAAGAAGAAGTTAGAGAGAAGCTGAAAGATAAAATTCTTAACTGGGAAGAAAAATCATCTAAAAGGATATATTTTACCATTGATAAAGAAGATATTATTGAAGTTGTAAAATTCCTTTTTAAAGATTTGGGGCTGAGGTTTTCTATTGCTAGCGGCCTTGATACGCCGGATGCATTGGAAATTCTCTATCACTTTAGCTGTGATAAAAACGGGGAGATTTATTCCGTGCGGGTATTGCTTTTGGATAAAAAAAATCCGCAAATTAACTCAATCACTCCGCTTTTCGTCGGGGTAGAATGGTGTGAGCGGGAAATCTGGGAATTATTGGGGATCAAATTTATCGGGCATCCTAATTTAAAACGATTGCTTTTGGCTGATGATTGGCCGGAAGGAAACTATCCATTGAGGCATAAAAATGAGCCATAGAGTTATAATACCAATCGGTCCGTATCATCCTTTACAGGAAGAGCCTGAGTTTTTTCAGCTTTATGTTGAAGGCGAGAAGGTTGTTGATATCGATATTATTATCGGCTATAACCACCGCGGCATAGAGCAATTGGCAGAAACAAAACATTTTGATCAGGTGCCGTTTCTGGTGGAGCGCATCTGCGGGATTTGTTCCTCTAGCCACCCTTATGCCTATTGTTTAGCAGTAGAGGATATCCTGGGCGGAGAAAAAAATGTGGTTCCGGAACGAGCACTTTACATCCGTACGATTATCGACGAATTACAGCGTATTCATAGCCATTTATTGTGGCTTGGGCTCGCAGGGCATTTTATCGGGTATAATACCGTCTGGATGTGGGCGTGGAAATACCGCGAGCCGGTTTTGGATATGTTCGAAATGATTACCGGCAACCGCCAGAGTTATGCCATGTTTAAAGTCGGCGGCGTACGCAGGGATATTAAAGATGGAGATATCCCTATATTAAAAAGAATATTAGATGAGTTAATTCCTGCGCTGGATTTATTTCGTGGCGCAGTAATGGACGATCCGGTAATTCAGGCGAGACTGAAGAATATCGGTGTTTTGACTAAACAGCAGGTTATTGATTGGTGCGTGGTAGGCCCGACAGCAAGGGCAAGCGGGGTGAATATTGATGTCAGGCGCGATGAGCCTTATGGCGTTTTTGATAAAGTCAGCTGGAGCGTAATTATGGAAAAAGAAGGAGATTGCCTGGCAAAAACTATCGTCAGGATCTTAGAAATGTATGAGTCGGTGCGGGTTATCCGGCAATGCATAGAAAGAATACCTCAGGGGAAAATCGATGCTGATATTAAAGATATTCCTCCCGGGGAAGGTATCGGCAGGGTAGAGGCACCCCGCGGAGAGTGTTTTCATTATGTCAGAAGCGACGGCACTAACCGGCCGGTGAGGCTAAAAGTGCGCGCGCCCAGTTTTATGAATGTAGCATCCGACAAAATCGCAGCAGTAGGCGGCACAATTTCCGATGCGGCAATTACTTTGGCAGCAGTGGATCCTTGTTATTGTTGCACTGAGCGTTTAGCAGTGATTGATAAACCGAAAAATAAAAAAATCATGAACGGCTGGGATCTAATTAAGCTTTCGCAGGAAAAGACGGCAAAGTTAAGACAGGAGATGAAGCTATGAAAGGCATGCCTGAGATTAAAACAGAAATTAGCGTTATGTCTAAGGCCGCTTTAGCCATGTTTGAATTGACCCATCGCGCTTTTATGGAACACAATATGGATTTAATCGCCGAAGCCTTAACTGAAGAAACGAAGCTGAATGATTTTGAAAAAGAAATTATTTCTGATTTAGTTTTTTGGGGCCGTGGTTGTGCTGAAAAAGAAGAGAAGTTAAAAGCAACTACTTATGCTGACGTAGTGGGTGATTTGGAACTAATCGGCGATTATTGTAAGGATATACTGGAAAGGGTGCAGATCAAAATAGAGGAAAAGCTTCTTTTTAGCGAGGATGCCGTTAAAGAGTATAATAATTTATATGTTTTAACCTCGGGGGCATTGCAGGAAATTACCGATGCCTTGGAGAAAGATGATTTAAGCCTTGTAAAAGAGGTGCTGAAAAATCAGGAACATATCGATACTCTCATAGATGGTTATCGCAGGGAACATAACCAAAGGTTGATTGAAGGCATCTGTACGCCGTTAGCCTGTAATATGTTCCTGAATATGCTTGATTTTACCGCGGCGATTTATTACCATGCAAAAAAAATCGCGCGTAATCTCCTGAAAATAAAATGATGCAATTTTTTAGCTATCCTTTCTTTAAATTTGACCGGCTCAACGGCTTTATGATCGTTGCCGCAGTTGTATTTTTTATCTTGAGCATTTCTTATTCTATCAAGTTTATGCAGGGGCATCCTCGGATAAGGCAATATTACCTGTATTTGGTATTATCTCTTGTGTCGGCAATAGGAGCATTGCTGGCGAATAACCTTATTATCTTGTTGGTATGTTGGGGATTCTTGGGTTTTACTCTTTATCTCTTAATTAATATGGGCGATGCAGCTGCCTCTAAGGCTGCGAAGAAGGCTATGATTATCGTAGGCGGCTCTGATGCCTTAATGATATTAGGTATTGGTATTATTTATTATGTTACGCGTACCTTCCAGATAGATATTATTAATTTGGCTGTGGATAACGGCATGTTGGCTTTTGCTTACGTATGCCTTGCTATTGGTTGCTTTGCCAAAGCCGGAGCAGTGCCTTTTTATTCCTGGGTGCCGGACTGTGCAAAGAGCGCGCCCGCTCCGGTGAACGCATTTATCTTAACCTGCCTGGATAAATTATTGGCGGTTTATTTATTGGTGCGCATTTCCTCGAGTATCTTTATTATGAATAGCCAGATGAGTTCTTTCCTTATGCTGATTGGCGCTTGTAGCATAATTTTTGCCATGGTTATGGCATTGGCGCAACGGGATATAAACAGGCTGCTCGGGTTTTCTTCTATTTCTCAGGCTGGTTATATGATTCTGGGTATTGGTTCTGCTAATCCTATCGGCATTACCGGAGCGCTTTTTCATGTAATTAACCACGCTGTATATAAATCCTGCTTGTTTTTTACTTCTGGTAACGTGCAGTTCCGAGCCAAAACTACGGAATTCGATAAATTGGGTGGGTTAAGCAGATTAATGCCGTTGACTTATATTTGTTCTGTGATTGCCGGGCTTTCTCTCTCGGGGATTCCTCCGTTTAATGGTTTTGTTTCTAAATGGCTGATTTATCAGGGCCTGATTTTTAATATTTCCGGGGCTGCTTCACGAATGCAGTCAATTTTCAGCGTATTTGCCCTGATTGCCGCGATGTTTGGCTCAGCCATGACACTGGCAGCTGTAATGAAGCTGCTGCATTCGGTATTCTTGGGAGCCCGCATGAACGCTGTGC
>JALOQJ010000055.1 GCA_025453445.1 Candidatus Omnitrophota bacterium
CGTGACGGCGAGCCGCGTCTCAGAAGATGTGATGCGGAAAATCCGCCTCTTCCAAAAAGACACTTATATTTCCCTGGATTACGTCCAACAAGAAGCATTTATCTACAAACGCAAAGGCAAATCTATCCTGAAACATAGCCTGCCGATTGAAAAAGAACAACCTTTGAAAAAAGAGCTGAAATCCTTTATAGAGTGTGTGCTTGAACATAAGGAACCTCTTGTCTCCGGCACGGTAGCCAAAGAAGCACTGGCAGTTGCCCTCACCATCCAAAAACAAATATGGCAGAAAAAAAGCATATTGTAATCGTCTGCGGAGAAGCTTCCGGCGACCTGAATGCCTCTCTCTTAATCCGCAGCCTCAAGGCAATTAACCCCCAGATAAAAATTTCCGGCGTAGGCGGCAGCATGATGCGTGAAAGCGGTGCTGAGATTTATCAGGACATAAAAGAATTTTCTGCCATCGGGCTCTTTGATGTTTTAAAGAAACTTCCCCGCTTCTTTGCTTTAAAAAAACTGCTTTTAGAAAAAATCAATTCCCAAAAACCCGACGCTATCGTCTTAATTGACTTTTCGGGCTTTAATCTTAGGTTAGCCAAAGCAATCAATAAAAAAATCCCTGTGATTTATTACATCAGCCCGCAAGTCTGGGCTTCACGCCAGGGCCGCGTAAATACCATAAAAGAATACATCGATAAAATGATTGTTGTTTTCCGCTTTGAAGAAGAATTCTACCGGAAATTCGGCATAAACGCAGAATTTGTCGGCCATCCCCTGCTGGATATAGTCAAGCCTACAATGAACAAAGAAGAATTCCTAATGAAATTTAGCCTTACGCCGGGGAAAACTACCATTGCCCTCTTGCCCGGTTCACGTAAGCAGGAAATAACAAATATTCTGCCGATAATGCTGAAAACTGCCTCTCTGATTAAAGCAGGACTAAATAATACCCAGTTCATTATCGCAAAACCAATGCAAGTGGAATGGAATATTTATAACTGCTTGGTTGCCGGAAGCAATTTAGATATCCGGATTATTGAAGGCTTAACCTACGACTGCTTAAATAGCGCTGATTTCAGCCTTGTTGCCTCAGGCACGGCAACATTAGAAACTGCTTTAATGAAAAAACCATTTGCGATTATATATAAAATGGACCTCCTGAATTATTTACTTTACCGGCCACAGGTAAAACTTCCCTATATCGGAATGGTTAATATTGTGGCGCAGAAAAAAATTATCCCGGAATTTATCCAGTTTCAAGCTCTTCCGGAGAAAATCGCTAGATACGCCCTGCAAATCCTGCAAAACCCGGCAGAAACAAAAGAAATGCAAGACAATCTAGGAAATATCCGTTTTTCACTCGGCGAAACAGGCGCTGCTAACCGAGCAGCGCAAGCTATACTAAATTTCCTGCATAAATAATGAACCCCGCCCTTCCTAAAGAAGAAGCTGGGTTAAAATATAAGAAAGGAAGGGCGGGGTGAAAGTCAATCCCACAAAAACGGTTAATGAACTGATTACAATCCTACCCTATATCATAGATATCGACGAAAAGAAAAAGATTTACCACTCTTGGAGGGTAGCAATTATTTCCACGCTTTGCGCCAAGAATTCTGTATCCAACCAGCAGTTAAAATATATATTTTATGCTGCTCTTCTGCATGACATAGGCGGCGTGGGATTTCCAATACATATAATCCACTATCTAAAACGTACTGATAAAACCAGCCGTAACATCCTTTTATCGCATCCGATTATCGGCGCGCAGCTTATTTCTAATATTCCGCGCCTAAACCCGTCAGCGCAACTTATCCTTGATCATCATGAATGGATAAACGGCATGGGTTATCCGCGGGCAAAATTAAAACGCGGCATCCCCTATGGCTCACAGATTATCCGCATTGCTGATACTATCGATATCTTACTGCAAATAGGCAGGATCAATGATTTAAAAAAATTGAAGAATAAAATGTCTGCGGATATAGGTAAAGAATATACTCAGGAATTATTTATCCGCACTTTCAGGGCCTTGCAGAAAAAACGTTTATTTTCTAAAATTATCCTTGCCAGAAATGTGGAAGCAATATTTAAAGAAGTGCATGACGAGGTAGGGCTTTTATATATTCCTTTAAAAATTGATGCTATCGGAAAAACTTTGGAGGTAGTTGCACAAATTATCGATATGAAACATCCCTTTACTTCCGGGCACTCTTTGCGTGTTTCACGTTATGCCATGGCAATTGCTTTAGCTATGGGGTTGCCCCATGATGAAGTAACACAAATCAGGTGGGCAGGACTAATTCATGATATCGGGAAACTTAATGTCTCTCGCAAGCTGCTTGATAAATCCACTCCCCTAAACAAGCGCGAATACAAAGAAATTCAGCAGCATGCAGCACAAACTTATAAAATCATGAACCTGATTACTACTCTTTATGCAATTACTCCGATTGCTGCGGCGCACCATGAGCGCTATGACGGGGCAGGTTATCCTTTTGGCTTAAAAGAAAGGCAAATCCCTGTTGGCGCGAGGATATTAGCAATCTGCGATGCTTTTGATGCAATGACTTCCAACCGTCCTTATCGCCGGCCTCTAACTTTTAAGGAAGCATGTAGCGAAATTAAAAACCTATCCGGAAAACAATTCGATCCCGAAGTTACTGACCACGCCCTACCTTTACTACGGAATTTAGGATTTTAGTTACCCGCTATAACACGAGCGGGTCCTGTCTGCCGATCCACCTCGCCGTCCTCGCTATTCGCTGCGGGCGGCAAGGTCTTCGTCTCGGCAGTCACCCGCAAAACATATAATTACTATAAGATTTGCATAGCGGCTGACTTGGCTAGTTTCGAGCGCGGCTTCAAAAACCCCGAGCGGCCATGGTTTCCGCAGCCGGCTCCTTAATAAAAAAATGATTTTATCCACCGCCCGGCTGCGGGAGAGCGAGGGGTTTTTGCAGAGCGATAAGCACCGCCACGGTGGGGCGGTGCAAGCGTCCGCGCGAGAAACCTAGACAAGGCAGACGCGAGACTATTATGATTTCTTTGCCATTTGGATACGTTCGTCGATTGGCGGGTGGTCGAAGAAGAAAAATTTGATTACAGGATGCGGGGATCTGTCGGCGAGATTTTGTTGGGCAAGTTTCTCCATCATGGAGATAAATGCTTCTTTACTGCCTATTACTTCCAATGCCATTTTATCCGCCTGTCTTTCCATAATCCGGCTGATAAAATTACTCAATGGCTGCATAATAATTCCGAATAACACAAAATATAGACAAACTACAGGAAATGCTGCAATGTCAGATAATGTAGATAAATTAAAAAAACTTAAAACGTTATTACTTGTTTTATGAATAAAATAAAACGCCGCAATGGTAGCCGCAGAGTTAATTAGGATAAGTTCTATCAGATGTTTTAGCTTATAATGCGCAAATTCATGAGCCAGGATTACCGTAATCTCATCATGGCTGTATTTATCTTTTAAAGTATCAGCTAAAATTACCCTTTTGGTCTTACCCCATCCGGTAAAAGCTGCGTTTGCCTTCAATGTCTTTTTGCTAAAGTCTATTTCAAAAACATCCAGAATCTTTAAATTCATTTCTTCTGCCAGATGAATAATCCGCTCTTTTAATCCTTCATCTGTAAGCTTCTTATATTTAAAAAATAA
>JALOQJ010000006.1 GCA_025453445.1 Candidatus Omnitrophota bacterium
TCTAATGAATATCTTGGGGAGGATAGGGTAAAGGTAATTTTTGATATTCCACTTTCAGAAATTATTGTTGATTTTTATGACCGGATGAAATCACTGACCCGCGGCTACGGTTCTTTGGATTATGAATTTAAAGATTATTTGCCGACAAAACTGGTCAGGTTGGATATTCTTATAAATGGCGTGGCCTGTGATGCTTTTTCATCGCTGATGTGCAAAGATAAAGCTTATACGCGCGCGCACGCCCTTGTGACTAAACTCAAAGAGTTAATTCCTCGCCAGTTATTTGAAGTAAGCATTCAGGCGGCAATCGGCACTCAGATTTTAGCTTCGGAAAAAGTACGGGCAGTAGGGAAGCATGTTACTGCAAAATGCTACGGGGGCGATATTACCCGTAAGCGTAAGCTCTGGGATAAACAAAAAGAAGGTAAAAAAAGGCTGAAGAATTTCGGTAAAGTCGAGATACCGCAAGAGGCATTCTTGGAGGTGCTTAAGATATGAGTCAACAGAAGGATACAAGAAAAAAATCAGTAATCAGGGAATGGGTTGAATCGTTGCTTATTGCTTTTCTTCTGGCAATGGTCATCAGGATTCTTATTGTAGAGCCGTTTAAAATTCCCACTGGTTCAATGCGTACCACGCTTTTAGAAGGCGACATTATTTTAGTAAATAAATTCACCTATGGTGCAAGGATTCCCTTGATAAATTTCCGCCTGCCGGGAATACGCCAGCCTAAAAGAGGAGATGTGATTGTTTTTATTTATCCATTGGATGAGAAAAAAAATTTTATTAAACGTTTAGTAGCTTTAAGTGGCGAAACCGTAGAAATTAAAAACGGAACAGTCTATGTAAATGATAAGCCGCTTTTAGATCCTATTTTTAATCAAAGGTATTATTATAACCGCGGCGACTTTGCACAGGAAGGGCAGAAAATCGAGGTCCCCAAAGGCAGCTATTTTGTCATGGGAGATAATTCCGCGTCTTCGCAGGACAGCCGCTATTGGGGTTTTGTCCCGCATAAAAGCATTGTCGGAAAAGCCATGTTTATTTACTGGCCGCCACAACGAATGAGGTTAATACGATGAACCCCGCCCTTCCTAAATAAATTGGAAGGTTAGGGTTATAAATGGAAAGGAAGGGCGGGGTGAATTTTGCCAATAAAATTTCAACCTTTAGGATTTTAAGTGTACCGTTTTTTGTCGGTTGCCTAATTTACTATGATTACCCTCAACGGGATTATCTGCGTTTTATCGCGCTGGGGATTTTTATCTTAGGAGTTATTTCAGACGCTGTAGACGGCTATATTGCCAGAAAATCAAAACAAGTTTCCAAGGCAGGCATGGTGCTGGATCCTTTAGGCGATAAATTGCTCTTAATCAGCGCGTTTATTTTTTTAGCGGCAATTAAGGATTTTCCGGGCCATATAAAATTTCCTCTTTGGGTAACTTTGGTTGTTATCAGTAGGGATGTAATCATTATTATCGGCACAGTAGTAGTTTATATGTTAAAACAGACAATCAGTATTGCCCCAACAAAATGGGGAAAACTTACCACTGCATTTCAGATGGCATCGGTGATTGCTATCCTTATCCAGTTTAAATACGCTTATCTATTTTGGTCAGTAGCTGTATTTTTTACACTTGTTTCAGGTTGGGATTACGTAAAACGGGGGTTTAAGTCAATTTATGCTTTGGATAATTCTCGGAATAATCACTAGTTACTTATTGGGTTCTATACCAACAGCCTATATTGCCGGTAGATTACTGAAAAATATTGATATCCGTAAATTCGGATCAGGCAATGTTGGTGCAACTAATGCTTTACGTATCCTTGGTAAGAAAGCAGGTATTTGCGTGTTGCTGTTTGATGCCTTAAAAGGGGCCTTAGCAGTAACTTTCTTGAGCGACTTTGTATTAATGCAAGTACCGGTTTTATCCAATGATATATTGCGGATTATCTTAGGTATAAGCTGTATCTTTGGCCATAACTGGACGGTTTTCCTAAGGTTTAAGGGAGGTAAGGGAGTGGCTACAACATTCGGGGTTCTAATCGGATTAAGTTTTAAAATACCGGGATTAGGAGCCGTATTAAGTTTAGTCTTCCTTTCCTGGCTAGCCGTGTTTTTAGTTACAAGATTAGTTTCTTTGGCTTCTATGCTCTGTTGTGCTGCTATGCCAGCCTTCATGGTTTTATTTAAACAATCCGTTCCGCTTATAATCTTCAGTCTACTTATCGCCATATTTATTGCCTATAGACACCGTTCTAATCTGATCAGGATCTTCCAAGGTAAGGAACCCCGCCTCTATTTTAAGAAGTAATAGCACCTCTAAATTCCAAATCACAAATTCCAAATCACAAACAAATCCTAAATTTAAAATAGCCCCCTTGTAAGCGCTTTCAGAAAGTTTATCCTATAGCCTTGAAACTACAAAAGTTAAGAGGCATACTCTAAATAGGAGTTTCATTTAACATCTCCCCACCAGCCAAGTTAAGCATGTTTTTGGGGGGACGGCCGGGTTGCCCATATATTGAAAGGGATTTTTAAGGCGAGGTAACCCGGCCAATAATAATATAATGGCGAGGCTAAAAATGCGTGATTTAGTGTTTAAAAATTTGGTTTCTGACGAAAAGAAAAGAAGAATAATTTCTACTTCTGAGATTAACGAGAATCAGGGGATACGCAGCATCATCCGGCGCCATTTTGTTTATATCGTAAAGGAACTAACTAATGATGAAATAAATAAGCCTTTGCCATACCTCTATGTTTTAAAGGAACGTAACAATAAAGAGCTGCGGGAAAAATTTTTCTGCAGGATAAAAGGAAGTATATTAGCTGAAAATCGCGGCAAACAGTTATTAATTCTCTTCATGCATTCCCTGAAAATTACCTTTTTAAGCGCGCCACTTCTGAAACAAATTTAATTGACAATAAGAGAACGTATTGTATAATATTCTCAACTTATGAATAGAGCTATTTCTTTTCTTATTGTTACAGCTTTTCTTGTTGTAGGATTTTTTGCCTGTCAATCGCCCGCCTTTAGCCAATCTGAAGCATCTATAGCCTATCTTTGTGAAATTGCGGTTAATTTTTATAAGCAAGGTAGGTATGAAGACGCGCTTTCGGAGTTTAAAAAGGTATTGCTGGTTGATCCTAATAATCCTACTGCTAAAGCCTATATCAGCGTAATTTTTAAGCCTGAGCCGGGTTCGATAACAACGCAGCCAGCAGTAGCAGGTTCAGTAGCACAAGTAACTAAAATAGCTCCTATTGCTCAGGTAAGAAAAGGAATTCCCGCCACTGCAAAACAACCTACAGTACAACCGACTGAAACAAAGATTTCCCGTGAAGAAATTATTAACAGCACTTTAAGCAGTTTTGCTAGAAAAGATGCTGTGCAAAAAACTTCCGAAAGAACGCCTTTGGAGATTGCCGGAGTTGCTATCAGTGGAGAGGCGCAAGTCAGGATGGGGGTAACTCCTAATGATACAATTTGGAAGCGTGCAAACTGGGATATGAATGAAAAGAATTACCGTATCCTTTCTACTACTGCTTACGACAGAAAAGAAAATACTTACGATACAAGAGTTTATGATAGATTGCGGGTTAATTTAGACAGCGGTGGAGAAGAAGGTTTAAGTTTTCATAGCAATATTACAGTGGATCCCTGGAGCTATACCGGTAAAAGCAGTAAATTTATGATTGCAGGAGCTGGCGGAGATTATGCTGATCTTGAATTAAAATATTGGTCTAATACCGGCTATACTATCAATGAAAATGTTAATACAAAATACAACGGTGATTCTTTTAGCCTGCCGGAAATTAAAGTTGTGGATGGAAAAATCAGTTTACCTAGCTCGGTCAGTTCGGCATATAATAATATTTTTACTCTTCCTGATACAAAAATCTATTATGATTTCCAGCCCCTGAGGGAAATGTGGTTTGACTATAAGCAGGATAACCTGAAATTAAGAGTGTATCCATTTGCTTATGAAAATCAGGCCTTGACTTTTGATGATCCTTTGAAATCTTCTAATAATCGCACCTGGTGGGAAGATAGCCCTTGGCTGCGTTCCTGGACGCATGGAAATTTCAACAGCGGTGCCACACCGGTTGATTTTACAAGAGGATATTGGGATAAGTCCTTGTCTTTTTTCACCCGGGACAGCGAAGGCCAACGCCTGACATCCATGCGCGGTTTCTCTTTTCAGTTTAATCCTTTGGAAGAAACTTCAATTCAAACAAGCGTAGCCTCTCCGAAGACTCTTTGGCAGGATTATTCAGAAATCGATAATTTTCTTTCAGCAACCCGCTTAAAAACAACTTTATTTAATAAAATCGGCATTGGTGTTACTGCTAACACCCGTTTAGGCTATAATATTGATAACGAAAATAAGCTTGATGCGAAGAATTACGTTGTTGGAACAGATATCGGATACGAAATTATCGATGGGTTAAAAGCTAATTTTGAATTTCTACATTCCTTATCGAGATACGACACTACTAATTCAACTTATCTTAGTAAACTTAGCGGTAATGCGTATCATATTTCTCTTTTAGGCCGGTTTCCTTTTGAGAGCATTATGAAAACAGACTATGGCTATGACGGGATTAAGCCGGAAGATTGGGAAGGCTCATTTACTAAATTTCGGATTTTTGCTACACGTATGGATACGGATTATGATAACTCCTTATCATCCTATGTAGAGACGCGCGATGATGAATGGTGGAGCAGGCATTTACATTTCCGCAAGCCATTTAAGAATTATTATCAGGGAGAGGGGCAGCTTTTAAGCTGGGATGATATCAGTTCTTATGGTGTTGGAAACGGCGTTGATTACGGCCGCAGTGTTTTGGGCATGCGCGTGGAGTCTTTCTTCTGGGATAGGGCAGTAACAAACCTTTTTGATGTACGCAATGTTCACAACACAAAGAATAAATTTCTTGAAAATACTGCGCGTGATGAGTTAACCTGGTCGATAAATGACAGATTAACTACTAAATTCCTTGGTATATATCAGAAGATGCCGAAAACAACAGGAGGAATCGATCCTTTTATATTTGATACTACTACCGGCAGGTACCTAACAAATAGTTATATTGACGACGGGATGAACGCAACGATATCTACCGGTTCAGCCGGCTTAGAATACAAATTCTTTGATTGGCTTTCTATGAATGGAACCTGGGAATGTACTAATGATGTATCGCTGGCTTATGATAATTACCCGAGGGGGATATTGAATAGTGCTAACCGTTCTTTTATTAGTATTGATGAGTATAACCGCAGGTACCGCGATATATTGGCATCTCTTTATAACCAGCAGTATTTCCCGAAACCGCCCTACCCGTATTACAATATTTTTAAAACCGGATTAGGCTTTAATCCTACGGAAAAACTGGGGATCTATTTTGATTATACGCGCAACCCTTTTGAAAAAGCCGGGCAGGTTGACGATAATATGAACCACGTTGGTTTTGAAGTATCTTATATGCCAATGCAGAAAATATCCGTTTTCTTTAAATATTCTTTTTCCCGCTGGCAGGACTTAGATAAGCTTCAGGCAGGCAGTACCAAGCTTTACGGCCATCACAATTTTTTCACTGAATTTACCTACCGCAAGTCGCAAGATGAGGATCTTACCTTTCAATACGGCGAAGCAAGCAGAGATCCCTATATGGGCGGGGTTTTGGATATCGGCTGGGATCCTTATGGCGGTTCATTGAGGACAATCGATACCCAACATATCGTCCGCCTCTATTACCGCAGAAGATTCTAGTCTAAAAAACTGTTAAATCCCAAATTACAATACACAAATCACAAACAATACTACAATCACAATACCAAAGTTTAATTTTTCGTTTGGAATTTTGGTAATTTGGTATTGGGATTTGTTTGTAATTTGGAATTTGTGATTTGGGATTTAGTCTAGATATATGTCTATTCTTTTTATGAGGCGTGACCTTATTTGTTCAGCGTAAGGCGAAGGTATGGTGTCCGAGTGTATTTCTACTGACAAGCCATTTTTGTCAGCGAATAAGATTTTCTTGGGAGAAACTTTATTTTTCCCAAAGGTATTACATATTTTTGGGTTATGGTATATTACCTGTACTTTACTTAAGAAGTTAAAGCTATAGGTTTTATCTTTTTTCGTAAAGAGCCAACCAACAAGCTGAGGATTGAATTTCAGATTAAGCTGATTGTGATTGTTTAGGAAAAATGGCTGCCTGCCAAGGTTCATTATCAGCCAAATCTGTAGGAATTCAGCAGTAGATCCGGAAAGCCGCGCTACAAAACCGTTGCCATGCAGATTTTTATCCGGGAAAGCACTGCTTGTGATAAATGAAGAATTTTCCAGTACGCTGCGGCCGTATACTGTGGGCTTTAATAAAGGGATAAGTACATTTTTAAAATCTGAGTAAAATTCTTCCGAAAGCCCATGTTTTAAAATTTCCAGTATATATTTATATTCCATATGTAGCCAAATGGATTCGTTTTCCAGCCAGCCGGGGGTAAATACTTTGCACCTGCCAATTTCTTCGGGCATATCCTTTAAAGAAGCCGTTACTTTATACATCTTTAACTTTTTATCGTAAAGCGGGCTGCTTTTTACTGCCTGATAAAGATTTTTAGCTTCAATAGCATTATTGCTTAAACGCAGAGCATGCATTTGTGATTCCAAAAAGAAGGGGATTTTTACTTGCGAAAATTTTGTCGGCCGGATATAACGGTTATCCAGCGGATCGTATTCTGTAACAGTATTAATAAAATACGCGTAATACATGCCTTCTTTTTTGTTAAATGCTTTAGCCAGGCCGAAGTCGATTTTAGCCTGCGCCTTATTCAAGAATTCGATTAATTCTCCAGCAGAAACTTCTATTTCTTTCCCGGAAAAGCCCAATAAGGTATCTTTACGAAAAGCTTCTTTTAAGGCAGTGGCTTTATCCCAATAAATATAGTCTTTGTCCGGAGAATTACTGTCAGTATGTTCCTGAATTATGCCTTTAAGGGTAGTTAGGAAGCCGCAGATTTCCTTAGTTAAAGATATTTTATCAATGGCAGTTTTTTCTAAGGCAGTTTTGATAGTAATAAGCAGCCTTTTTAATTCAAAAGTTTCGCACGTAGAAGAGCCGAAAAGAGCAGGCAGGCCGTTTAAGGCATCATACCAGTTGGGTTTATTGGCTTCCATTTCAATACCCACCCCAAAAGGATCGAGTGAGGCGAGCTTATTTACAGCCAGGCAAAATAATTTATTCACAAGATTAGTCTGGTAAATTTCTCCTTCGCCGCAGCCAGACCGCATTTTATTGGGGAAGTGAATCCGTTTTTTAATCAGGTCTTTTTTATGTGCATCTAAAGTAACTGAATTTAACTGGCGGGGTAAGCCGTTATAGAGGGTATATTTTTCGTTTCTTGGGCGGACAACTTCGCCATTATCAAAATAGGTAAATACTTTTTTGTTAAAGAAAAGTTCTTTTAACTTCTCCGGGTATATAGATAGGTAATTTTCCAGTAAATCAAGGTTGTATGCCCAGTGGTCAGTCCAGAAGCCTTCGCCATGTTCAGCCTGCTGGATTTTAAGGCACAAGGGAATTAACAAATTAAGAAAATCATCGTAAGGAATGTTTAGTTCAAGGTTATTTTTCTGAATAAAAAGGATTAAATTACCGGGTGTAAAAGGCCTCTTCAGGTAAGTGCTAAGTTTTTCAATGGTTGTTGAGTCCATAAGGCCTTTTAAAAATGAATTTAGTTTAACCGTATTATCCAAAGCAAAGCTGACGCCTTTAATTACCAGGGGATTAAAACCGTCTGTTTGCAGAAGATTAAAGAAAGTAATGATATTTTCGTCTTCAATTTCAGGGTTAAACCAGACATCCATACGGCGGTTCTGATTTACATCGCGGTAATTGCCGTTTCCCTGAGAAAAATACGATGGTTGTATCTGGAATCTGTTATAGTCTCTTTCCAGGTCGCCGTGTTTTCTAGAGTAAATATAAAGAACCGACTTTTTTCCACCAGATTCAAATACTATAGGATAGCCGCCGCGTATAATATTATCAAGATAAGTCTGGCGGGTGTAGAGGTTGAATTCTTGAGAGCCGGTTTGCGTATCAATATCATCTTGCAGCCCGTTAATAATTAATTTATTAGCCGTTCTTTTTTTGGCCAAATATCCGGATTTAATAATTTTAGGAACGAGCCTATTTAGTGTTGCTTCATTATGCATATAGCCGGAGAGGGAGTAGAAAATTTTTTCTTCTCCCGGTTTAAGCTGGAAATTAGCAGCCATGAATCCGCAGGGGGTTTTATTATCGGTAAGTTCATTTTTTGCAGCGATAAAATTATTTTCACTAATAAATTCATAAGGACAGGAAAAGTCAGTTACCGGGCCAAAGATAGATTGAGGACTAACAATAGGCTTTATGATCTTTGGAACTTTTTTTTCATAATGGAAAGCCAGATAAAAGTTACCTTCATCAAGATGGATCACTTCAGGCTTATCAGCAGGATCTACGGCTAATTTATAAAAAGGAACATTTTGTTTAAGGTTGTTTACGGTCATCCATGCTTCCAGTGTCCGGCTGAGCTCTTTAAGCAGCCAATGATTCATTCCAAAAGGAACAATTTGCGGGAGCCCGTCAAGAAACTGTATTTTTTTTGCTGTTTTAGCGGTATTTTTTACGCTGATTATTCTTACTAATGCGGCATAAGAATCATCGGGAACGGTGAAATATTCAACATTGATTTTAAGCCCAAGTGTAGCATTAGTTTCTTCAAGCTTTAAATCATACGATGAAATCTTCATTTGGTTGCTAAGTTTAAAGCCTAAATTCACAAAGCCGTTATGGAATGGTTCGTAGAATATATTTTTTTTACTTCCCGAAGAGACTTTAATAAAAGTGCGGAAACCCTGTAAGGATGCAAATTGCCATGATTTATTAGCAGGAGAGAATTCTAAAATAGCGTGGTCTTTGTCTTTGATACCGAAGCTGGCGATTGCCTGTCCCCGGTTAACGTAAAATACCCACATTGGAATACCGTATTTGCCGGCTATCCCTGGGAAGAAATTTGCGAAGGGCTTAGCGTAATTATAATTTTCAATGACAAATTCGCCTTCGCTATTCAGGTAATACTTTGGGATTTTAGTTTTAGCAGACATTTTTATTATTCAACCCAGCAGCAGCGTGTTTTATGCGGGGAAGCCGGTGGGGTGGAACATTCGCTAAAATAACTGGCACCGCTGCCGATAAAAACAGCAAAGCAGGTTTTATCCATACTGCTACAAAAATTGTCACCTGATTCACCGGCAGGAAGATTATTATATTCAGCGCATTTAAGTTTTGGCCAGTTAGTTTTACATTCGCCATTGAGGCAAAGACCTTTTTCTGTTTTAATTACGCCATCAGCCTTAAGATTATCGGTTTCAGTATCCTTAGATGAGACTTGTTTTTTGGTTGTTTCAGAAGAAACATTACCCGATTGTCTATTTTTAGTATTATAATCTTCTTGAGCAGAAAGAATTCCAGCGTATATCATGGAGGTTAAAATTAATAAAGAAACTATAAGTGCTATTTTCAATTTCAGGTTCGTTTTGAATTTTATCATATATTTATCCCTTCTAAGTGAAATATCTTAGCTAATTTATGACACATTGTCAACCTTAAATAATAAAAATAGCAAAAAGAATTTTAAGAAGCATTTTAGCAGATTATTTCTAGTATTGTGTAAGTTAAATGAGTAATGCCGTTTTTATTTACTTTACAATTTAGTCTAAGGATGATAATATAATCCTTATGGAAATTACTAAAGATACAGTAAAACATGTCGGGCATTTGGCACGTATCGAATTGCAGGATAAAGAGTTAGATACGCTGTCTATCCAGCTGAAGAGTATTTTGGATTTTATTGACCAGCTCAAAGAATTGAATACGAAAGATGTGCTGCCTACCAGCCATATATTGCCTTTGAATAATGTTCTCAGGGAGGACGAATGCCGGGATTCTTTAACTACTGAGAAAGCCCTGCAAAACGCCCCGCAGAAGAAAGATAATTTCTTTGTCGTGCCAAAAATTATCGAATAAGCTATAAAAATGGAATTAAACAAATTAACTGCGCATGAATTAATCGGGCAATTAGAAAGTAATAAAATAAAGCCTGATGATATTTTATCTTCGCTTAAACAAAGAATTCAATCTATTAATTCTAAGGTTAAGGGCTATGTCCGGGTTTCTGATCTTCTTAGTCCACAGCTTGAAGCCCGGAGTTCAAAACTGCCCCTAAAAGGCATTCCCGTTTCCATCAAAGATAATATCTGTACCGAAGGGTATAATACAGAATGCTGTTCGAAAATCCTTACTGGCTTTAAGCCTCCATATGATGCGACTGTAATCAAAAAATTAAAAGCAGCAGGCGCAACCATCCTGCCGATAAAAACTAATATGGATGAGTTTGCTTTTGGCTCATCCACGGAAAATTCTTGTTTTGGGCCTACACATAACCCTTGGAATTTAGATTGTGTTCCTGGTGGTTCTTCCGGCGGATCAGCTGCAGTTGTGGCTGCTGATGAAGCTATTGTAGCGTTGGGTTCAGATACTGGCGGCTCAATCCGGCAACCGGCATCTTTTTGCGGAGTGGTTGGTTTAAAGCCTACATATGGCAGGGTATCGAGATATGGTTTAATTGCTTTTGCTTCCAGTCTTGATCAGATTGGGCCGTTGACTAAAGATGTAGAAGATAATGCCATAATGCTGAATGTAATTTCAGGCTACGATCCGCTTGATTCCACTTCAGTAAATATACCTGTGCCGGATTATACAAAAACATTAGGGAAAAATATCAAAGGCTTAAAGATTGCTATTCCCAAAGAATATTTTATCAGCGGGATTGATTCGGAAGTCAAAACTTGTATAGAAGAAGCGATTAACCAAATGAAACAATTAGGTGCCATTACCAAAGAAGTTTCCCTGCCGCATACAAAATACGCTGTACCGGTTTATTATATTATTGCTACAGCTGAAGCAAGTTCCAATTTAGCGCGTTTTGATGCTGTGCAATATGGTTTGCGGGTTAAGGCTGAAAATTTGATTGATATGTATAAAAAAACCCGCGATCAGGGCTTTGGAGACGAATCTAAAAGAAGGATTATTCTAGGTACTTTTGCTTTATCTCATGGCTATTACGATGCTTATTATTCAAGGGCACTGAAGGTAAGAACATTAATTAAGAGTGATTTTGATAGCGTGTTTAAAGAATTTGACTGTATTGTCGCGCCTACTGCTCCTACTACGGCATTTAAAATCGGAGAAAAGACAAACGATCCGTTGCAAATGTACCTCTCGGATATTTTTACTATCTCAGCAAACTTAGCAGGAATTCCGGCAATATCCGTGCCTTGTGGTTTTACTAAAAAAGAACTGCCTGTGGGCTTGCAGATTTTTGCCAAACCATTTGGCGAAGAGATAATTTTACAGGTTGCCCACACGTATGAACAAGCTACGCTGTGGCACAAAAAGAAAGCAAAATTATAAATGAACTACGAAGCAGTTATTGGATTGGAAGTCCACTTACATTTAAAAACCAAAACCAAGGCTTTTTGTGGCTGTTCTACGGAATTTGGCCAAGGCGCCAATTCACAGGTCTGTCCAGTATGCTTAGGTTTCCCAGGATCTCTACCGGTTTTAAATAAATTGGCCTTGGATTTTGCAATTAAAGCAGGGTTAGGTTTAAATTGTACGATTCAATCCCACACAAAATTCGACCGTAAAAATTATTTTTATCCGGACTTACCGAAAAATTACCAGATTTCCCAATATGACATGCCTTTAGCAATTAACGGATATTTGGATATTGATATTGAGGGTAAAACAAAACGCATTGGCATTACAAGGGCTCACCTTGAGGAAGATGCAGGAAAATTGATCCATAAGGATAGCGAAAGCTGGGTAGATTTTAACCGCACCGGAATACCTCTTTTAGAAATTGTTACTGAGCCGGATATCAGTTCTCCGCAGGAAGCTTATGAGTATTTGAGCTGTTTAAAAAACATACTTGAGTATCTTGAGATTTCTGATTGCGATATGGAAAAAGGTTCATTGCGTTGCGACGCGAATATCTCCCTGCGGCCTAAAGGAGCAAAAGAGCTGGGAGTAAAAACCGAGTTAAAAAATATGAATTCGTTTAAAGGGGTAAAAGATGCTCTGGGGTTTGAAATAGAACGCCAGGCTAGAGCGCTGGAAAATGGTGAAAAAATCATTCAGGAAACTCGGCTTTGGAATATCAAAAGCATGGAGACAGTTCCTATGCGCACCAAAGAAGAGGCGCAGGATTACCGTTATTTTCCTGAACCGGATTTGCCATTATTTTTAATCAGCGCGGAAAAGATAAATGAAATTAATACAAGTATCCCTGAGTTACCGCGTCAGAAATTAGAGCGTTTTGTGCATGATTACGGTTTATCAGAATACGATGCTAAAATTATTGTTTCTTCCAAAGCATTTGCTTTAACCGCAGAAAAACTGATAAAGAAATGGCCGAATAAAATAAAAAAACCGTTGGTTAATTGGTTATGTGGTCCGCTTCTTTCTGAAGCAAACTCCAGGAATTTAAGCCCTGAAGAAATAATAATTCCCGGTGGGGATGATGAGTTAATTGATTTAATCATAGCACAGGAAGAAGGCAAAATTTCTCACCTTATCGCTAAAACTGTATTTACTGAATCAATCGCCACAACAACATTGGCTTCAGAAATTATTAAAAAAAAGAATTTGTTTCAAATTTCTGATACCGACAGCTTAAATGCTATGATAGAAGAAGTTCTTAAAGATAACATTAAGTCGGTTGCGGATTATAGGGCAGGTAAAACTAATGCCGTAATGGCGCTGGTGGGGCAAATGATGAAAAAAACAGGCGGCAAGGCAAACCCTAAATTAGTGCAGGAGCTTTTAAAACGGAGGCTGGAAAATGCGTGAAAAATTATTTACCGGCATCATTCTAATTTTAGCTTGTTTTATAGCCACTTCTTTGGCGCTCTCGGCAATGGAAAAAAAGAAAACAGACGACCTATATAAACAGGTGGAGTTATTTTCCGATTGCCTGGCAATCGTACAAACCGATTATGTAAGCGAAGTTGCGCCTCATGACATGATTTACGGCGCGCTAAAGGGAATGATTTCATCGCTTGATCCACACAGCCAGTTTATGGATCCGGAAACCTATCAGGAATTAAAAGTCGATACCGAAGGTAAATTCGGCGGCTTAGGCATTGAAATCACAATTAAAGACGGATTATTAACCGTAATTACTCCCATAGAAGATACTCCAGCCTGGAAAGTAGGTTTAAAACCACAGGACCGGATTGTTAAAATAAATAATGAATTAACCCGTGATATGACCTTAACCGATGCGGTGAAAAAACTCCGAGGTAGGCCGGGCGAGGCAGTAAATATTGCCGTACTCCGGGAATCAGAAAAGAAAATACTCGATTTTAAGATTGTGCGCGACCTGATAAAGATAAAAGATATTAAAGATGTCAGGATTATAGATGACGGTATTGCTTATATACGATTAGTTGAATTCCGGGAAAATACTGCACAAGATTTAGCAACAGCTTTGGAAAAATTAAAGAAAGATGGTATGACCGGGCTGATTATTGATTTGCGAAATAATCCGGGCGGCTTGCTTGATGCAGCAGTTGAGTCGTGCGAAAAATTCGTCGAGAAAGGTAAAGTTATCCTTACTACACGCAGCCGGATTCCCAGCCAGAATTTAGAATTTATTTGCCGGGAGAAAAACCCGCTATTAGATATACCGATGATCGTAATGATTAATGACGGTTCAGCATCAGGCAGTGAAATACTCGCGGGTTGCCTGCAGGATTATAAGCGGGCGATTATTTTAGGGATCAAATCCTTTGGTAAAGGTTCGGTTCAGACCGTTATACCTTTAAGCGATGGCTCAGCCTTGCGCCTGACAACTAGTAAATATTATACCCCTTTGGGTAGGGAAATTCACGGCAAAGGCGTGATTCCTGACATTGTTGTTGAAGAAGGTAAAATTGAACTGGCCCCTAAAGATGATTTACAGGTAGATAAGCCGCAGAATATTTTTGATGAACTGGAAAATAAAGACAAACGCTCGAAAGACGGCTCGGATAAGAAGGACGCCTTGACGAAAATGAAATCTGATAACCAATTAATGCGCGCGGTGGATGTTTTAAAGGCAATTAGAATCTATAAAGGGGCAAAGAAATAAATGAAACGTAATAAACTAAAGACGATTATTATTGTACTTGCCGGGCTGATGATTGCTGAAGGAATAGTAATTATTTGTTTATTGCTTGCGCGGCCGAAAAAACCGGTTATCACAGTAAGGCCGATACAGGGAAGAATCGCGATTGTAATTGATGATTGGGGTTATCATCAGGATACATTAGGGATTGCCAGCCAAATACATTATCCCTTAACAGCTGCGGTCTTACCGGGTGGAACGCATTCTAGAGATGTAGCAAAAAAACTGCATGATATGGGGCTGGAGATAATATTGCATTTACCGATGGAGCCCTTTGAGGAGTATGGCTTGGAAAAAAATACGATTCTTGCCTCTATGAATGAAGGAAAAATCGTTAAAATCATCTCCGATGATCTTGCTAAAGTAAAATTATGTAAAGGCGTTTCAAACCATATGGGCTCAAAGCTGACTAGCGATCCTAAAGCAATGGCCGTAGTTTTTAAGGAATTAAAAAAGAGAAAGCTTTATTTTTTAGACAGCTTAGTTACTGCTAATTCCGTTTGTGCGGATTTGGCAAAAAAAATGCAGCTTAAGTTTGCCAGAAGGGATATTTTTCTCGATAATACGGAAGAGCCTGAATATATCCGGCTGCAAATCGCGAAATTAAAGAAGAAGGCAATAGTTTATGGCAGGGCAATCGGTATCTGTCATGACCGAAGAATTACTCTACAAGTCCTAAAAGAGGTTATGCCGGAAATAGCAAGAGAAGGGTTTAAATTTGTTTTTGTTTCTGAGTTGGTGAGATAATGTATACACTGGGCATAGAAACATCCTGTGATGAGACATCTGTTGCCGTAGTAAAATCCGGTAGGACAATTCTTTCCTGCGAAACATCATCAAGCATGAGCCTGCACAAAAAATACGGCGGAATTGTCCCTGAGATTGCTTTTCGGATGCAGCTGGAAACAATCTCTCTGGTTGCGGATTCAGCCATAAAAAAAGCAGGGATTAAATTAAAGGATATAAAACTGGCTGCGGTAACCGATAAACCCGGGCTTTTAGGTTCCCTGCTAGTCGGGATTTCGTTTGCCAAAGCAGTGGCTTTAAGTTTAGAAGTGCCTTTATACGAGATAAACCATCTATATAGCCATATCTATGCTAATTTTTTAGATACGAAAGAACCGCCTGCTTTTCCTTTTGTTGCTTTGATTGTCTCCGGAGGCCATACCAGTTTATTCTATATAAGGGATTTTAATAAAATCGAATTGCTTGGTTCAACTCAGGATGATGCATGCGGTGAAGCATTTGATAAGGTGGCAAAAATTCTCGGGTTGAAATATCCCGGTGGGCCTTATATCGAGAAGTTAGCCGAAAAAGGGGATTCTCGAAGAATAAAGTTCGGTTGTTCTGATACGGATAATCCTCTGGATTTTAGTTTTAGCGGTATAAAGACAGCAGTATTATATTATGTTAACCGGAAAATCGGTAAGCTGGATAATCAGACAGCCGAAGATATTGCTGCTTCATTTCAAAAAACAGTAATTGAAGTATTGGTAAAAAAATCTTTGCTTGCCTGTCGCAAGTATGGCACAAATCGACTTGTGGTTGGCGGCGGGGTTGCCGCAAATAATAAATTAAGAGAAACGTTGAAAAAAGAAGCAAGTGCCAATAAAATTAAAGTATATTTCCCCACAAAAGCGCTTTGTATGGATAATGCAGCAATGGTAGCTGGCCTTGCTTGGCGCTTACTTAAGAGAGGAGGCGTAAGTTAACATGCTTAATGATATGCAAATTGTGCTGAGGTTAGTAGCGTCAGTTTTTTTAAGCGGGCTAATTGGATTGGAACGGCAGGTACAACGCCGGAACGCAGGCTTACGAACACATATTTTAGTCTGCCTTGGATCGTGTCTTATCATGTTGACATCGTTATATGTTTTTGATATATATAATGGGGTAGCTTCCATAGATCCGTCCCGCATTGCCGCAGGCGTAATTACAGGTATCGGTTTCTTAGGCGCTGGAGCGATTTTAAGGGATCAGACAGAAATTAAAGGCTTAACTACTGCTGCCAGCCTATGGATTACGGCAGGTATAGGCTTAGCTGTTGGCTGTGGGTTTTATACCGGAGCAATTACCGCAACAATATTAACTATTGCTGTACTTCTTGTTTTAAGATATGCGGAAAGAAAAGTTCTCGACAAAGTGGCTGAAAGAAAATAAATGGAGGTGAAAAATGGCCTTTAAAAGAAAAATGGAAGAAAAAATTCTTGATGTTGATGCTGCAATGCAGGGATCTTTAATTTTTAAAGAAGCAGTAAGCCTGAGGATTAACGGTAAATTTGAAGGCAGCCTGGAGACAAAAGGTAACCTTACTATCGGCCCCACGGCTTTGGTTTTGGCTGATATCGTCGGGGATAATGTTATTATTGGCGGAAAGGTCAAAGGCAGGATTACCGCAAAAGACAGGCTGACGCTTTTGCCCAGCGCTATTGTTGAAGGGGATATTTATCCTGCAAAATTAAATATTGCTGAAGGCGCGATTCTCGAAGGCCGTTGCCTGATGCTGCATGATTTTTTAAACAGCGAAGAACTTGCTCGTTATCTGGAAGTAGATTTAAATTCTATCCTTGAATGGGCCAATTCAGGAAAAGTTCCTGCGGTAAAAGAAGGCGAACACTGGAAGTTTGAGAGAAAAGCAATTGATTCTTGGATTGCCTCAGGTAAAATTGGCAAATAACTTTTTAAAAAATGGCAGATGAAAAACTTTTAACCATCAGGGATGTTTCTCATGCTTTAGGCATTTCAGAGAAAGAAGTAATTGATCTCTCTGAAAACGGCGCTATTCCTGCCTATAAAATCGGCGGGGTATATTTAAGATTCAAACGCCAACAGGTGGATGAATACAGAAAAAAACACCCTGCCCAACACAAAGAAAAACCCGGCGGAAAAAAGAAGTATTCTTACTCAGACAGGGTAAGCGACTTTTTCTACTTCAATGATTTTTATATACTGGCGCTTATTGTTATCATTCTTATGCTTTTTATTATATTTCGAGGATATTAGGAGCAATGCGAGCAAAACAAGGTTTCTGCGATTTGGGGTTTGCCAAAATAGATACGGACAGGCTTAACCGTAAAGGTTTCCCCGAAGTAATCTATTGTCCTGGAAAGGATAAAATCCATTTAAAAAAGATATCCGGCGCCTTAATAAAAAATTGCCAGGATCTGCTTTTGACGAAACTCGAAAAAAACAATTATTTATACCTTAAAAAATTTTTGCCTAAGTTAAAATATAATACTTTAGCAAAGCTAGGTTATTGCCTACAGTTACCAAATAAGAAAACTGTAGGTTTAGTAGCAGTAATTTCCGCAGGGACTTCGGACTTGCCGGTTGCTGAAGAAGCAGCGGCTACGCTGGAAGTAATGGGCAATAATGTGGCACGGATTTATGATGTAGGTGTTGCCGGAGTCCACCGTTTAATGCAAAATCTCACGGTGATAAAAAAAGCCAGCGTAATTATTGTTGTTGCCGGCATGGAAGGGGCTTTGGCAAGCCTGGTGAGCGGATTGGCAAAAAGCCCGTTAATTGCCGTACCTACCAGCTGTGGTTATGGCGCTAGTTTTGGCGGATTAGCTGCATTATTAACAATGCTTAACAGCTGTTCACCGGGAGTTGTGGTTGTAAATATTGATAATGGTTTTGGAGCAGGATATTTTGCCAGCTTGATTAATAAAAAGGAGTAACTAACTATGGCGCTTTCAGGTTTAGACATCTATAAGTTATTACCAAAAACTAACTGCCGCGAGTGCGGCTTTGTTACTTGCCTTGCTTTTGCAATGCAGCTGGCAAAGAAAGCAGTAAGTATTGATAAATGCCCTTATTTAAGCCCGGATGCAAAGAAAACGCTTGAGACTTCCGGACAGCCGCCAATTAAGTTGGTTACGATAGGATCTGGCGAGGAGAAATTAGCAGTAGGTAATGAAACAGTCCTTTTTCGCCATGAAGAGAAATTCCATAATCCATGCGGCATAGGCTCTATTCTTAATGATAATTTAAGTGAAAACGAAATAAAAAAACAACTGGATATAATCAATAAACTGAAATTTGAGCGCATCGGACAAGCCTTAGAGGTAAATCTTGTAGCAATTAAACAAAATTCTACCGCGGAAAATTTTCTTAAAGCAGTTGCGTGTGTTATGAATAATACGCGCTTAGGTTTGGTATTAATGACTGCTGAACCAAAGGCATTAAAAGAAGCCTTAAAAATTACTAAAGACAGACGGCCTCTTATTTATAGCCTAAGTGGTGATTACACAGAAGTTGCTCAATTAGCAAAAGAATTTAATGCGCCGCTTGTGGCAATAGCGCAAAATTTGGAAGCACTTTCTAGTTTAACGCAGGATTTAAACAAGCAGGGTGTTTCGGAAATAGTTTTAGATACAGGCATTAAGCCTATAAAAGACAAGATTTGGGATCTGACGCAGATACGCAGGCTGGCGCTGAAGAAATCAAACCGCAGCTTAGGATATCCTATGCTAGTAGTGGTCGATAAAAATGATCCTGTTGAGGAGGCAATGGAGGCAGCCAGCTATGTTGCTAAATATGCCGGAATTATTTTGTTAAAAAATGTAAACACCGCAGAGGCCTTGTCATTATTAACCCTAAGGCAGAATATCTATACTGATCCGCAGAAACCGCTGCAGATAGAGCCCAAGCTTTACCCAATAGGTAATGCTGATAAAAATTCGCCTCTTTTAGTTACTACAAATTTTTCGCTTACATATTACACGGTATTGGGAGAAGTTGAAGCAAGTAAAATACCTTCTTATATTTTAAGCGTAGATACTGAGGGAATGTCAGTCTTAACTGCTTGGGCAGCGGAAAAGTTCACTCCGGAAAAAATCAATGATTCAATTAATAAATCCGGAGCAAAAGAGGCAGTGGCGCATAAAAAAATTATTATTCCGGGCTATGTGGCTGTAATGAGTGGTGATTTAGAAGAAGCTTCGGGGCTGCAGGTAATTGTCGGCCCTAAAGAAGCAGCAGGATTACCAGCGTTCTTGAAAAATTTGTAAAATAGATAGTTTCGCGTGTGTCTTGTTTGTATTTTTGCGGGAACGTTTGCCCCGCCCCAGCGTGGCGGGGCTGCACTTCGTTCCAGCCCCTCGCTCTCCCGCAGCCGGGCCGTGGATAAAAGCGTTTTTCAATTAAGGAGCCGGCTGCGGGAACCGTGCCCGCTCGGGGGCTTCCAAGATCCCGCAAAAACACAGCCAAGCCCCACGCTTTGAAAGTTAAAGATACTTTTAAGTAGTTATATTTTAGCGGGTGGCTGACGAGACGAAGACCTTGCCGCCCGCAGCGAATAGCGAGGACGGCGAGGTGGATCGGCAGACAGGACCCGCTAAAAATTCAATAATATAAAGTTACATTTTATCCGGATAATAAGACTGTGGAGGTCGCCAAAGACACGACGATTTTGAATGCGGCTATTTCTGCAGGAGTCTATATTAAGTCTGCCTGCGGCGGGGATGGGGTATGCGGGCAATGTAAGGTCATTTTAAAAAAAGGAAAGGTTGCGGTTCAGCCGGCTGGCAGGTTGAGCCCGGAAGAAAAACAAGCAGGAATTCACTTGGCTTGCTTAAGTGAAGTGCATGGAGATTTGGAAGTAGAGATTCCCCCAGAATCAAAATTGGATTTTGAAAAACTTACTACAGATGCTTATTCAGCAGCAGAAGAAATCGAACCTCCGGCATCAATAATAAAAGAAGGGATTTTTAAACACTCACCCCTGGCAACTAAAATTTACCTGGAGCTACCTCAGCCAAACCTTAATGATAAAATTAGTGATTTAGAAAGGCTTTACCGGCAGCTTGCAAAAATAAAAGTACCGATTTCGCAGATAAGTTTAAGCAATATTAAACGGCTGGGAGAATTACTGCGCGATTCAGACTGGAAAGTAACTGCTACTTTAGCAAAGAAGGATGGCGTTACGGAAATCGTCCATCTTGAATCAGCTGATACCTCAGGAAAAAATTTCGGGATGTGCTTTGATATCGGCACAACTACAATTTCCGCGCAATTAGTAGATTTAAATTCAAAACATACTTTAGGCGCAAAAGCCGCTTATAATAAACAGGCTAGTTTTGGCAGCGATGTGATTACGCGGATTATTTATGCCCGGGAAAAAGACGGATTGGAAAAATTACACAATGCTGTAGCTGAAGAAATGAACAGAATGATCCAGGAATTAATTAAAGAACATAATATTGATTTAAATGACGTAAATTGCGTTGTCTGCGCCGGCAATACAACGATGATACAGCTGCTTTTAGAAATAGACCCCAGCTATATCAGAAAAGAGCCCTATGTACCTACTGCTAACTTTTTACCGGTAATCCGCGCCTCAGAAGTAGAAATAAATATTAACCCCCGCGGCCTGCTTTTCTGCGTTCCGGGAGTTTCCAGCTACGTTGGGGGCGATGTCAGCGCCGGGGTTTTATCATGCGGGCTAAACAAAGCTAAAAATTTAAGCCTCTTGATTGATATAGGCACAAACGGTGAAATAGTTTTAGGCAATAAGGACTTTTTAGTGGCATCTGCTGCTTCAGCAGGCCCGGCATTTGAGGGTTCAGGCTTAAGCTGCGGTATGCGCGCATCAGCAGGAGCAATAGAAAAAGTTAAAATTAATCCGAAAAACTTCTCCGTTGAATATAAAACAATTGGCAGTGCCCGCGCCCGCGGCATCTGCGGCTCAGGCTACATCGATATTATTTCAGAAATGCTGCGCACGGGATTGATAGATAAGCTTGGCAGGATGAAATCCGGATACAACAAAGAATTCATTATTGTTAAAAAAGAAGAGGCGGATTCTTCAGCTGATATTATTATCAGCGAAGCGGATATCGAAAATATTAAACGCGCCAAAGCAGCGATTTATTCGGCAGCATCAGCGTTAATTCGGCATATGGGTTTCGATTTTAAAGATCTTAAAAAAATATTTATTGCCGGCGGGTTTGGTACTTCTATTGATATAGAAAAGGCAATTACCATAGGGCTTTTGCCGGGATTAAATAAATCACGTTTTGTTTTTGTCGGTAATAGCTCGCTTGCCGGAGCCCGGCAGATACTTTTATCAGAAGAAGCAATGGAAAAAGCTGAAAAAATCGCCAAAAAAATTACTTATTTGGAATTATCAGTGGAGCCATCATATATGGACGAATATATGGCAGCTTTATTTTTTCCGCATACTGATTTAAACAGGTTTCCTTCAATTAGGCATTAAGTTATGGGACATGTAATTTTAGTAGCAGGAAAGGGCGGCACAGGAAAAACTACGATTAGCGCGTTGTTAGTCAGGCTGCTGAAAGAAAAAAAAGTTGGTTCTGTTTTAGCAGTAGATGCCGATCCGAACAGTAACCTGGCGGAAACTCTTGGGTTCAGCCCAAAAGAAACCATTGGTTCTATCTTAAATGATATCTCAACGCATCCGGAGCATATCCCAACGAGCATGCCTAAAGACAGGTTTATTGAATATCGGGTACAATCGGTAATTCAGGAGGAAGAGGGTTTTGATTTATTAACTATGGGCAGGCCAGAAGGCCCAGGCTGCTATTGTTATGTTAACACGGTATTAAGGAATGTTATGGAAAAATTAGTCAACGATTATGATTATATCATTATCGATAATGAGGCAGGACTGGAGCACCTTTCACGCAAGATTACCCGTTCAGCCGAGGCATTGGTTGTAGTCACTCAAGACACAAACGTTAGTTTAAAAGCAGCAGCGAGAATCCGCGGCATTGCTAAAGAGCTTGATATTAGAACTAAAAAAAATCTTTTGATTATTAATCGTACGGATAAGAATATCGAACAGGAGAAAATAAAACATTTAGATCTGGATTATGCAGGTTATGTGCCTGAAGACGAAGAAATTACTAAAATGAGCTTCGACGGCAATTCTTTGCTTAAACTAAATAGCCAGGCAATCAGCATCGATGCTTTACGCAAAATAGGAGAAAAAATATGGAGTTGATGTTTGAAAAATGGGCAGGCGCTGTTTCTGTATTAAATATTGGAGCAACTAAAGAAGAGGGCGGCACGCGCGCGAAAACGATTCAAATCGGCGGAGAAAAAACACTGCCGTTTTTATTTGCCGAGGGCGCCTTGCCGCATAAACCAGTGATTGCTTTTGAAATCTGGGATGTTCCGCCTCAAGACTGGCCGGGAGAGAAAGATGTTTTGTCCTGGGCTGAAATTTGCGCCAAGGATTACGGCGCAGAATTGCTTTGCCTGCGTTTACAGGGATCTCACCCTGATTTTGGCAATAAAAGCGCTGCTGATCAGGCAAAGTTAGTGGTACAACTATTAAAAAAGGTTTCTCTGCCTCTGGTAATTTTAGGTTGTGGTGATGATACAAAAGACAATCTGGTCCTGCCTGCATGTTGTGAGGCAGCCCGTGGCGAACGCTGTTTAATTGGCAGCGCCACGCAGGATAGTTATAAAACTTTAACCGCCGCTGTTCTAGCAGACGGGCACAATATTATTGCCGAATCCCCGATTGATATTAACATTGCCAAGCAGCTGAATATTCTCATCTCTGATATGGGCCTAGCCTTGGAACGTATTGCTGTTAATCCAACCATTGGTGCTCTGGGCTACGGACTAGAATATGCTTATTCCATCATGGAACGCGCACGGCTGGCAGGGCTTTCCGGAGACAAAACCTTGGCTTGCCCTTTTATTTGTTTTGTCGGACAGGAAGCCTGGAGAGCGAAAGAAGCAAAAGAAGCCGGAATAGAACAGGGAATTCTCTGGGAAGCAATTACTGCTACGGCTTTAATTCAGGCTGGTGCAGATTTATTGGTTATGCGTCATCCTAAGGCGATCGAAAAAGTAAAAAAATATATCGGAGGACTATTTAGGAGCTAAAAATGTTTATTATCGGTGAACTTATTAACGGTATGTACGCTAATATCGGCAGGGCAATTAAAGAAAAAAACAAAGCAATTGTCCAAAAGTGTGCCCTAGAACAGGTAAATTCCGGCGCAGATGCTTTGGATGTTAACTGCGGCCCGGCTTCGCATAATCCACTAAGCGATATACAATGGTTGATTGAAACTATCCAGGAAGTAACTGATAAACCTCTGGCTTTAGATTCCAGTAAAATAGAGGTAATCGAATCGGGCTTGAAGGTTATAAAAAATAAACCGATTATCAACTCTACTACTGCTGATAGCCAAAAATTGGAAAAGCTTATTCCTTTGGCAAAAAAATATCAGGCTAAATTAATCGGCCTGACAATCAGTTCTAAAGGCATACCGCAGAACAAAGACCAGAGGCTAGAGCTGGCAGCTTTGATAATTGCCGCTTGCATTGATCATGATTTTTCCGTAGAAGATCTTTATCTTGATCCGATAGTCCTACCGGTTAACGTTGCTCAGGCACAGATGAAAGATATTCTGGAATCAATTAAAGAATTTAAAATTATTTCTGAACCCTGCCCGAAAACTATTGTTGGTTTAAGCAATGTTTCCCAGGGGACAAATACCCGCAGCCTGATTAACCGCACATTTTTGGTGATGGCTATTGCCAACGGCCTAGATGCGGCGATATTAGATCCTCTTGATTCAGAATTGATTGATGCTGCAATTACCGCGGATTTAATCCTGAATAAACAAATATACTGCAATTCTTATTTGCAGGCATACAGAAAGAAGTAAAATGGCACACAACAAACTGATTAGGCGCATATTGGGTTTACGTGGATTCTGGGAAAGCCTGAAGTTTGCATTAAGAGGCATGCTTTACCTCTTTGCTTATCACCGTAATATGCGGATTATTTTCACTACCGGGATAATCGTATTTTTTATCGGTTTGTTTATCATTAAATTATCCGGCCTTGAATTGGCAGTTTTGTGTATTACGATTACAGTTGTTTTTATCGCAGAGATATTCAATACGGCTATCGAGCTGGTCCTCGATATGACGCAAAATAAATACCATACTCTGATAAAACTGATTAAAGATATTGCTGCGGGAGTAGTCTTAATTGCCTCTTTAAACGCGCTTGCCGTGGGCCTGATCCTTTTTATAAAAAAATTACTAGTTTAACTTTCCATGCCTAAAAATATAATTATTGCCTTAACTGCCGGATTTATAATACTGGCATTAGCCTTTGCATCTGTTTTACGCTATTTTAACCGCCGGGACGCAGTCAGTTTGCGGCAAGCAAGACAGCTGGAACAAGAAAAAGAAGAAGCAGAATTTAATCAGGCTAAACTTTTGGAAGAGTTGAAAAAACAAAAATATGACGTAATCGCCTTTGAAAGTGCTTTGGCTACCGTGGAACTTCCGGCTTCCGAGAAATACGCTGATCAGGAAAAAATAATGAAGCAGCTGAAAAGCGGCGAAGTATCCGTGTACGCCGCTTCTGATGCAATTAACGCGACTAAAATCCAGTGTGAAAAGGCCCAGAAAGAAATTATGTTTATCCGGGTCCCTGCGGCATTGCCAAAAACAACCCAGAAGCAGTTAGAGGAGGTAAAAACAGATATTGCCGCGGGCTACGCTAAAAAAACAGTGGCTTTAGATTATCTATTAAAATTTCTCGATGATGGTAAGCCGTTGTATGAGCGTAAATTTAACGAAAGCTTGAAAGATGCCCGTCAGTTTTCTACTAGCGCAGCGCTCAGCCTGTTGGAAGTAAAAAAGAAGGTAGGGTTTGAATTTTAAAAATATTGTGTTAAAATAAGCCTGCAATTATATGGCGGAGTAGCTCAGCCTGATAGAGCACGCGGCTCATACCCGCTTGGTCGGTGGTTTAAATCCACTCTCCGCCACCAACTTTCCTATTTTAATCTACTCATGATTTTTAGGGTCAGGACAAGAATCCCCAATTCGATAGCTACGGTAGAAAAAGCAGCTCCCAGGTAAGAAAAAAGCCATACTGAATATAATAATACCGGAAGGCCAACCCATGCTGCTGCCACATGGATGCGTGAATAAATTTCGGATTTTCCACTCACTAACAAAAACTGAGTCCTAAAAGCATTAGCTACCACGAAGAATACCCCGACTATAAGAAACCTTAAAGTAATTATCGTTTCGGGATAAGCTTTGCCACAAATAACGCGGACGATCAAAGGCGACAATAAAATAGCAATCGGCAGGGAAAACATGTAAGTTACGGTAGTGGAGTGCTGCAGGCGGTACATTAATTTAAGCGAACGCTTTTTATTCTTATGAAAAATTTTGCTTAAACGCGGGTAAACTGCCTGTGTAAAAGCATCTAAAGGGAATGATTGTATAACCCCGGCGATCTTTTCGGCAATAGCATAAAAGCCGGTCAGGGTATTGTTTGTTAAAAGGCCGACAATAAAAATCCGGGTTGTGGTATAGGTATTTATGGCAACCGTAGAAATAAAAATATTCCAGCCGGTTTTTAATTCTTCTTTAATATCTTTATAAGTCTGAAATACATACTCCAACTTAAATTCCCTGAAAGCGATGCGCAGGCCGATAAAACCGGTAACCAGAAAAAATAGTGAATTAAAAAACGGTAGAAGCAGGTAATCTCCGGGGCCTTTGATAAAAACAAATACGGAAAGTGCATAAATTATGCCGCCGATAATGTTAATTGAAGCAGTATAAATCATTTTTTCTTTTCCTTGAAAAAACCAGGCAGGGAAAAGAGTATTACCAATGACTGCGCCAAAACTTAGAACAAAAATCAGCCATTCATTCCTGAAGCGGGGGATAAAATAAACTATTGCGGCCATAACCAGGAAACTTAGGGCAGCAAGTATGATCTTTACCGTCATTACCGAAGAGAAAATTGCGCAGGCTTTATCTTCAGCACATAGTGAAATTTTTCTTGTCGCAGAAAGGCTGAAACCATAATCTGTAATAATCATAAAATATTGCACGAATGACTGAGCAAAGGCAATCAGGCCGAATTTTTCCGGGCCGATTACCCTGATTAAATAAGGCAAAACCAGTATCGGCAGGATATAGTTTATGCCTTGCAGGGTAGAAAGGGAGAAAAAATTCTCCAAAACAATTTTTTTCTCAGCATGAGTTATAATTTTATGCTTAGCCATAAAATTAATTTACACTCGAAAATGCACGAAGTCAATATTTAAAATAACGTAAACAAATTTTGCTTTTAGCTTTACGCCCTGTGAATTAAGTGTTAAAATCTAACCATGATTAGAGATAAAGTAAAAGGCACAATCGGCAAATATAAGCTGCTTTGTAAAAACGATAAAATCGTCATCGGCCTCTCCGGCGGGCCGGACTCAGTGGCGTTGTTATATTTATTAAACGGCCTAAAAAAAGAGTTTAAACTCCACCTGTATGCTGCGCATTTAGACCATGGCATCAGAAAAAGTTCAAAACGCGATGCTGAATTCAGCGCCTGTTTAGCAAACAAACTAAAAATTCCATTTTTTACAAGTAGAATTAATATAAAGGAGCTTGGAGGAAAAGGTTCGCTTGAAGAAATCTGCCGTAAAGCACGCCTGATTTTTTTATCCCAGATTGCCAAGGAGACCGGCGCTGATAAAATCGCATTAGGGCATAATCTCGACGATCAGGCAGAAACCGTACTTATGCGTATCTTACGCGGCTCAGGGCTTTACGGCCTATCGGCGATACTGCCAAAAAGAACGATCAATGGCTTTGAAATTATCAGGCCTTTAATTAATATTCAGCGTAAAGAAATAGAAAAGTACCTAAAAAAAATTAAGGTTAATCCGCAAATCGATAAAACAAACTCAAAGGATATTTACCTGCGCAACAAAATCAGGAATAAACTCATGCCGGTGCTGGAAAAGGAGTATAATTTAAATGTGAAAGTTGCCTTGAGCAACCTTGCGCAATCAAGTGCCTTAGATTACGATTATCTGGCCGCGCAAGCCAATCGAATCATGAAAAAAATAGGTAAAAAGATCGATCTGAAAAAATTCAGCCTGTTGCACTTGGCAATGCAAAGAATGATCCTGCGCCGCCATATTGCCGAAATTAAAGGAGATACACGCAAAGTAGATTTTCAGCACATCAGAGAGATTGAGGAGTTGATTTCCAGCCGGCCATCAGGAGCTATTGTTGACCTGCCCAAAGGCGTATCTGCAGTAAAAAAGGGGAATTTCCTGTCTTTTTACAGAAGGTAAATTGTTTAATAAATCCTTGATTTTATAGCCACTTAAATATATAATATAAAATCTAAATTGGAGAAAAAAATGCTAAATCAAAAGAACTTGAAAGCTAAGAAAAATAAGCTTTTCAACCGCTCACCATGGGGTTGGATAGTGGTAATTTTCATTGTTTATCTTCTAGTAAGTTCACTGAATGTATCAGTTAATGGTGTGCCCAAAGAAATCACTTACGGCAGTTTTTACCAGGTTTTGAAACATAATCCAGAAAAAATTATAGCCCTGACTAAGGTTGAAGTAGAACTTACCGGTGAGTTCAGTGAGCCAATAAAGATTAATAACGAAAATATTAAATTATTCAAGGTGAATATCCCTGATAATGACCAGGAGTTGCTGGGGTTAATCAGGCAGAATGTAGCGAATTTTCAGGTTAAACCTGCGCGTACCTTTTGGGCAGCCTTAATTTTTAACTTAGGCCCGATACTATTGTTAATTTTCTTCTGGTGGTTTATGGCTGCTAGAGGAGAACAATTGGGTAATCGAATCATGGGTTTTGGGAAAGCTAGGGCGGCAATCCATAGTGAAACAAACGAAAAGGTGACTTTTAATGACGTAGCAGGAGTAGATGAAGCTCGGGAAGAATTACAGGAGGTAATTGAATTTTTAAAGGACCCGAAAAAATTTCAGCGCTTAGGCGGTAAAATTCCCAAAGGAGTATTACTCGTCGGGCCTCCAGGCTGCGGTAAGACCCTGATTGCCCGGGCAGTTGCCGGAGAAGCGGGTGTACCGTTTTTTAGTATTTCGGGCTCGGATTTTGTCGAAATGTTCGTCGGCGTAGGCGCATCCCGCGTGCGTGATTTATTTGATCAGGGAAGAAAAGCCGGAAAAACTTCCGGAAAAGGCGCTATTATTTTTATTGATGAAATTGATGCTGTTGGCCGCTTGCGTTTTTCCGGTATTGGCGGAGGGCATGACGAAAGAGAGCAAACCCTAAACCAACTATTAGTAGAAATGGATGGTTTTGATACTGATCAGGGATTGATTTTAATTGCCGCTACTAACCGTCCGGACACGCTTGATCCGGCATTGTTAAGGCCGGGAAGATTTGACCGCACGATTATCGTTAATCTTCCGGATATTAAAGGCAGGGAAGAAATTCTTAAGGTACATACTCGTAAAATAAAACTTGCTGCTAATGTTGATTTAAAATCTATTGCCGCACAAACTCCGGGTTTTTCCGGTGCAGATCTGGCAAATCTCTGTAATGAAGCAGCTTTATTGGCTGCCCGGCATGGCAAGGAGGCGGTAGAATTGTTTGAATTTGAAAGGTCAGTGGAAAGAGTGCTGATGGGGCCGGAAAAAAAGAGCCACATTATATCTAAAAAAGAAAAAGAAATTACTAGCCTTCATGAATCCGGGCATGCACTTCTTTCGCTGCTGCTGCCGCAGGTAAATACTTTAAAAAAAGTTTCCATTATCCCCCGCGGTTTAGCTGGCGGCTATACCTTTACTCCGCCTGCTGAAGACAGGCATTACTGGACAAAAAAAGAATTAATCGCTGAAATTACCCTGATGTTGGGCGGCAGAGCATCAGAAGAAATAAACCTGGATGAAGTTACTACTGGCGCGCAGAACGACCTTGAAATGGCAACAGGCATGGCGCGGCGCATGGTTACCCAGTTTGGCATGTCAGAAAAAATAGGTAATGTTACTTTGGGCAAACGGGAAGGTTTATTGTTCCTCGGCCGTGATATTATGGAGGAAAAAAATTACAGCGAACAAACCGCGCGCCTTATTGATGAAGAAATTAAACTTATCGTAGATAATGCCTATACCCAGGCTAAAAATCTATTGCAGCAGAATTCAGAAAAACTAAAGGCCTTGTCCAATGCCCTTATTGAAAAAGAGGTCCTAAGCGGAGAAGAAGTTAAAAAATTACTGGGGATAGAAAAACAAGACTTAGTTTAGAGTATGCAGATCCTGCAAGCAAAGCGCTATAATGAAATAGCCTCTTTGATGCGCCAGATGAAGGTTGATCCTTACGGCATCAAAATCATGGTGCCTAAGGCGCTGACTTTCCTCATGCGCTTAAATTCGCTTTCTAATGTGGCGGCGAATATTTTAAAACAGGAAATGCTTTCTCTGGGCGGTGATGCAGCAATTACCAAAGATGCCATCACCGGAAAAGCAAAAAAAACTGATTGCCTTCTGATAGGGAATCTTTCTCAATTTAGAAGCCTGCACAGTAAGCTGTCATTTCAGCCTTTTGGTTTAGCCAAGTTGTCGCAGGAAATTTCTTTAGGCCTGAATAATTACCAAAGGGATATTTTTATAATTGAATTAGGCAGGTATAAGCTTAGTTTGCGGGAAGGCAACCCTAAAATCATGGGGGTTATAAATCTCACGCCAGATTCGTTTAGTGGCGATGGGCTATATCAGGCTAAAGACTGCTCTTTAACAAGCATTATAAGATATGCTCAAAAAATAGCAGCAGATGGGGCGGATATAATTGATGTGGGGGGAGAATCGAGTAGACCGGGGGCAAAGCCTTTGCCCGTAAAAGAAGAATTAAAACGAACTATACCAGTAATAAAAATTTTAGCAAAAAAGATTAAAGTTCCAATATCTATAGATACATATAAGCCTGAAGTCGCAAAACAGGCGCTTAGCCAGGGCGCAGTTTTAGTTAATGATATTAGCGGGTTAAAGAATCCTAAAATGGCTAAGGTAATTGCGGAATTCAAAGCCGGTGTGGTAATTATGCATATGCAGGGCGTGCCGAAAACTATGCAGAAAAACCCACAATACACTTGCTTGCTTGAAGAAATTATGACTTATCTGGATAAGGCAATTAACAAGGCGGTTTCTTCCGGCATTGACCGTCAGAAAATCATTATTGATCCGGGAATCGGCTTTGGCAAAACACCGAACAATAATTTAGAAATTTTAAAACAGCTGCAGGCATTGCGTATACTGGGACGGCCAATAATGGCAGGCGTATCCAGAAAATCTTTTATCGGAAAAATTCTTAATACTCCTGTGCAGGAAAGAATTAACGGTACTATAGCAAGTTGCGTCATGGCTGCAGAAAACGGAGCCAGTATTCTTCGCGTACATGATGTGAAAGAAGTAAAAGAAGCGCTTAAAATCTTTAGCAGGATAAACCAGTGATGAATTTTCCTATGGATTGGAAAACAATAATTGAAATAGCTATACTTTGGTTCTTAATTTACCATATTATGCTTTTCTTTGAAGGCACACGCGCAATCCAGGTTCTACGCGGGATTATTATCATATTGGTAGCGTTTTTTGTTATCCAAAGAATGAATCTCGAAGTAGTAGATTGGATATTTACCAAATTATTCGCGATTTCCGTAATTGCAATTCTGGTAATTTTTCATCCGGAAATCAGGCAGGGCTTAGCGCGCCTGGGGCAGCGCCACCTTTTTGGCACTGCTTTAAGAGAAGAAGAGATAAACCTTATCCTTTCTGAAATTATTAATGCTACGGAACTATTGAGCCGGGAAAAAATCGGAGCACTTATTGCAATTGAAAAAAACGATTCTTTAAACCCTTATATTGAAAGCGGAGTTGCCATAGATGCCAAGGTTTCCAGCGATTTAATTCAAACAATTTTTACCCCAAAGAGCCTGCTTCATGACGGTGCTTTGATTATACAGCATGGCAGGGCCATAGCTGCGGGGTGCCTGTTCCCCTTAAGCGAGAGCCAGGATATCAACAGAATGTTTGGAACGCGCCATCGCGCTGCCTTAGGCTTAAGCGAAGAAACTGATGCAGTTATTATCATTGTTTCCGAAGAACGACAGGATATGTCCCTGGTCTATCAGGGAAAATTACATAAGGACCTGAGCCGCGAAACAATATTATCAAAGATCAAGGAGTTGCTTAAATATAAAAATGAGTAAAGAAAAAATAGCTTTAATTCAAAAAATTAAATATTTGTTTACATCTCATCCCTGGCTGAAGATTATCTCGTTAGCTTTGGCAATAATCGTTTGGTTTTATGTGCGGGGCGAAATTAACCGCTTTAATTTTTAATATGCTGAAACTGGGAGTAAATATAGACCACGTAGCGACTGTCAGGGAAATCAGGCATGGAATTGAACCTGAGCCTGTTAATGCCGCTTTATTGGCAGAGAGTTCCGGAGCAGACAGCATTGTTGTGCATCTAAGGGAAGACCGCCGGCACATTAAGGAAAAGGATCTTTTTGTTTTAAGAAAAACCATTAAAACAAAAATGAATTTAGAGATGTCGATTGCTCCGGAAATCGTAAAAATTGCCTGCCGGCTGAAACCTGATCAGGCAACCTTAGTCCCGGAAAAAAGGCAGGAACTGACTACCGAAGGCGGATTAGACGTTATTTCTAACCTGAAAAAAATCGCGCAGGTTAAAAATACATTAGGAGAACAAGGCATTGGCGTAAGTTTATTCATTGATCCGGAAAAAAAGCAAATTGATGCCGCTTTAAAAGTCGGAATTAAAATGATCGAACTGCATACCGGACGTTTCGCGGAAGCAAAAAATAAGCAACAAGTACAAAGGTACCTCAAAGAACTGAAAATAGCTGCTAAATATGCAAAAGCTAAAGGACTGCGTGTTTTTGCGGGTCACGGCCTGGATTATTATAATGTTTGCCTGGTAGCGGATATTAAGGAAATTGAAGAATTAAATATTGGCTATTCTATTGTCTGCCGCGCAGTGCTGATGGGATTTGAAGAGGCAGTGCGGGAAATGAAGGCTTTGATAAAAAGATGATTATCGGCACGGGAGTTGATATTACGGAAGTAAGACGGCTCCGCCAAGCAGTGGAAAAATGGGGCGATGCTTTTACAAACCGTATTTTTACTAAAGTTGAACTGGAAAACGCCAAGACACGCGGTAGTTTTTATCAGCATCTGGCCGGTAGATTTGCCGCTAAAGAGGCTGTATTTAAGGCGCTGGGAAATAAGAATCTAAATTGGAAAGATATGGAAATACTTAACGATCGTGACGGTAGGCCGCGTTGTACGATAGTACGAAGTAAAGCTAAGAATCTTCACGTACATATTTCCATTTCGCATGTAAAAAATTATGCAGTTGCCAACGCGGTTATTACAGAGAAAGCTTAACAGCCATAAGGCTGATTTTGGGCACGTTCTTATATTAGCCGGATCTTTGAAATTTTCCGGAGCAGCGCTGCTTGCTGGTGAGGCTTGTTTACGTTCCGGCGCAGGGCTAGTTACCTTAGGCATGCCGAAAAGTTTATGCTTAGCAGTACTTAAAATAAAGGCAAAAGAAATAATGCTTCTGCCTTTAGCTGAAACAAAAGACAAAACTTTAGATATATCGGCTTTTAAGGAGATCAAAGATTTTATGAAAAAGGCTCAAGTTTTGGCTATTGGCCCGGGGTTATCAGACGATAAATCAACCCAAAGCTTAGCACGAAAAGTAATATCCGAAATTTCTAAACCTATGGTAATTGATGCTGATGGCCTTAATGCATTGGCAGGGCATTTAAGTATTTTACTAAAAAGAAAGGGTATTGGCTTACCGACAATATTAACCCCGCACCCGGGTGAAATGTCGCGGCTTTCAGGCATCAGTGCGGCAAAGGTGCAGGCAGCAAGAAAAAAAGTTGCCAAAGAATTAGCAAATGATTATAATTGCGTAATTGTCCTTAAGGGGCATAGGACAGTAGTGGCTGGCCCGAAGGTAAAAACATACGAAAATACAACCGGAAATCCGGGAATGGCCAGTGCGGGAAGCGGCGATGTATTAACCGGTATGATAGCCGCGTTTTTGGGACAAAACTTAAATGCATTTGAGGCGACAAAATACGCCGTTTATTTGCACGGCTTAGCCGGAGACCTGGCAGGGAAAGAAAAAACACAAATTTCCCTGATTGCATCAGACATTATTGCTAAAATTCCTGCGGCAATCAGGAAGTGCTCTTAAAAAATTGCCGGCATAGCTCAGTTGGTAGAGCGTCTGTTTTGTAAACAGATGGTCGGGGGTTCGATTCCTCTTGCCGGCTCCATTATATATAAGAAATAGCCATGCTAAATTCTAAACTCGAAATCCGAAATTCTAAACAAATGCAAACGGATTAATTTAGAAAATTAAGATTTAGATTTAGTTTAGGATTTAGATATTAGAATTTAGGATTTGTTTTTAATAGGGCAGGTACCCAAGTGGCCAAAGGGGGCAGACTGTAAATCTGTTGCACTTGTGCTTCAGAGGTTCGAATCCTCTCCTGCCCATTTAAATTTCCCCGACAAGGGAAATTTAAATGGCACTAAAGCGAGCGTTAAACGGCCCGACAAGGGCCGTAGCGAGCGTAGTGCCTAGACTAAAAAGCTACAAGTAAAATTTTAATAGCACTGAAAAAATGCGGGAGTAGTTCAGTGGTAGAACAATAGCCTTCCAAGCTATATATGGGGGTTCGATTCCCCTCTCCCGCTCTGATTTTTTCGCGAAGCGAAAAAATCATCCCGAGCTGCAATGTTTTTGTGCAGTGCGAGGGATAAACAGACGCGAAGCGAAAAAATCATCCCGAGTTACAATGTTTTTATTTAGTGCAAGGGACAAAGAATCATGAAAGGAACCCCTTATGGAAAGAGAATTCTTAGAGCCGGTTTTCATCGAAGCATTTGATGTAGACGATGCATGGTTCCAATGCCTGTCTGCAATCCTCGATAAAGGCCATGTTTACATGATTACCCGCGGCAGCTACGAGGGGCAAAAACGGCTGGAATTTGATTTTGCGGTAGTGAGGATAAAAAAACCATCGCATCAGATTATTCCAATAATACCCGAAGGAATGAGTATCCCGGCGCCTACGGATATGGATTATATCCAAGGTTACCTTGGATATCTACTTACAGGGGCAAAAACCGATACCGAAGATTATACTTATGGCGAGCGCCTTGTAGGCAGGCTGCAGGATCCCGGGGCAATGGTTAAAAACATGCCGCTCAACGTTAATCAGGTAGAAGAAGTAATAAAAATTTATAAGGATAAAGGTTTCGGCACTAATCAGGCTACCATGGAAATCGGCATGCCGTCGGATATACGATTGGCTGATCCGCCATGCCTGAGAATTATCGATACACGTATTCGTTACGGAAAACTACACTTCATTTTATATTTCCGTTCCTGGGATTTATGGGGTGGATTTCCTTCAAACCTTGGAGGGCTGCAACTGGTAAAGCAATACATGGCCGAAGAAATCGGCGTTGAAGATGGAGAAATTATTGCTGTCAGTAAAGGTTTGCATCTTTACGAGTACAGCTGGGATTTGGCAAAAATAAGGACTAATAAAGTAAATCCCGCAGCATTAAAAGACGTTACAGCAAAAGAGGTGAAAACTAGATGAGAAGAAATACTTATAGCGGGCCGGAAAGAAGAAAATTTATCAGGTTAGACTATATAGCGCCGTTGGGTTGTAAAATTTGCAGCGAACAAACGATGAATAAGCTACTGCAGGGCTATACTGCGGATGTCAGCGAAGCAGGGCTACTTTGCAATATAAGGGAACAGGTTAAAATTAATGATATTCTTTGGCTTGCTTTTGACCGCGGTGCCTTAAGCATCTGCTCTGATATTGAAAAAAGGGCACTTATTTATCAAAACGGAATTATCGGAAAAGTGGCCCGCATCGACCAAAAAGAAGATAGCAGTTTTAATGTCGGAGTAAATTTTATAACCCGGGAAGAAAAAAATTTAAGCAATATTTATCCTAAGATACATTTTACAAAAGACCTTCCTTTATCAACTTTGCCGGATGATGAAGCTGATGAAGAGGAACAAGATAATACTAATGCAACAGAACAGCCTGATGATAACCAGGATGAAAATACCTCTCAGGCAGAAGAAGAGAATAATTAATCGATGAACATTTCTATAATAGGCGACGGAGGATGGGGTACTACCTTAGCGATACTTTTGTCAAAAAAAGGCTATCCAGTTACGCTTTGGGGCGCGTTTAAAGAATACACGGACTACCTGAATAAAAAAAGAGTGAATTCAAAATTCCTGCCCGGAATAAAAATTCCCGCAGGGATTAACATTACACACGACTTAAATGAAGCGCTGCGTGATAAAGAATTAATTGTTCTGGCTGTACCATCGCAATATTTACGTAAGGTGATCCGGGAATTTAAAAAAACCGGCTATCCTAAAAAAAGTATTTACTTGAGCGTTACCAAAGGAATCGAGATAAGCACTCTTAAAAGAATTTCAGAAATAATCAAAGAAGAATTGGGTCCGGTAAAAACAGCTGTTCTTTCAGGGCCGACAATTGCCCATGAGGTGGCTGCGGGCAAACCGACTACCGCTGTTATCGCTTCAAAGAATGCAGTTGTCAGAAAACGCTTGCAGGATATTTTTATCACTAAGAGATTCAGGATTTACACTAATGATGATGTAATTGGAGTGGAATTAGGGGGCAGCTTGAAGAATGTAATTGCCATAGCCTGCGGAATTTCAGACGGCCTGGGTTTTGGAGCAAACACAAAAGCAGCATTGCTTTCCCGCGGCCTGGCAGAAATTTCCCGGCTGGGCATGAAGATGGGAGCTAAAACTTCGACATTCAGCGGCATCAGCGGCTTAGGAGACCTTGTAACTACCTGCATCAGTCAATATAGCCGCAATAGGTTTGTTGGAGAACAGATCGGTAAAGGCAGGAAGTTGAGTGAAATTAAATCCCATATGCAGATGGTTGCCGAAGGAGTGCCGACAACGCAGTCTGCATATCAGCTAAGCCTGCGTTACAAAGTAAGCATGCCGATTACAAAAGAAATATACGCTGTTCTTTATAAAAATAAATCCGCGCAACAGGCAGTTAAGGATTTAATGACTAGAAAAAAGAAAGAGGAATAAAAATATTGAGATGCATGCGGGGGCGTGCCCCGTTGCATCTCCACAACTAAAAATATTGAGATGCATGCGGGGGCGTGCCCCGTTGCATCTCCACAATGCAACGGGGCGTGGCTCAGTTTGGCTAGAGCGCTTGAATGGGGTTCAAGAGGCCGACAGTTCAAGTCTGTCCGCCCCGACTTTTTAAAGCAGATAAAAGGAGGGTGAAGAAATGGGATATTTAGGACCGGAAAGGCGTAAAAATGCGCGCATCAGCGGACGTTTTATTGTTTCATACCGCATCCTCGAAGAAAGTAACAATGTTGATATTTCACAAACAAAGAATATCAGCTTAGGCGGCATGCTCCTCACTACCAACAGAAATTTTGAGCCCGGGACAAACTTAGCAATTGAAATCAGGCTTCCCTTTGACCCGAATCCGATAATGCTTATCGGGAAAGTGCTCGAATCGCATGAAATTACCAAAGACTTGATTTATGACACAAGAATGCAATTTTTGGCAGTTGATGAAACACACAGGGATGCTATTAATCAGACAGTAGATTATTATTTAAAAAAGAGATAGCTGGCGTTTCATGGAAGGGGACGAAGTCAATGGAAAAAATTAACCTGGGTTTAATTGGTTTTGGCAATGTAGGCTCCGGCGTGGTAAAAATCTTGCGCGAAAGAAAAACCTTCTTAAGCAAAAAAATCGGGCTGGAGATAGAAATTAAAAAAATCTGCGATAAAGACCGTTCCTCCAAACGCTGCATCACAGTTGATAAAAACCTCTTTACTTCCGAAGCAAGCGAAATTATCAATGATCCAAAAATTGACATAGTCGTAGAGTTAATTGGCGGCATACACCCTGCGAAAGAATTTATTAGCGACGCTTTAAAGAAAGGCAAGAATGTGGTTACCGCCAATAAAGCCCTGCTTGCCGAACATGGCCGGGAATTATTCGCACTTGCTATGGACCGCGGAAAAAATATTTATTTTGAAGCTTCTGTGGGTGCTGGCATTCCGATTATTAAATCCCTGCGCGAAGGCTTAGTTGCCAATAAATTCAGCAGTATTTTTGGCATTGTTAACGGCACTTCTAATTATGTGCTAACTCAAATGTCCTGTAATAATTCTTCTTTTAATGATGCGCTTCAGGATGCAAAAAAGAAAGGATTTGCTGAAAAAGACCCGACTTTGGATATCGAAGGCACGGATTCAGCGCATAAATTAATCCTTTTGGCTTACCTTTGTTTCGGAAAGCTGGTCAGCTTAAACGATATTTTTGTGGAAGGAATCTCGCGCGTTTCTCTGGCAGATATTAATTACGCCAAAGAACTCGGATTCCAGGTAAAACTTTTGGCAATAGCTAAAAAAGAATCCGGAGAACTTGAATTAAGAGTTCATCCGACTTTTATACCTGAAGGCCATCTTTTATCGTCTGTCGACGGGATATTTAACGCGATATACGTCTCAAGTGATCTGGCCGGGAACCTCTTATTTTACGGCCCGGGCGCAGGACAGTTAAGCGCGGCTTCTGCGGTAGTTTCTGACATTGTTGACTTGGCGCATGACATCAAAGCAGGGCTTTTCCGTCCCACTCTAAATATCGTTCCTGATGAGGGAGTTAAAAAATTACGCAAATTTGATGAAATCGAAAGCCGCTATTATATCCGTTTCAATGCCCTGGATAAACCGGGGGTCTTGGCAAAAATTTCCGGCATATTGGCAAAATCCGGCATTAGTATTGCCTCAGTGACCCAAAAAGAAAGGCGCCGCGCCAGCATCGTGCCGATTGTAATGATCATACATGAAGCTAAGGAAAAAAACCTGCGCGCTGCATTGAATGTTATTGATCGCTTAAACGTAATCAAGGAAAAATCAGTTGCAATAAGGATAGAGGAAGCATGAAAAAAAACCATAGTTATTGCGGCATAATCGAGAAATACAGAGAGTATTTACCGGTAACAAAGAAAACTCCTGTTATTACTCTCAATGAAGGTAATACGCCTTTAATTTATGCGCCTGCACTAAGCAAGCTCGTTGGTAAGGGTGCTGAGGTTTACCTTAAATACGAAGGGCTGAACCCCACGGGTTCCTTTAAAGACAGAGGCATGACTATGGCAATCTCCAAGGCCTGCGAAGAAGGCGCAAAAGCAGTAATGTGCGCTTCAACCGGAAATACTTCAGCTTCAGCAGCAGCATACGCAGCAAAAGCAAAGCTGAAATGCATTGTGTTGATTCCCAGCGGCGCAATTGCCTTAGGAAAACTCAGTCAGGCATTGATTCATGGAGCAAAAGTACTGGCTATTGATGGAAATTTTGATAAGGCGCTGGAATTAGCCCGGGAAATTACCAGGAGGTATTCGATTACGCTGGTTAATTCCTTAAATCCCTTCCGCATTGAAGGCCAAAAAACCGCCAGTTTTGAAATTTGCGATTACCTAGGAACTGCCCCAGATTTTCAGGTAATGCCAGTTGGTAATGCCGGAAATATCACGGCTTACTGGAAAGGTTACAAAGAATATAAATCAATCGGCAGAATTAGTGCTTTGCCAAAAATGCTGGGATTCCAGGCAGAAGGAGCTGCGCCAATCGTAAAGGGCCATCCGATCAAAGATCCACACACTATTGCTACAGCAATTAAAATCGGCAATCCGGCAAGCTGGACGCAGGCAGAAGCAGCGCGCGATGAATCCAACGGCTTAATTGACATGGTTTCTGATAAACAGATTCTCGATGCTTATAAATTATTAGCTCAAATTGAAGGTGTATTTGTTGAACCGGCATCCGCAGCATCTGTTGCCGGGCTTTTAAAACTAAGTAAAAAGGGTTATTTCAAGGCAAAGGCTAAAATTACCTGCATATTAACCGGCCATGGCCTTAAAGATCCTGACAGGGCAATTGCTAGTATAAATAAGCCAAAAATTATAAAACCAGATTTAAAAACAATTTTAAAAGAAATTGGCTATTAAAAATAAATCTGTGCTGATAACTTCCGGCCCAACATGGGTAGCGATAGATAGTGTCAGGGTTATCAGTAATATTGCTACAGGAGAAACCGGGTTATTATTGGCGGAACGGCTGGCTAAACTCGGCGCTAAAGTAACTTTAATCTTAGGCCCGGTAGAGGCATGTTGTTTAAATAAAAAAATCAGGGTATTGCGCTTTAGGTTCTTTAATGAACTAAAAAATATAATTTTTGCTGAATTAAAATCGAAAAAATACGATATTTTGATACATGCGGCTGCGGTTTCCGATTTCCGGCCGAAATTAACTTATAAACAAAAAATAGATTCCCATAAAAGAGAATTACGGCTGAATTTAGTACCTACGCCGAAAATTATCAGTTTTATTAAGAAATTACGCAAGAACATATTTCTGGTGGGTTTTAAATTTATCCCTCAAGCTAAACGTTCTGTGTTAATTAAGGCATCTAATAAATTATTGCAGGAATCTGGCGCGGATTTAGTGGTTGCCAATACTATTGATAAAGCGAGATATAGTGCTTATCTGATAGAAAAAAATAGTACAGACGGCCCATTGGCTTCTAAAAAAATAATGGCTAAGCATTTGATTAAAAGGTTTTAATGCGCAAATTCCTGCTGATTCCGCTGTTTTTTGTTTTGGCGAATTTTATCTATGCCGAAGATTCGCCTAAGCCAACTGCCTGGGTGAATGATTATGCGCAAGTTATCTCCAGCGAGTACAGGGAAAAAATAAATTCCTTGATTCAAGAATTAGAGCGAAAAACCTCGGCGGAAGTTTTCGTAGTTACTAAAGAATCAATTGCTCCTTATGACGAAAAATCTTATGCGCGAATGCTCTTTGACAGCTGGAAACCGGGGAAGATCGGTAAAGATAATGGTGTGTTGATATTACTGGCAGTAAAAGAACGGCGCTGGCGCATTGAAACCGGCTATGGTGTTGAAGGAATTTTACCTGATTCTCTTTGCGGGCAAATCGGCCGTAATTACATTGTTCCTTATTTTAAAAACGGCCAATACTCAGAGGGCCTTTATTACGGGGTAGAGGCGATTGCAAAGGTTATTTCAGGTGAAAAACTTGCATTACCTACAGGATCAAGAAACAAAGCTAAACCACCTGTAGCCTTTTTTGTTTTCTTCGGATTTTTCTTTTTCTTATTGTGGAATTTACCCTGGCCGATTTTTATCGGCCTGCCTTTTACTGCGATTTTCACTACTGCCTTTTGGCAACTTTCACCTGTTGCAGGAATATCTGTAATTTGCGGATACATTGCTTCTATGGCAATCAGGTATATGTATTGGTCGAAACTTCCGCCTGAAAAACGCAAAAACTTTTTCAGCGTTCAAACATACGGTGGCAGGTTTTCTTCCGGAGGATTTGGGGGTAGCTCTGGAGGCGGAGGAGGCGGATTTTCAGGAGGAGGCGGAGGAGGCGGCGGTGGCGGAGGTTCAGGAGGCGGATTTTAAAGGAGGAAAGAATGTATAAAACTATGGTTACACTGGGTATTATTGTCGGAATTATTATTTTAGGGCTAGTAACCGTAATTTCTGTTTATAACGGAATCGTTTCTAAACATGAAACTATTGCTGCGAAATGGGCACAAGTGGACAATCAACTACAGAGACGTAATGACCTTATTCCAAATTTGGTAAATACTGTTAAGGGGTATGCTGCGCATGAAAAAACAGTTTTTGAAAATATTACCAATGCCCGCTCACAATGGGCAAAAGCAAATACAATAGAAGAAAAGGTTCAGGCTGCCAAAGCAACTGATGCTGCATTGGCAAGATTACTATTAGTTGTAGAAAACTACCCTGATTTAAAAGCCAGCACTAATTTTCTTGCTCTGCAGGATGAATTGGCCGGCACTGAAAACCGCATAGCAGTTGAACGTATGCGTTATAACGAAGCAGTCAAAGATTATAACATCAGCGTGCGCACATTCCCGGGAAATATTATTGCTGGTTCCTGCGGTTATAAAGTAGCTACAGAATACTTTAAATCTGAAGAAAAAGCAAAAACAGTTCCTGAGGTAAAATTTTAATGAAGTATATCGTTATAGTTCCGGATGGAATGGCGGATTACCCGATTAAAGAATTAGGCGAACGCACAGCCATTGAGGCTGCGCGCACGCCGAATATGGATTTAATTGCCAGAGAAGGCATTTTAGGACGGGTAAAAACCATTCCAGAAAAAATGAGCCCTGCTTCTGACGTAGCAAATATTTCTATTTTAGGCTATGACCCGGGACAATATTATACCGGCAGGGGACCTTTAGAAGCAGCGAACCTAGGAGTAGAACTGGAAGAGGGAGATGTCGCCTTCAGATGCAACCTGATTACTGCTTCTAACGATACGCTTGTGGATTATAGCGCAGGACATATTAAATCCGAAGAAGCCGCGATAATCATCAATTATATCGACAAATGCCTTGGTACCAACCGGATTAAATTTTATCCCGGAGTCAGCTATCGGCATTTAATGTTGGTAAAAAGAGGTGCGGAGCAGCATCTGGAAAATTTAAAATGCCGTCCACCGCATGATATTACAGGCCAGAGTATTTCAAAAAATTTACCAAAAGGCGATAACGCTGATTTTTTGATTAATTTAATGCAGGAATCGCGCAAAATTCTGGAAAACCATGAGATAAATTTAGTGCGTGTTGATCTTAAAGAAAACCCGGCAAATATGATTTGGCTCTGGGGACAGGGAGAGAAACCAGCCTTTGCGCCATTTAAAGAAAAATTCGGTTTAACCGGCAGTGTAATTTCTGCGGTTGACCTGATTAAAGGATTAGGCAGGCTTCTCGGCCTTGAAGTAATCAATGTAGAAGGCGCTACCGGATATTACGATACTGACTACGGAGGTAAAGCAAGGGCTGCTTTAAAATCGCTTGAGAAAAACGATTTTGTTTTTGTGCATATTGAAGCGCCTGATGAAGCAGGGCATAACGGCGATTTGCGGGAAAAAATTACTGCTATTGAACGCTGCGATACATTAGTCTTGGGCACAATACTAGAAACGCTTAAAGGTAAAGATGATTTTCGTATTCTGATTTTACCTGATCATGCGACACCGGTAGCGCTCAAAACGCATGTTGCTGATCCGGTATTTTTTGGCATGTATGGCAGCGGAATTTCAAAAGGCGGATTTTTAAATTTCAGCGAAAAAGAAGCACTTAAATCCGAGCTTAATTTTGAAAAAGGCCATGAATTAATGGGGTATTTTCTTAAAAAATGAACTCCCTAGTTATTGCCGGCATTGCTTTCATAACACTTTTTTTAGCCTATAGATTTTACGGCAGGAAACTAACTAACCTTTGGAATATTGACTCCAAGCGTTCTACTCCGGCATTTTCTAAATACGATAGCGTTGATTATATCCCGGCAAAAAATTGGCTGGTGCTTTTTGGGCATCATTTTTCTTCGATTGCCGGAGCAGGCCCGATAATCGGGCCTGTAATTGCAGTAATGCTGTGGGGGTGGCTGCCGGCCTTATTATGGGTAATTTTAGGCACTATTTTTATCGGTAGCGTACATGACTTCGGTTCTTTAGTTACATCTATCAGAGAAGGTGGTTCATCAGTTGCTGATATTGCCCAACATGTAATTTCCCGTCGGGCAAAATTATTGTTTTCCTTCTTTGTCTGGCTGGCATTAATTCTGGTAATTGCGGTATTTGCCTGGCTGTGCGCAGATACATTTGTTAAAGAACCAAAAATCGTCTTACCATCTCTTGGCTTGATACCAGTAGCAATGCTTATTGGATATTTATTATATCATCTACGCGTTAATACAGTGTTGGCAACTATTTTAGGGCTTTCGGCTTTAGTAGGATTAATTTTCTTAGGTAATATTATTGCAATCCATAGCACGGTTACCGTCTGGGTTATAGTTTTGATGATTTATTGTTTTTTTGCTTCGATCTTACCGGTAGATATACTTTTGCAGCCCCGGGATTATTTATCCAGTTTTTTATTATTTTTCGGAATGGGCGCAGGTTATCTAGGCCTAGCATTATCCCGGCCCAAACTTACCATGCCGCATTATATTAGTTTTAGCTCAAGCGAAGGGTATCTTTGGCCGGCATTATTTATTACTGTTGCTTGTGGCGCGGTTTCCGGATTTCACGCCCTGATTGCTAGCGGTACAACTTCAAAACAAATTGCTAATGAACGCTATGCCAAACGTATCGGTTTTGGCGGAATGATTACTGAAGCATTAGTTGCGGTATTGGCAATCATCGCCGCGGCAATCCTCTTTATGCCCGGAGATAACTTTAATCTGGCGCTAAAAAATTCCGGGCCGATCGGAATATTTGGAAAAGGTTATGGCTTAATGACCTTGGGCGTACTGGGAGAACACGGACAGCTGATCGCAATAACTATATTAAATGCTTTTATTCTCACCACACTTGATACAGCAACGAGAATTTCTCGCTATTTAAGCGAGGAAATCTTTAATATTAGAAACCGCTATATTTCCACTTTTATTATCATTCTTTTAAGCGCAACTTTGGCATTAAGCGGTAAATGGCAGAAAATCTGGCCGGCATTCGGCGCCTCAAACCAATTGGTTGCAGCATTAGCGTTGTTTGTTTTAAGCTGTTGGCTTTTGAGTAAAAATAAACCGGCGCAACTTACTTTAATACCGGCTTTTTTTATGTTAATTACTACCGTCATTGCGCTGATATTGCAAATGAAAAAGTATGCCAGACAGGGAGAATCACTGCTTTTTTTTGTAAGCTTAATTTTAATTATTTTAGCGGGTTTCATGACTTATGAAGTTATCAAAAAAATCTACTTCGGGAGAAAAAAACATGCATAAGAAACTGATCGTCCAGAAATTCGGAGGCTCATCAGTTGCCAATGTGGAACGTATCCAAAATGTAGCTAAAAGAGTCGTTAGCTACCGCAAACAAGGCTATAATTTAGTAGTAGTAGTATCTGCCCTGGGAGATACTACTGATGAACTGATTACACTGGCAAATAAAATTAACGCTGACGCATCAGAACGTGAAATGGATATGCTTTTATCCACTGGTGAGCAGATTTCCGTGGCGTTATTGGCTATGGCGATACATAAATTAGGCGAAGAAGCGATTTCATTTACCGGCGCACAGGTAGGCATTATTACCGATGACAGCCATACCCGGGCGCGGATCATTAAAATCAATGCCGATAAAATCAGAGAAGAGCTGAAAAAAGGAAAAATTATTATTGTTGCCGGTTTTCAGGGCGTTACCTTAACACAAGATATTACTACTCTTGGCAGGGGCGGTTCTGATCTGACTGCCGTAGCATTAGCAAAAGAATTACATGCAGATGAATGCGAAATATATACTGATGTTGAAGGAATTTTTACTACAGACCCGCGGGTAGAACCAAAAGCAAGAAAAATCGACTGGATTACCTATGATGAAATGCTGGAGATGGCTTCTTTAGGAGCACAGGTAATGCAAGCGCGCTCTATAGAAGTAGCTAAAAAATTTAACGTGCCGATTCACGTTCGCTCGTCTTTTTCCGATAAGACCGGCACAATGATTGTTAAGGAGGTTAAGAGAATGGAAGAAGTTGTCGTTAACGCAATTACTTTAAATCGCAACGAAGCAAAAATTACCATTTGCAATGTCCCGGACAAGCCGGGAGTAGCAGCAAAAATATTTAAAGACTTGGCAAGTGCAGGCGTGAATGTTGATATGATCGTGCAAAATGTCAGCCATCTTCGCCAGACTGATATTTCTTTTACAATCAGCAAAGCAGAGGCATCAAAAGCAATTAAATTGACAAAGAAAGCTTCCAAGCAGATAGAAGCCGGAGAAGTATTGGAAGATGAGGATATTGCCCGCGTTTCCATTGTAGGCGTAGGAATGAAATCGCATTCGGGTGTAGCAGCGGGGATGTTTGATACTCTAGCTAAAAATAAAATCAATATCGAAATGATTTCTACTTCTGATATCAGTATTTCCTGTATTATTAAAAATACACAAGCGGAAGCCGCTGTCCGGTCGCTGCATGAAAGATTCGGGCTGGCCAAGTAGAACAGAGGTGACTAAATGTTAAAAGTAAAAATATACGATACTACTTTACGCGATGGCGCACAGTCAGAAGGCATTTCATATTCTGTCACGGATAAAATCCGCGTTACCCAAGAGCTGGATAAGCTGGGCATACAATATATCGAAGGCGGCTGGCCAGGCTCTAACCCCAAAGATATGGAATTTTTCCGCAAAGCTGCCAAACTGCGCCTAAGAAATAGCGTACTAGCAGCTTTCAGCATGACTCGGCGCAGTGGCATTTCCGCAGCAGAAGATAGCAATATTAAAGCCCTGGTAAAATCCGGAGCCAAAATTATTACTATCGTAGGAAAAACATGGGGATTGCACATAGAAGATGTTTTAAAAATCAGCCTTGATGAAAACCTGAAGATGATAAAAGATACAATTCAGTATTTAAAATCCAAAGGTATAATTGTTTTCTATGACGCGGAACATTTCTTTGATGCTTACAAAGCAGATAAAGAATACAGCCTGAAGTGCCTGCTCACAGCAGAAGAAGCAGGCGCAGAAGCAATTTGCCTTTGCGACACTAATGGCGGAACACTGACTTCAGAAATTACTAAAATTATCACAGCAATCAAGCCTAAAATTAAGGTATGTTTGGGTATTCATTGCCACAATGACTGTGGGCTTGCAATAGCCAACTCAATCGCCGCAGTTGAAGCCGGATGCACAATGGTACAAGGCACAATTAATGGTTATGGCGAACGCTGTGGAAATGCAGATTTAATCCCGATTATCGCTAACCTGCAATTAAAACTTAACATTAACTGCATCCGCGATGAGAATTTAAAAGAACTGGCCCACGTATCGCATTTTATCAGTGAAATCAGCAATTTACGCGTGAAAAACGACCAACCATTTATTGGCGATTCGGCTTTTGCCCACAAAGGCGGAATGCACATTAACGCGGTGATGAAAAACCCGGCTACTTATGAACATATCGAGCCTGACCTCGTGGGTAACCGCCGCCGGATTCTGGTTTCCGAATTGGGCGGGAAAACCGGAATTATGCTACGCGCCAAAGCAATGGACTTGGATTTAAGTAAAGAGGACCCTAAAACAAAAAAGATTTTAAAGCTATTGCAAGATTTAGAACATAGCGGCTACCATTTTGAAGCAGCAGAAGCTTCTTTTGAGCTCTTGGTAAAAAAGGCCTTAAAAAAATACGGCAAATTTTTTGAACTGGAAAGTTTCCGTGTAGTTGTAGAAAAACAATCAAATAAAAAAATCACTTCTGAAGCAATTATGAAAGTGAGAGTAAAGGGCGTGCGTGAACACACTGCTGCCGAAGGCGACGGCCCGGTAAATGCCCTGGATAATGCCCTGCGTAAAGCCTTAAAAGATTTTTACCCGATGCTTTCAAAAATGCGCTTGTCGGATTTTAAGGTGCGTGTATTAGATGAAAAGGCCGGCACTGCTGCTAAGGTGCGCGTATTAATCCAGTCGCAGGACGAAATAGACACCTGGAATACTATTGGTGTCTCAGAAAATATTATCGAGGCCAGCTGGCAAGCGCTCGTAGACAGCGTAGAATATAAATTGCTTAAAGATAAGGCTTAAAGTTCAATGAATGATATACCTACCCGCTATGATCCAAGGAAAACTGAAGATAAGTGGTATAAGCTTTGGGAAGATGAAAATTTATTTGCTGCAAAACCCAACTCAGACAAGAAACCATTCTGCGTAGTTATCCCGCCGCCAAATGTTACCGGTATCTTACACATGGGCCATGCCCTGAATAATACTATTCAGGACATACTTATCCGCTACCATAGAATGCTCGGAGACGAATCACTTTGGATGCCCGGGACTGACCATGCTGGTATTGCTACTCAAAATGTAGTCGAGAAAGCTATTGCCAAAGAAGGATTAAAGCGGCAGGATTTAGGCAGGGAAAAATTTATTCAGCGGGTTTGGCTTTGGAGAGAACAATATGGTTCAACGATCATCCATCAATTAAAAAAACTGGGCGCATCCTGCGATTGGCAGCGCCTGCGCTTTACCATGGATGAAGAATACTCAAAATCTGTAATTGATGTTTTTGTAAAATTATATGAAAAAGGCCTGATTTACCGCGGCAGTTACATTATTAACTGGTGCCCGCGCTGCCAGACTGCATTATCTGATGAAGAAGCTCCGCATCACGAATTACAGAGTAATTTATATTATTTACGCTATCCCCTGAAAGATAATCCTCAAGAATTCATAATAGTAGCAACTACACGGCCGGAAACCATGCTGGGCGACACTGCTGTGGCAGTTAATCCTAAAGATAGACGCTATAAGCATCTCGTCGGAAAAATTTTAATTCTGCCGTTAGTAAAGCGGGAAATTAGAATTATTGCTGACCCAATGGTGGATATGGAATTCGGTACTGGAGCGGTCAAAGTTACGCCTGCGCACGATCCCAATGATTATGCCTTAGGCAAAAAGCACGGGTTGGAATTTGTTAATGTAATGCATCCTGACGGTAAAATGAATGAATTTGCCGGCGACTATCAGGATATGGATAGATTTGAAGCCAGAGAAGTAATCTTAGAAGATTTATTAGAACAGAAACTCCTGGAAAAAATCACTCCTCATACTTTATCTGCGGGGCACTGCTACCGCTGCCACACAATAATCGAGCCCTATTTATCAAAGCAATGGTTTGTAAAAATGAAACCCTTGGCAAAACCGGCAATCGAAGCAGTTAAAAAGGGAAAAATTAAATTCCATCCTGATCGCTGGACTAAGGTCTATTTGAACTGGATGAAAAATATTCAGGATTGGTGTATCTCCCGTCAAATCTGGTGGGGGCACCGCCTGCCTGTATACTACTGTAAAAACTGCCAGCAGTCAGCTATCAGCAAACAGCAATCAGCTAAAAACGAGTTGACAGCTGAAAGCAGAAAGCTGAAAGCTGAAGAAGGAGTCATTGTATCAAAAATTAAACCAGCTAAGTGCCCTTATTGCGGATCTAACGAGATCTATCAAGACGAAGATGTCCTGGATACTTGGTTTTCTTCTTGGCTTTGGCCATTTGCCACTTTTTATTGGCCTTTTCAGCAATCAGCTAAAAACGAGCTGACAGCTGAAAGCAACAAGCTGAAAGCTGAATTAGAATATTTTTACCCCACCTCAGTGCTTGTAACAGCCCCTGAAATTATCTTTTTCTGGGTAGCAAGAATGATTATGTCCGGCTTTGAGTTTATGGGTAAACTGCCCTTTAAAGACGTCTATATCCATGGCACAGTGCGCGATATCGAAGGTAAAAAAATGTCCAAGTCTCTCGGTAATATCATTGATCCGCTGGAAATTATCAATAAATACGGCACAGATGCCCTACGCTTCAGCCTGATTTCGATTACCGCAGAAGGCCAGGACGTTTTTCTCTCCAAAGAAAGATTTGAGCAAGGGAGAAACTTTGCCAATAAAATCTGGAATGCCTCAAGGTTTATTTTAATGAATTTAGAATCACCTCAAGACAAAGCCGATCTCTGCGTATTTTTTAAAAAAGAAAATCTCAGTTTAGTAAACCGTTGGATCTTAAGCCGTTTTTATTCTACGCTTAAAGCAATCAATAAAGACCTTGATAATTTTAAATTTAATGAAGCGGCTAACTTACTTTACGGATTTTTCTGGCATGAATTCTGCGATTGGTATCTGGAACTAATCAAACCGGAAATAAAAACCAAGCAAAACCAGCTGGTGATGTATAAAATTTTGGAGAAATTCTTACGTGTAGCACACCCATTTATGCCTTTTATCAGCGAAGAAATCTGGCATTTAATTAGAAACGAACAAGCTTCAAGCATTATGCTGCAACCATGGCCGCACATACAAGAGGAAATAATCGATAAAAAAGCGGAAATTGAGACAGAATTATTATTTAAAATTATCAGCGAAATCAGAAATCTGCGCATAGCAATCGAAGTAAAGCCCGAGCAAAGGGTAAATGTATCGCTTTATCCGCATACAAAAGCTATTGCCAGCCTCTTGGAGCAAAATTCTGCCTTATTGATTAATCTGGCAAAGATTGAAAAATTGGAATTGCTGAAAAAAAACTTAAGGCCTGATGCGACAATTACCTCAGTAGCGGAAGATATAGATATTTACCTGCACTTCAGCGGCCTCTTGGATATTGCCGCCGAGCAACAGAAAATCAAAGACAAAATTTCGCTGCTTGAAAAAAGCTTAAACGGTAAAAACAGCAGGTTATCTAATAAAGAATTTATGAAAAATGCTCCGGAAGATATCATTGTTAAGGAAAAAGAAAGCCGCGACAAGCTAATTGCTGAAATAAAACGTCTGGAGAAGATGCAAAATGAGCTGTGTTAAAGAAATTGACTTAAAAGCTCTGATTCAATTTGCTCTAAAAGAGGATATTGGTTCAGGGGATATCACTAGCGAGGCCTTTATTCCAAAAAATAAATTCGTAAAAGCTGTGCTACTGGCAAAAGAACCCTGCATAATTTGCGGCCTGCATGTAGCGCAAACCGCCTTTAATACGCTGGATAAAACTATCCATTTCAAACCCCTGATAAAAGATGGCGCTAAAGTGAAAAAAGATAAGGTAATTGCGCGCATTGAAGGAAATGCGAGGAGCATCTTAAGCGCAGAGAGAGTAGCGCTTAATTTTCTGGCGCATCTTTCAGGGATAGCCACGCTCACCAGAAAATTTGTCGAAGCAGTGAAACCTGCTTATGTCAAAATTATCGATACCCGCAAAACTATCCCCGGCTTGCGCCTTTTACAAAAATATGCCGTAAGATGCGGCGGAGGATATAACCACCGTTTCAGCCTTGATGAAATGCTGATGATAAAGGATAATCATCTCAAAATCATCAAAAGCTATGGATTCCTCAGGCTTAAACCGGGAAACAAAAGAAAAAAACTTGAATGCGAAGTAACGAGTTTAAAGGAATTCAAGGAGGCGCTTGAATTACAGCCTGATATTATTATGCTGGATAATATGACTTTAAAAAAAATGCGTTCTGCTGTGCTGACTAACCGTAAATCCGCTCATCCGATAATCTTAGAGGCATCCGGAGGCATCAACTTAAAAAATATAAAAAAAGTCGCCTCAAGCGGAATCAATCTTATTTCCATCGGCGCATTAACTCATTCTGCGCCATCCAGCGATATAAGTCTCGAAATTAAATAAGAGAAAGTAAGTTATCCACAGAGTAGGGGACGTTTAAACGTCCCCTACCAGAGATTATTCATGGAAGACTTTAAATTAGTTTCACAATTTAGGCCCTGCGGCGACCAGCCTAAGGCAATCAGGGAATTAACCAAATCCATTACTTCCGGAAAAAGATACCAGACTTTACTGGGGGTCACTGGCTCAGGAAAAACTTTTACTTTAGCCAATGCTATCGCCCAAATAAACCTGCCTACCCTGGTAATTTCACATAATAAAACACTTGCCGCGCAATTATACTCTGAATTTAAAGAATTTTTTCCCCATAATGCCGTGGAATATTTTGTCAGCTATTATGATTACTACCAGCCCGAGGCATATGTTCCTTCTACTGATACCTACATAGAAAAAGACGCTTCTATCAATGACAGGCTTGACCGGCTGCGGCTTTCAGCAACTACTTCCTTAATGAGCCGCAAAGACGTAATTATTGTAGCTTCAGTATCCTGTATTTATAACCTCGGCAGTCCTGATGATTACCGGGATATGCTTGTATTTATCAGAAAGGGCGAAAGCATTGCCCGCGATGAACTTATTTTAAAACTGATTCAGATACAATACGTTCGAAATGATTATGAATTTGTGCGCGGAAAAATCAGGGTAAGAGGCGACAGCCTTGAGGTATTTCCTTCCTACGGCGAGATTGCTTTGCGCCTTGAATTATCGGGCGAGAAAATAGAGAAAATCAGCGAGATTGACCCTTTATCCGGCAAAACTTTAAACCAACTAGACAAAACCGCGATTTATCCGGCCAAGCATTTTATCGTCTCTGGAGATAAAATCGAAGGTGCAGTGAAATCCATTAGGCAAGAATTAGAGCAACAGCTTAAATTCTTAAGAAATAAAAATAAACTACTGGAGGCGCAGCGCCTTGAATCGCGCACTAATTATGACTTGGAAATGCTCAAAGAAATAGGTTATTGCCACGGAATCGAAAACTATTCCCGGCATCTCAGTGCCAGGCCTGCGGGTTCCCGGCCATTCTGTATGATTGATTATTTTCCCGCTGATTTTCTTACTATTATCGATGAATCGCATGTCACTGTGCCGCAAATTAGAGGAATGTATGAAGGTGATCGTGCCAGAAAAAGGATTCTGGTTGATTATGGTTTCCGGCTCCCCTCCTGCATGGAAAACCGGCCATTAAAATTTGAAGAATTCGACAGCCTGATAAAAAAAGAAGTATTTGTTTCTGCCACGCCCGACGAATACGAACTTAAAAAAAGCAAAGATAAGCCGATTGAGCAAATTATTCGGCCAACAGGCTTAATTGACCCGGAGATTATAATTAACCCGTCGGAAAACCAGCTCGATGATTTAATCGAAGAGGTGAAAGCGCGCGCTAAAAATGATGAACGAACGCTAGTAACCACGCTCACCAAAAGAATGGCAGAAGACTTAACAACTTATCTACAGGAAAGGGGCCTGAAGGTAAAATATTTACATTCCGAAGTAAAAACCATAGACCGGTCAAAAATTTTAAGGGAATTGAGGCAGAAAAATTTTGACTGCCTTGTTGGGATAAACTTATTGCGCGAAGGGCTCGATTTACCTGAGGTATCATTAGTGGCAATCCTTGATGCGGATAAAGAAGGTTTTTTGCGCTCAGCAACCAGCTTAATTCAGGTTGCCGGCCGCGCAGCCCGTAATATCAATGGTAAAGTAATCATGTACGCGGACACAATTACCCGCTCTATGAAAAAAGCAATCGGCGAAAGCAACCGCAGAAGAATAATACAATTAGAATTTAACAAGAAAAATAACATTACGCCGCGCTCAATTCAAAAAGCAATCAAACAAGGTATCGAAGACTTGGAGGAAACCGAGAATTTTATCCAGGGCCTGACCGGAATGAATAAAGAAGAATATGAGTTGAATAAATTTATTGCCGAGTTAGAATATGAAATGGAGCTGGCTAGCCGTAACTTACAGTTTGAAAAAGCAGCCATTTTAAGAGATAAAATCAGGGAGTTAAAACCAAATCTATGAATTTATTAGCTGTTGACATCGGAAATACTAATATAAATTTCGGGATTTTTTGCAAAAATAAACTTGCCAGAGAATTCAGCATGCCTACAAGGGATTATAACCTGAAATCATTCAAGCGAATGCTTGGTAAAAGCTGCATCAACGATACGGTAATTTGCAGCGTAGTGCCGGATGTTACCGGAATACTTGCAATTGATTTAAAAAAAATTACAGGCAGTAAACCATATATTATAGGTAAGAACCTGGCTATACCTGTAAAAAATCTTTACCGCAAACCCAAACAAGTAGGCCAGGATCGGCTGGTAAATGCCTATGCCGGAATAAAACTGTTCGGCTCACCCCTGATCGTGGTTGATTTCGGCACAGCAATTACTTTTGATGTAGTCTCAAAAAATAAAGAATACATGGGAGGCATGATTATTCCCGGCTTAAAAATATCCTTAAATACTTTAGCGCAAAATACCGCTTTGCTGCCAAAAATAAATTTGCAAAAACCTTCTGAGTTTATTGGCCGCGATACAAAAAGCAGTATGCTCAGCGGATTAGTTTACGGTTTTGCAGCACTTACCGATGATTTGGCTAAAAGAATAAAACAAAAAATCGGCAGGCATGCTAAAGTAATCGGCACAGGCGGGAATATCCGTTTAATCGCTAAATTCTGCCAAGAAATAAATACAGTCGACCCTTATCTGACTCTGAAAGGATTGTTATTGGCTTACAATAACAGGAGGTGATCTAATGTCAGAATTACGCTATAACCTGATTTCACGTGAACTGGTAATCATTGCCACTGAACGCGCAAAACGGCCGGAAGATTTTAAAAAAGCAAAAAAAGAAAAAATAGAGCTGCCGGAATATAGAGCAGACTGCCCTTTTTGCCCAAAAAACGAAAAACTATCCCCTCCGGAAACTTTTTCTATTCTCAACGGAAATTCATGGAGAACGCGGGTAATCCCCAATAAATTCAGCGCACTTTCACCCGATGCCTCAAGAATTCGCACTAATAAAAGCGTTTACTACCGTAAAATTGACGGTTATGGCTTTCATGAAGTAATTATTGAACACCCGAAACACAATATGATTATCGCGCTAATGTCTTACCAAGACGTTGAAAATATCATAAAAACCTACCACGCGCGCTATACCGATATTCAGAATAAAGAAGGCATTGAAGCGATTGTTATTTTTAAAAATCACGGGCCCTCAGCAGGAACATCTCAGGAACATCCGCATTCTCAGTTGATCGCCACACCAGTAGTGCCGCCTCAAATAAGAGAGCGCGTAGAACAATCAACAAGATTTTATGACGGTACAGGCCAGTGCATGTTTTGCGTAAGTTTAGACGAAGAGCTAAAAGATGATAAAAAGAGAATAGTTACCGAAACTGAGCATTTTGTTTCTCTGATTCCCTATGCTACTTTATCGCCGTTTGCCACGCGAGTTACCCCTAAAAGACACATGCCTTCTTTTGCCGATATTAACGAAGCTGAAATAAAGGACCTGGCGATTAATTTAAAAGATACTCTTGCAAAGCTCTATTACGGACTGGACAATCCGGATTTCAACTATACTATCCGTTCTATTCCGGTGCACGAATATGGACGGGATTATTTTCACTGGTACTTAAGCATTATCCCGCGCATCAGCCGGCCTGCGGGATTTGAACTTGGCTCAGGCATATTTATTAATTCCTCTTTACCGGAGGAAGGCGCGGCATTTTTAAGACAAGTAAAAATACCGTAGATTGTCATTATGACACAATTAAAATTAATATTGCATAACATCCTTATTATGGTAAACTGAATAAAGTTATGAAAAATATTGTCCTATTATTCCTGATTTTAAACTTTCTATCCGGCTGCGCCAGTTATAAATACCAGAAGAGCCAGTCTACTACAGGCAATACTGTCTACCTTGTAGCGCGGGATGATAAGGTTATCCCGGAATATACAATTGGCCCGGATAAAACTTATCCCGACTTAAAAGTTGCTCAAGAACGTTTTAAGAGGCGCCGGGGAATGGTTGAATATTACTATAAGAATATGAACTATATCATGAACCGTTTTCACGAAGGAGTAGATGTCTATGGCGGGCTAATACTAGGCATGGCAACAGCCCCATTCCGCACGCCTTTTGTGGCAGTTGGGGATTACCGCTATAACCATAATCCGCAGTATAAAGAAAAAGTTGACGCGATATATGCGAAGGAAGATGCGGATGAAGAAGCGCGTATTGCCAAGCTAAAAGTAGCCCTAAACGATTACATGCAAAAGGATTTCGCCTTAGAAGAAAAGAAGCAACCAACGGAAAAATAAAAAAATACTTGACAAGAATTTTTTTTTCTTTATAATTGGCACTCTTGAGTAAGGACTGCTAACAAAAACAAATATTTTATTACAGGAGGTGTAGAAGCATGGATATCAAACCATTAGGAGACAGAGTGGTAATTAAACCCTTGGAGGCGGAAACTAAAACCAAAGGCGGCATTGTCCTGCCTGATACTGCCAAGGAAAAACCCCAAGAGGGAAAAGTCATCGCAGTAGGAAAAGGCAAAACACTTGATAACGGAACTTTACAGGCTTTAGAAGTCAAGGTAGGAGACAAGGTATTATACGGCAAATATTCCGGCAACGAAATTACCAACAAAGAAGGCGAAGAACTATTAATTATGCGCGAAGATGATATTCTCGCGATTATCAAATAAGAAGGAGAGTGAAGAATTATGGCAAAGCAACTTTTATACAGTGATGAAGCACGCCGGAAAATTTTAAGCGGCGTTGAACAATTAGCTGCTGCAGTTAAAGTAACTTTAGGGCCCAAAGGCCGCAATGTGGTAATTGATAAAAAATTCGGCTCACCCACTATCACCAAAGACGGTGTTACAGTAGCAAAAGAAATTGACCTTGAAGATCCTTTTGAAAATATGGGCGCCCAGATGGTCAAAGAAGTCGCGGAAAAAACTTCTGATATCGCTGGTGACGGCACCACTACAGCTACTATATTAGCAGAATCAATTTTTCGCGAAGGCCTAAAGAACGTTACTGCCGGCGCAAACCCAATGGCTTTAAAGCGCGGGATTGAAAAAGCAGTCGAAAAAGTCGTCGAGGAACTTGGCAAACTTTCTACACCGATTAAAGATAAAAAAGAAATTGCTCAGGTCGCTACTATTGCCGCAAATTCCGACAATGCAATCGGCGAATTAATTGCCGAAGCAATGGACAAGGTCGGTAAAGACGGAGTAATTACCGTTGAAGAAGCAAAATCAACTGCCACTACTTTAGATGTAGTAGAAGGTATGCAGTTTGATCAAGGATATCTTTCTCCGTATTTTGTCACAGACGCAGAAAGAATGGAAGTGCTCTTAGAAGATCCTTTTATTTTGATTTATGAGAAAAAGATTTCCTCAATCAAGGACATCCTGCCTTTGCTTGAGAAAATCGCCCGTGTGGGAAAACCGCTTCTAATCGTAGCAGAAGAAGTTGAAGGCGAAGCATTAGCTACATTAGTAGTAAACAAAATCCGCGGTACTTTTGTTGCTTGCGCAGTTAAGGCTCCCGGATACGGAGACAGGCGCAAAGCCATGCTTGAGGATATTGCCATTCTTACCGGAGGCAAAGCAATCACCGAAGACCTCGGTATCAAGCTAGAGAATATCGAAGTAGAAGACCTGGGCCGGGCAAAGAAAGTCAAAATAGACAAGGAAAATACCACTATTGTCGAAGGCGTAGGAAAACCTGCTGCGATTAATGCCAGGATCGCCCAGATCAAGAAACAAATCGAAGGTACTGATTCTGATTATGATAAAGAGAAACTTCAAGAACGTTTGGCAAAAATCGCCGGCGGAGTTGCTGTGATTAATGTCGGCGCTGCCACAGAAACTGAAATGAAAGAGAAAAAATCCAGGGTAGAAGATGCCCTACATGCAACTCGTGCCGCATCACAAGAAGGGATTGTTCCTGGCGGCGGAGTAGCATTAGTGCGCGCTATCGCTGCTTTGGATAAATTCAAGCTTGATGGTGATGAAAAAATCGGCGTGGCAATTGTCAAACGCGCGATTGAGGAACCTTTAAGGCAGATCGTGGAAAACGCCGGACTTGAAGGCTCAGTAGTAGCACAACGCATTAAAACAGAAAAAACCAATGTTGGTTATGATGTTAATCAAGATGCATATGTAGACATGATTGAGGCGGGAGTAATTGATCCTACGAAAGTTACCCGTTCAGCATTACAAAACGCTTCCAGCATTGCAGCCTTGTTATTAACTACCGAAGCATTAATCGCTGACAAGCCGGAAAAGGAAGATAAGATGCCTCCAATGCCGGGCGGCGGAATGCCAAGTGGCATGGGCGGAATGTATTAAAAAGTTGCAAATAAACAACAAAAAGGACGATTCTTGAAAGAGAATCGTCCTTTTTTTAATTTAAAAAAAATATTGACAAAAACCCATTCTTAGTGTAAAATTCAATATTCTTATCGGAGGACCCTTCATTTCTAAACCATTGATAAATAATAAGTTATAAGGAGAGTAAGAAAATGGCAGAGTGGATAGGTATAGGCAGGCGTGCACGCAGGTGTTATGGTTTTGATGAAATTGCCCTGGTGCCAGGAGCACAAACAATCAATCCTAATGAAGTCGATACCAGCTTTAAAATAGACGGTAAAAAATTTAATGTCCCGATTATGGCTGCTGCCATGGATGGAGTAGTAGATGTAAACTTTGCCGTTGCAATGTCCAAATTGGGGGGAATTGCCGTATTGAACCTTGACGGTATACAGACCCGCTATGAAAATCCGGATGTTGTCTTAGAGAAAATTTCCCATACTTCTGCTGAAGAAGCCACAACTTTAATCCAATCAATTTATACCACCCCAGTCAAAGAAAAATTAATCGCCAAAAGAATTAAGCAAATTAAGGAAAAAGGCGGCATTGCAGCCCTTAGCTGTATTCCTGCTCATGCGGAGAAATTTGGTAAAATCGCCATGCAGAATAACGCGGATATCTTCATCGTCCAGTCTACTGTCACCACAACAAAACACGTTTCTCGTGAATATAAAACCTTGGACCTGGCTAAGTTCTGTAAATCAATGAAAATACCCGTAATTCTGGGTAATTGTGTAACTTATGAAACTACGCTTGAACTTATGCAGATCGGCGCCAGCGGCCTGTTAATCGGCATTGGCCCAGGAGCAGCCTGCACTACCCGCGGAGTATTAGGCATAGGCGTACCTCAGGTAACCGCAACAGTTGATGCTGCAGGAGCAAGGGATTTTCATTTTAAACGTACAGGAAAATACATCCCGATTATTACTGACGGAGGTATGAACCGCGGAGGCGATATCTGCAAGGCATTTGCCGCAGGCGCTGACGCAGTAATGATTGGTTCAAGTTTTGCTCACGCCAAAGAAGCGCCTGGCCGCGGCTACCACTGGGGAATGGCAACATCGCATGTAAATCTTCCCCGCGGAACGCGTATCCGCGTAGGGACAACAGGCACATTAAAAGATATCCTTTTCGGGCCGGCCAAAGTAGATGACGGCTCACAGAACTTAATGGGCGCATTAAAAACTTCGATGGGCTCATTAGGCGCTGGCACAATCAAACAAATGCATGACGTGGAGATTATTATCGCTCCTTCAATACAAACAGAAGGAAAAATCTTCCAGGTCGGCCAAAGAGTAGGAATGGGTAAATAAAATTAAGACTAAAACTAAAATAAAAACTAGAGGCAAAACGAAAAAAACAGAAGGAAAGCCAATGCGCCAGACTATTTATATTCTGGATTTTGGCTCACAATACACACAACTGATTGCTCGCAGAGTTAGAGAGAATAAAGTTTTTTCTAAAATCATTCCCTTTAATACCCCGGCAAAAGAAATTGCAGCACTCAATCCAAAAGGATTAATTTTATCCGGAGGCCCTGCATCAGTAACCCAAAAAAAAAGCCCGCTTCCCGATAAAGGTATTTTTAAATTAGGTATACCGATTTTAGGCGTTTGCTACGGCATGCAGGTAATTACAGAGATGCTCGGTGGAAAAGTAAAAAATACAAAATCTCGTGAATTTGGCAAAGCCGAATTATTTATTGATGATAACCACGATCTCTTCAGCCATATGCCGGGAAATTTTACCTGTTGGGCAAGCCACGGAGATTATATCAGTAAACTTCCTCAGGGTTTCCGCACCAGCGCGCACACGATGAATGCGCCGATGGCAGCAGTTTCCAACAGGCAGCGTAAAATTTACGGCGTGCAGTTTCACCCGGAAGTAACTCATACCGACAAAGGAAACCAGATTATCGGCAACTTTCTTTTTAAAATCTGCGGCTGCTTCTCGCGCTGGACAATGCAGTCATTTGTGAAAGAAATAATCGAAAATATCAAAAAAACAGCAGGAAATGATAAGGTAGTCCTTGGCTTAAGCGGCGGAGTAGATTCTTCAGTAGCGGCAATATTACTTCATCGGGCGATCGGTAAGAATGTTCGGTGTATTTTTATCGACAATGGCCTCTTAAGAAAAGACGAACCGCAGCAGATAAAAAATGTTTTTCGCGATATGTACCATTTAAATTTAGACTATGTGGATAGAAGCAAGAGATTTCTCACCCGGCTTAAGGGAATTACTGACCCGGAAGAAAAAAGAAAAATTATCGGAGACGAATTTGTAAAGATTTTTGAAGAAGAGGCGGATAAGGTAAGGGGCGTAAAATTTCTCGCCCAGGGGACATTATACCCGGACGTGATTGAATCTATTTCGCCGACTGGTGCGCCTTCAAGCAAAATCAAAAGCCATCATAATGTCGGCGGCTTGCCGGCTCACATGAAATTAAAACTCATTGAGCCTCTGCGGGATTTATTTAAAGACGAAGTACGCGCCATCGGCAGGGAATTAAGCCTGCCTGATGCAATTATTATGCGCCAGCCATTTCCCGGCCCGGGATTATCCATCCGGATCATCGGAGAAATTACCCCTGAACGCCTGGAATTATTGCGCGAGGTTGACCAAAGAGTATTCGACGAAATTAAAAAAGCCGGGCTTTACGAACAAATCTGGCAGTCTTTTGCCATACTCCTGCCAATAAAAAGCGTGGGGGTTATGGGAGACGAACGGACTTATGAAAATGTCGTAGCTATCCGCTGCGTCACATCCCTCGACGGAATGACCGCAGATTGGGTAAGGCTTCCTTATGAAATTATGGAAAAAATTTCCAACCGCATCATTAACGAAGTAAAAGGCGTTAACCGCGTAGTTTACGATATCAGCTCCAAACCGCCCGCAACCATAGAGTGGGAATAACGGAGGCAGTATGCCTCATTCTGATTTTGTCCACCTCCATCTACACACACAGTTCAGTTTACTTGACGGCGCCTGCCGTATACATGAACTCCTGCAATTAGCAAGCCAATATAAAATGGATTCTCTGGCAATTACCGACCATGGCAACATGTTCGGTGCCATTGATTTTTACCTTGAAGCACAAAAAGCCGGAGTTAAACCAATTATCGGATGCGAAACCTATGTCGCGCCAAAGAGTCGGCTGGAAAAAACCCTTCAGGGAGTAGAAGAAGCGTCAAATCATTTAATACTCCTGGCAAAAAATGAAACCGGATACCGTAATTTAATGAAACTGGTATCTTTAGCCTACCTAGAAGGTTTTTATTACAAGCCGCGCATTGATAAAGAAATCCTTGCGCAATATAAAGAAGGCTTAATCGGCATGACTGCCTGCCTGAAAGGCGAAGTTCCCAGCCTGCTGCGGCAGAAACGCTACAACGATGCTTTGAAATCTGCCGATGAATTTGCCAGTATTCTCGGAAAAAATAATTTTTACCTTGAGCTGCAGGAAAACATGATCCCTGAACAAACAATAGTTAATGAAGGCCTGGTAAAAATTTCTAAAGAATTGAAACTTCCTTTAGTTGCCACTAATGACGTACATTACTTAATGCGCGAGCATGCCTTAAGCCATGAAGCGCTTCTTTGTATCCAGACTCAAACTACCCTCGATGACCCGAACCGGATGAAGCTGCAGACCAATGAATTTTATTTCAAATCGCCAGCAGAAATGAAAAAACTTTTCAGCTGGTGCCCGGAAGCAATTGCAAATACCGTAGAAATTGCCAGCCGCTGTAATTTAGAATTGGATTTTTCTTCCATACATTTACCTAAATATGATCCGCCGAAAAATCAGACTAAAGAGGCATTTCTTAAGGAATTGTGCCAGCGCGGCCTCGAAAAACGTTTTGGCTCAGCTATCAATAACACAATACAAGAACGCCTTGAACACGAACTTAAAATTATCCAAGATATGGGTTTTACCAGTTACTTTTTAATAGTCTGGGATTTTATTCATTATGCTAAAGCTAAGGGTATTCCTGTTGGCCCGGGGAGAGGCAGTGCTGCAGGCAGCCTGGTAAGCTATCTTTTGGGGATTACCGACATCAATCCTCTGCAATACGGCTTGCTTTTTGAAAGATTCCTTAATCCTGAACGGCTGGGTTTGCCGGATATCGACATTGATTTCTGTTACGAACGCCGGCAGGAAGTAATTGATTATGTGACCAAAAAATACGGCAGGGAAAACGTTGCACAAATTATTACTTTCGGAACAATGCAGGCACGCGCTGTAGTCAGGGATGTTGGCAGAGTAATGGGCATTGCCTATGCTGATGTTGACCGGCTGGCTAAAATGATCCCTCCTGATCCAAATATGACCCTGAAAGATACCTTAGCCCAAGAGATTGAATTAAACACACTTTATAAAACTGATTCTCAGATTACACAGCTCTTAAATACCGCTATAGCACTAGAAGGATTAAACCGGCATGCTTCCATACACGCTGCTGGCGTAGTCATTTCTGATAAACCCCTCGATACCTACAGCCCATTATTCAAAACCCAGGACGATCAGATTACTACCGGATACAGTATGGGCGCATTGGATAAAATAGGCCTTTTAAAAATGGACTTTTTAGGCCTGCGCACCCTGACCGTTATTGACCAAACGTTAAAAATTACTAAAAAAACTAGGAATAAAGTCGTAGATATCGAATGCATACCCCTTGATGATCCCAATACTTATAAACTTCTATGCGCTGCTCATACTATCGGAATATTTCAGGTAGAAAGCTCCGGCATGCGCGACCTGCTAAAGAAACTTGAGCCAGAACGTTTTGAAGATTTAATCGCGCTTTTAGCATTATACCGTCCGGGCCCGATTGGCTCAGGTATGCTTGACGATTTTATCCAACGTAAACATAACCTTATTCCGGTAAGGTACGAGCACCCAAAACTCGAGACTGTGTTAAAAGAAACTTATGGAATTATGGTCTACCAGGAACAAATCATGCAGATTGCTTCTGTGTTGGCAGGCTTTAGCCTTGCTCAAGCAGATATTCTACGTAAAGCAATGGGCAAAAAAATTCCCGAGGTAATGGAAAAACAGAGAAAAAATTTCGTCCATGGCTGTATAAAAAACGAAATCAGAGAATCAACAGCCACTAAAATATTTGACTTAATTGAATATTTCAGCGGATATGGTTTTAACAAAAGCCATAGTGCAGCATACGCTTTAATTTCCTACCGTACAGCATATCTGAAGGCAAATTATCCGGTAGAATTCATGTGCGCTTTGCTTACTTCAGAACGCGATAATACCGATAAAATAGTCGAGTATGTTAATGAAGCTGAACACATGGGAATTACGATTTTACCGCCTGATATTAACGAAAGTGATGCCTTATTCAAAGTTATAGACGATAAAACTATCCGTTTCGGGATGCTGGCGATAAAAAATGTAGGCGCCGGCGCCATTGAATCAATTATTGAAGCAAGAAAAAAAGAAAAAGTTACTTCCCTGGAACAATTATGCGAAAATCTTGATCTACGTTTAGTAAATAAAAAAGTTTTAGAAAGCCTGATTAAATGCGGAGCACTGGACTATTTCGGACAACCGCGAGCCCAGATGGTGGCGGGCCTGGAAAAGATCCTCGAACATTCTTCAAGAACGCAGAAAGAGCGCTCAAAAGGGCAGCTTTCATTCTTTGACTCAGGACCGACAAGCCAAAACGGTTTTATAAATGCCCGGCTTGACCTACCGTCAATCAAAGAATGGCCTGAACCGCAGATTTTGGCCTTTGAAAAAGAAATGCTTGGGTTTTATGTTTCCGGCCATCCTTTAGCACGCTATGCAGGGCAATTAAAAAGATTCGCATCCACTACTATCGGCAATATCAGCCTGCATCATGATGATGATGAAGTAAAAATTGTCTGCCTGATTGCCAAGATTAAACAAACATTGACCCGCGCCAAGCAGGAAAAAATGGCGATTTTAAAGCTGGAAGATTTGGAGGGCATCGTAGAAGCACTGGTTTTTCCGCAGGCATTCCAGAAAGTATCACGTTACATTCTGCCTAATGCCGTAGTCTTAGTCACGGGAAGGCTGAATCTCAAGGAAGATACTCCTAAAATCATCGTTAATGACCTCCTACCAATGGATGCTGCCTATAAACTTATCACAGGAATGAACATTAATCTTTCAGGCATGCAGGAAAACCTTTTTCTTTCTTTGAAAGAACTGCTCCTTTCTAATACAGGCAGAACTCCGGTATATCTGCATTTAAATACACCTGCCAAATCCCGGGTGCAATTGGTGGTAGGCGAAAACCTCTACGTCAACCCATCTGAAAAATTGATTCAAGATGTCATAGATTTACTGGGAGAAGAAAAACTATCCCTGGTAATTTAGATTTTTCCCTTGACACTGTAAGCTTTTGGTTATAATATACTTACAACATAAAGGTAAGTTTATAAAGGAGAGGAAAATGACTAAAAAAGATATAATCCTGAAGGTCTCTGACGAAACCAATTTAAAACAGATAGATGTCAAAAAAGTAGTGCAGAAAACATTTGACTGTATACTCCAGGCATTAGTAAGGGGAGAAAAAATTGAGTTGCGTAATTTCGGGGTTTTTAAAATTAAACAAAGAAAAAGCCGCACCGGCAGAAATCCACGCACGGGCCAAGTAGTCCCTGTCCCGCCCAGAAAAGTAGTCGTCTTTAAACCTGGCTTGGAAATGAAACAGGAAATAAAATAACCATTAAGACTCGCCTCTAAAAAAACTTACATATGTATAAAAGAGTTTCCGGAACAAAAGATATTTTGCCTGATGAAGTCATTTGCTGGCAAAAAATAGAAGAAATCAGCCGAAGGATTTTTTCGCTTTATAATTATCAGGAAATCCGACCGCCGATTATTGAGGATGCCGGGCTTTTCAACCGCTCTTTGGGTGAATTTACGGAAATCGTCCAGAAACAGATGTTCCTGATCAAAAATCTGGAGGACACATATGCGCTTCGGCCTGAAGGCACTGCTTCAATAGTCCGCTGCTTTATTGAAAATAATCTTGATAAAACCAATGGCTTTGTAAAACTGTATTATATGGGCCCAATGTTCCGGCTGGAACGGCCGCAAAAGGGCCGCCTGCGCCAATTCCATCATATCGGCACTGAGGTAATCGGCTCAACCGCTCCAGAGGTAGACATAGAGGTAATTTCTCTCGCGGATGAACTCTTGAAGGCTTATTCGATTTCCGGATATAAGATTAAAATCAATAGTATTGGTTGCTCTAAAGACAAAAAAGCGTTGATTAGTACTATCAATAAAAAATTGGAAGGCGAGCTTGAAAATCTCTGCGCAGACTGCAACGAAAGATTTAAACATAATGTTTTACGTATCCTAGATTGCAAAAATGAAGCCTGCCAGGCTGTAATTAACAAAATAGGCGTAGCCCACGAACACCTTTGCCCTGATTGCCTAAAACATTTCTCCGCAGTAAAACAAGGGCTCGACACCTTAAAAATCGAATACGAAGTATCACCGCTTTTGGTGCGTGGTCTTGACTATTACACCAGCACTGTATTTGAAATAAAACACCCTGATTTAGGGGCTCAAGATGCCGTTGGTGCGGGAGGTAGATACGATAACCTTGTCAAAGAACTGGGCGGTCCACAATTAGGGGCGGTCGGGTTCGCCTTTGGGGTAGAAAGATTACTTTTGGTCACAAAAATACAAGAACACATAGACACTAGTAAAAACTTAGTTTATGTTATAAGCTTAGGTGACGAAGCAAGAAAAGAAGGACTAAAGTTATTAAATAGCTTGCGTAAGGAAGGAATTCCCAGTAGTACGGATTATGAGATTATGTCTTTAAAAGGTGCCATGCGTTCGGCAAATGATGCTGCGGCAAAATTTGTAGTAATTATTGGAGAGGATGAATTAAAGAAAAATGTTGTGATGCTAAAAAATATGCAGACTAGCGAACAAAAAGAAATCACACAAAAAGACTTAATTAAAGAATTAAAATGTTAAGAACCCACACCTGCGGACAATTAAATGCAAACGAAGCCGGAAAAGAAGTTACCCTTTGCGGCTGGGTAGCCACGCGGCGCGACCATGGAAAATTGATTTTTATTGATTTGCGCGACCGTTACGGCCTGACACAAATTACTTTTATCCCGAGAGATGCCGGCGAATCTTATAAAGTAGCGCAGGATATCCGCGCAGAGTATGTACTGAAGGTAACCGGAGTAGTGAACAAGCGGCCGGCGAATACTATTAACCAAAAAATGGCTACAGGCGAAATTGAAGTCCTGGCAAAAAATGTAGAAATTTTAAATTCCAGCCTCACTCCGCCTTTTGAAATTCAGGATGCGCTTGATGTTACCGAGGAAATGCGCCTAAAATACCGCTATCTTGATTTAAGAAGAAAAAAGATCTTTGATAATTTCAGCTTAAGGCATACGGTTTATCGGGTAACACGCAATTTTCTCGACAGCCAAGGCTTTATTGAATCAGAAACACCGATTCTGACCAAATCTACTCCTGAAGGCGCGCGTGATTATCTTGTGCCGGCAAGGCTTTGTCCGGGTGAATTTTTCGCCTTACCGCAATCGCCGCAGCTGTTTAAACAAATTCTCATGGTTTCAGGAATTGATAAATACTATCAGATTGCCAAATGTTTCCGTGATGAAGACCTGCGTGCCGACCGCCAGCCCGAATTTACGCAGCTGGATCTAGAGATGTCTTTTCCGGATGAAAACGATATTTTCGCGATAATCGAACCACTGATAAAGCTGATTTTCAAAGAAGCTAAAGGAATGGAAATAAAAATTCCTTTTCCACGGATGAGTTACGCAGAGGCGCAACAAAAATACAATACCGACAAACCAGATTTAAGAAAAGATCAAAATACTGAATTTGCTTTTTGCTGGCTGACTGATTTTCCTTTATTTAAATACAATACGGAAGAAAAACGCTGGGAGAGCGAGCATCATCCTTTTACAGCCCCGGCAACAGCAGATTTAGAAATACTCGAGAAATCTCCCGAAAAAGTAAAGTCGCGTTCCTATGACTTAGTTTTAAACGGCGTAGAATTAGGCTCAGGCTCAATCAGGATACACGATCAGAAACTGCAGGAAAGGATTTTTAAAATCATCGGGATCAAAAAAGAGGAGGCTGAAGCCCGCTTCGGCTTCCTTCTGGAAGCGTTTCTTTACGGCGCTCCACCGCACGGCGGATTTGCTTTTGGCATGGACAGATTATTGGCAATTTTGGCGGGTGAAGCAAGCATCAGAGAAGTCATTGCTTTCCCTAAAACCGCCAAAGGAATCTGCCCGTTAACCAGCGCGCCTTCAAGCGTAGATGAAAAACAATTAAAAGAATTAAACATCAACATTATAAAAAGGAGGAAGGAATGAAGGGGCTAAAAATATTTTACTTACTGGGTTTGGCATTATGTTTTCTTTTGTCAGGATGCGTAGTGAGAACCTACGAGGCCACCAAAGACAGAGTAGACCAGAACTTAAGCGGCAACCGTGGATACCTGAAAGGTGCTGTTCCGGCAACACAAGAGCCAGTTGCAAAAAAAACTACCCGTACTACACGCGTAGTAGAAATAGAGATTCATCCACCGATCAGATTTGAAAAATCGCCAAAATTAAAGATAGACGAATCTCCGTTATTAAAAGAAAAATCTACCGACCAAGGGGTTACCGGAAATCAGGGTTACATTACACGTTCCGTAAACCCGGAAATCGCTGAACCGATCATGGAAAAATATACCGTGCAGAAAAATGACACCCTGCAGAAAATTTCCAAAAAATATTACGGCACAACTAAAAAATGGCACCGTATTTACGAAGCCAATAAAGATATCATGAAAGGGCCGAATAAAATCTATCCCGGACAGGTAATCGATATCCCGGTTATAGAATCATCCATGCCGGCTAAAGAGACTTTAAAAGAACCTAAAGAAAATTTAAAATAGTGGAAAAGGTCATAAAGCTACAGACCCACCAGGAGACACAGTCGCTTTTTGGCTTACACGACCAGAATATCAAAGCCATAGAGCGGGAGTTTAAGGTAAAGGCCACGGTGCGCAATGAACACCTCAAGCTTAGCGGCACTCTCACTAATATAAAGAAGGCTTCCAACCTTATTGAATATCTTATCAATGCTATCCGTAGCAGCCAAAGCGAAGTCAGCAGCCTCGAACTGTATCAATTGATGAAAAATTTTAAAGAAAATAAAAAAATAAGTGCTATGCCGGATATGGCGGTTACCCAACACGTTTCCAAGACCCGGATGATCGGGCCCAAAACTCCCGGCCAGCGGGAATATGTAGAAGCAATAAAAAAACACGATATTGTCTTTGGAGTCGGGCCAGCAGGAACAGGCAAAACATACCTGGCAATGGCTTGCGCAGTAGAAGCACTCAATAAACAGGAAGTACGCAGAATCATCTTAACCCGGCCTGCGATAGAAGCAGGGGAATCACTTGGGTTCTTACCGGGTGATATGTATGAAAAAATTTCGCCGTACTTAAGGCCGCTCTATGATGCAATCTACGATATGATGGATGCCGAGCGTATTGAAAAATACCTGGAAACCGGCATTGTGGAAGTTGCGCCTCTTGCTTATATGCGCGGAAGAACACTAAATGATGCTTTCATCATACTCGATGAAGCGCAAAACTGCACCGTGGAACAAATGAAAATGTTTTTAACCCGTCTCGGGTTTGACTCCAAAGCAGTAATTACCGGGGATATCACGCAAAGCGATTTACCCAACGGCAAACCTCTGGGGCTGATGGAAGCGAAAGAAATTTTAGCTGATATCGAAGGAATCAAATTTATCTACCTTACCGGCTCAGACGTTGTCAGGCATGCCTTGGTACAAAAAATTATCGAAGCCTATGATAAAGCTAATCGTAATAGGTAAAATAAGGTTAATTCTCGGCGCATTCTTATTGTTTTTGCTGGCGCATATCCTTAAAGTCAGCCTGATTGTGCCGCTATTTCTTTTAAGTTTAGTGGTTTACCTGCAATTCTCGCTGCCCAATTTACGCACAAAACCATACAATCTGCTCAACTTAAGCCTGCTGTATGTAATTATTTTTGTCACTAGTTACGCTATTATCAAGCAGGGCTGGCCGGTATTTTGTATTCCTTTCTGTGCTATCCCGATGCTGGCAATCCTTTTGTTTAACAATACTGCCATCGCGCTCTTATTAACTTTTGCTTCTGCGCTTTCTGTGGGCAATATTGCCGGAAATAATTTACTGGGATTATTATTTTTAATCAGCGGTATTTTCAGCTGCCTGCTGGCAAAAGATGCGCGCAGGCGCAGCGTAATTATCCGCAGCGGCCTGCTGGTCGGCCTGCTTCAGGCAAGTGCATTATTTTTAATTGAACGCTTAAGCGTTCAGCACGCGCAAGACTATATTATTTTGGTACTGAACGGTATTGTCTCAGCAATGATAGTCACCGCAGTATTACCGATCTTTGAATACTTATTTAGTACAGTAACTAATATTAGCCTGTTGGAATTGGCAGATTTTAACAGCCCCTTACTACAGAGAATGATAATCGAAGCTCCCGGCACCTACCATCACAGTTTAATCGTGGGAAATTTATCTGATGCTGCCTGTAAAGCAATAGGCGCACATGAATTACTGGCAAGAATCGGCGCTTATTACCATGATATAGGAAAGCTGGCCAAGCCCGACTATTTCAGCGAAAACCAGCCTCAAAATGAAAATCGCCACGATGATTTAGCTCCGGGGATGAGCAAGCTTATCATTATGAACCATGTCAAAGAAGGCGTAGAACTGGCAAATAAATATAGACTTAACCCTGCTATCATAGAATTTATACAGCAGCACCATGGTTCAAGCTTGGTTTATTTTTTCTACCGCCGCGCCTTGGAAAATGCAGAAGTAAACCAGGAGGTGAAAGAAGAGGGCTTCCGCTATCCCGGGCCTAAACCAAACACAAAAGAAACAGCAATCGTATTGCTTGCTGATTCAGTAGAGGCGGCAGCGCGCTGCCTGAAGGATCCCAATCCGCAGAAAATCGAAGAATTGGTGCATAAAATTATCAATAATAAATTTATAGACGGGCAACTCGATGAATGCGACTTAACCTTAAAAGACATTGAAAAAATTTCAACAGTTTTTATCAGAATATTAACCGGCATATATCACGGCCGAACTACCTATCCGGAAAAATCAGATAACTAAAACACTCCGAATTTTAAAGTACGTGAGCCTAACAATAAACTTAAAAAATAATCAGAATAAAATCACTCCGGCCCCTAAAAAGGTAGAGAAAATAATTCTCTCTGTCTTAAAAAACGAAAAAATCAAAAAACCGGCGGAAATCTGCCTTTTCATTACAAACGATAAAGAAATTAAAGAACTTAACCTGCTATACTTAGGCGAAAACTCAGCAACAGATGTAATTGCTTTTAATCTTTCTGCGGATAAAAAGAAAATTTACGCGGATATCGCCATTTCTGCGGAGGTCGCAAAACGCAACGCAAAGATTTTTCACACCTCACCACTCTATGAATTATACCTCTACGTGGCGCACGGCATATTGCATATTTTGGGCTATAATGACGACACAAAAACTAAACAAAGAATAATGCAGGCTAAAGCAGAAAAAATATTAGAATGCCTATCCTTAAAACCGAAGCCATAGTTTTAGGCAAGCGCGACTTCCGCGAGACCTCGCTGCTTGTTAATTTTTTTACCCGCGATTTCGGAAAAATCAGCGGCCTTTTAAAAGGTATCCGCAAAGAACCGCAGAAATTTGCCAGCACCCTGGAAATTTTTTCCCTGAATGATATCGTTTTCTACCAAAGCAGGAATTCTTCATTACATTTAGTCTCCCAGTGCGATGTAAAAAATAATTTCAGCGCAGCACGCCAGAGCATATTTAAGGTCGGTTCGGCCAGCACGGCTATGGAATTAGCCGATGCCCTGACACAACCTGAGGATAAAAATGAGGAAATTTTTGATTTAACCTTAACCTGCCTGCAGGAACTGGAAACTACTAATAATCCGGATAAGATTATGACGATTTTTAAAATTAAAGTATTGGCGCTTTCCGGTTTTAAACCAAACTTTGACTGTTGTGTATCATGCGGGTCAAAAATTCTCGGACAATGTAAATTTTCCTTAAATCTGGGTGGCTTGCTCTGTGACAAGTGCCAGAAAAAAGACATCACAGCGCGTTCGATATTCCGCGGGACCACGGCTTCAATTTTACATATCCAAAGAAATGATTTTAAAAATAACCTGAACCTCGGAATGAATCCGGAAATTAAAAAGGAGTTAGGATCAATCCTTGATGCATTTTTAAATTTCCACCTGGAAAGACAGCTTAAGTCAGAAAAAGTCATGGATAAATTGGAGGCGGTGCTATGAAAACAGTAATCGTTGGCCCAGGGGCAATGGGTTTGTTATTTGCAGCGTTCCTCTCCAAGAGTAAAGAAGAAATCTGGCTTCTGGATAAAAATAAGGAACGGGCACTAAAATTGAATCAGAACGGGATATCTGTTGAAGGTATTTCCGGCAAATGGAATGCAAAAGTAAAAACAACTAACGAAACAAAAGAAATCGGCATAGCTGATTTAGTAATTATTGCCACCAAATCCTATGATACAAAATCTGCGATTACACAGGCAAAACCAATTATCTCAGAAAAAACCGCAGTTTTGACCTTACAGAACGGAATCGGTAATTTAGAAATTATCGGCGAAGTAGTGGGCCCGGATAATGTTATCGGCGGCACTACTAATTTAGGTGCAACTTTAATCGACGATACACATGTAAGGCATGCGGGAAACGGAGAGACGGTAATAGGAAAAATCGACGGCTCAACTCCAGTGATTATGCGCGATATCAGAGAGTTATTCAATAAAGTAAAACTAGAAACAAAAATTTCCCGCGATATTAAGGGAATATTATGGTCAAAGCTAATCATCAATGTGGGAATTAATGCGCTAACCGCTTTGACGCGGCTGCACAATGGAAGATTAACTGAATTTGAAGGCACGCGCAGGATTTTGCGTGATGCAGTGACTGAAGCTGTCAAAATTGCCAAGCGCAAGCGTATCAAGCTAATTTATGATGATCCGCTGGCAAAAGTAGAAACAGTTTGCGAAGCAACTTCCGGCAATGTTTCCTCAATGCTGCAGGATGTCTTACGCAAGAAACGCACTGAAATTGACTTTATTAATGGAGTAGTAGTGCGGCTTGGCCAAGAACTCGGAATCCCTGTACCAGTAAATCAATTACTCGTAGACTTAGTTAAGACAATCGAAGCAAGTCATAATTTTGCGTTAGAAAGATAGCTCTTTAACACTTTCGCGTCTACCTTGTCTAGGTTTCTCGCGCGGACGCTTGCACCGCCCCACCGTGGCGGTGCTTATCGCTCTGCAAAAACCCCTCGCTCTCCCGCAGCCGGGCCGTGGATAAAAGCGTTTTTCAATTTAGGAGCCGGCTGCGGGAACCATGGCCGCTCGGGGTTTTTGAAGCCGCGCTCGAAACCAGCCAAGTCAGCCGCTAATAAAGCTTTTAAATGAATCTGGCGCGTTTTCGAGCGAATGTCGATTTTAGGCAAAGCATGCTCGAGTATTTTTGGGAATCCCGATGCCGCCCGAATGGGCGGCAATATCGGGACGGCGAGGATGTCCGAGCCCGTCCTGGCGCGACAGCGCCGACGGGCGAGTTCCGCAGCCGCCGAAAATGCGAAAGATCTTTGGCGGCCCCGGAAGGGGCAAAATCGACTCTGAGCGAGAAAAACGACAGATTATCGACTCTGAGCGAGAAAAACGACAGATTTATTAAAGAGGAATAGAAAAATGAAAAAATATTTATTAGTTATATTAGTGCTGGCTGGCTTGGTTGCCGGGCTGTATGTGGCGACAAGGAGTAGAACTTGTCCGCTTAATACTGCGCCTAATTTAGAGGCGCAGCATAATGACACCATTAAACAAGCATACCTATTATTGAAGGCAAGAAAAGATAAAGAAGCTTTGGTAATAATTGAGGAGGTTCTCTTTGCCCAGCCGGAGAATATTGATGCGCTTTGGGGCAAAGCAGAAGTTTTACGCAGAGATTATCAGTTTGATGCGTCAAAAAAAATTCTGGATAAAATTTTATCGAAAAATCCGAATTATCTTCCTGCCCTAAATAATCTGGCTTTTATTAAGTATAAGGCGGGAAAGCTGGACGAAGCTTCCGGAATGATCAAAAAAATATTAAATACTCCCTGCCTTGATAAAGAAAACGAAGCCTTTGCGTATCTCACCTTAGGCACAATTAACAGTTCCCGCACAAAAGAAGGTAAACTTTTTGATAAAATTCAATACGGTTTACAGATTAAACGAAATTTCGATAGAGCAAATAAACTCTGTCCGAATTTAGCAGAAGTACATTTATGCTTAGGTATATTTTTCTTAAAGGCCCCGCAGCTGGCAGGCGGAAACCTGAATAAAGCAATCAAAGAATTGGAACTGGCAATAAAAATCGCCCCGGATTTTGCTATGGCCAATATTCGCCTGGCACAGGCGTATCAAAAAAAGGGGAATCTAGAAAAATATAATTATTACTTTGAAAAAGCAAGAAAATTAGATCCCGAAGGCAAAGTCTTAAAAGAATGCGAAATTTAGAAATCGCTTCAATATTCAGAGAAATTGCCACAATCCTCGATATCAAAGGCGAAAACGTTTTTAAGATCCGTGCCTATGAACGGGGGGCGCAGAATATCGAGGGTCTAAGCGAAAGCATTGAAAAATACGCCTCCGAAGAACGCCTGCGCGAAATCCCCGGAATCGGCCATGATCTTTCCGAGAAAATTAAAGAATACCTGGCTACCGGCCGAATCAAAAGCTACGAAGAGTTGAAAAAATCCATTCCTGAAGGGTTGCTAGATATATTGAATATTCCCTCAGTCGGCCCAAAAACGGCAAAACTTCTTTATGAAAAATTAAAAATTAAAAGTATTGAAGATTTAGAAGCGGCAATCAGGAAAAATAAATTAGCCGGCATCTTCGGCATCAAAGATAAAACCGTAGAGAATATCCTAAAAGGCATTGATGTCCTCAAGAGAGGCAGAGAAAGAATGACGCTTGCTCAGGCAATGCTCATTGCGGATGAATTCGTAAAACCCTTAGGAGGACTTAGCGAAGTAAAAAAAATATCCGTTGCCGGAAGCTTACGCCGACAAAAGGAAACCGTAGGGGACATAGATATATTAGTAATTTCAGATAAACCTAAAAAAATCATGGATACTTTTGTAAAATTACCTTTGGTGAAAGATATTTTGGCAGAAGGCGATACAAAAGCAAGTGTGCGCACTAAAAATGACATCCAGATTGATTGCCGTGTGGTTGAACAAAAATCTTATGGTGCGGCACTGCTTTATTTTACCGGCTCGAAGAATTTCAATATCAAACTGCGCCAGATGGCAATTAAGCGCGGATTAAAAATAAATGAATACGGCGTTTTCGAAAATGAAAAGTTCATTTGCGGAAAAACCGAAGAAGAAATCTTTAAGCAACTGGGATTATCTTATATTGAACCGGAGCTAAGGGAAGACAGCGGAGAGATTGAATTAGCAGAAGCTGGCAAGCTTCCGCACTTAATTAGCCTTAACGATATCCGCGGCGACCTGCACACACATTCTACCTGGTCAGATGGAGAAAGTTCCATTGCCGAAATGGCAGAAACAGCTAAAACTTTGGGCTATTCCTACATTGCTATTACCGATCATTCAGAAAGCCTTAAGATCGCAGGCGGCCTGACCATTGCCGATTTAAAAAAGAAAAAGAGAGAAATCGAAAAACTCAATACCAGCCTAAAAAATTTCAGGGTTCTCTATGGCACAGAAGTAGATATTGACTCGAAAGGCAATATCGATTACAAAGATGCCGTGCTTAAGGAATTCGATATCGTGATCGCAGCAATTCACACCGGCTTTAAACAATCAAGAGAACAATTAACCAAACGGATTATTAAAGCCTGTCAGAATAAATACGTACACATCATTGCACATCCTACAGGAAAACTTTGGGGAGAACGCGATGCTTACGATATAGACCTGGAGGAAATTTTAAAAGTAGCGCATGATACAAATACAGCTATGGAAATCAATGCCTTTCCTAATAGGCTGGATTTAAATGACCATCATTGCCGCCGAGCAAAAGAGCTGGGAGTAAAACTCAGCATCGGGACAGATTCACACAGCATTACGCACTTAGAAGGAATGAAACTGGGGATTTCCGTGGCGCGCAGAGGATGGCTTGCTCCGAGCGATGTGATAAATACATTGCCGGTTGAAGAATTGTTAAAAACAATAAAGAAATAACCATGCTAAGTTTAAATTCGAATATCGAAATTCGAAATTCGAAACAAATCCTAATTTTCAAAATCCCAATGTTCCAAACTGATAAGTTTAGAATTTGGAAAATTAGGATTTTGAATTTGTTTAGGATTTCGGATTTCGGATTTCGGATTTTTCTAATTCTTATTTTATCGGTTATCTTTTTAAGCGGCTGCCAAGACAGGGAATTATATAAAGATAATCGCCTGATGATGGGTACTTTTGTAGATGTCATTTCGCCTGACAAAAACGCCCCGCAAATTGTTTTTACTGAGATTAAA
>JALOQJ010000007.1 GCA_025453445.1 Candidatus Omnitrophota bacterium
TCCTTTCTGGTTTTTGGTTTGTCCAAACTAATTATACCAAAAAGGCTAACATGATCCCGTTTTACTTCCAATATGTCAACACATCTCCGAGCGAGTTCAGCTTGGCTGTGTTTTTGCGGGATCTTGGAAGCCCCGAGCGGGCACGGTGTCCCCCGCGATAATCTTATTTGGGACGAGCGAGGCCGAGGAGCCGAGCGCGATTTTTCACGCTGGGAAAAATCGTGCGTTCCTGCGAGAATACGCCTCGGCAGGACCCGCGACATCTCATGAGCGAGAAAATGCGGCGGATTCATTAAAGAAACAGAGATAGCGTCCCCGATAAAATATAGACAAAATAAACTTTGAATGCTAAAATTGAAAGACAGTAAAGATAGGTGATAATGGATAAACGTATAGTTATTACAGGAATAGGGGTTATTTCTTCGATTGGTATTGGCAAGGATGAATTCTGGAAGGCCCTGATAGCAGGCAAATCAGGGATTTCTGAGATTACTTCTTTTGATACCTCGGCTTTTCCTACTCATAGAGGCGGAGAAATTAAAAATTTTCAGCCGGAATTGTTTATGCATAAAAGAAGGGCGAGGACTTCAGGTCGTACTTCCCAGCTGGCTGTAAGTTGCGCTAGGCTTGCCCTTTTTGACTCCGGTATTAAATCAGATAATTTAGATACGGAAAAGACCGGCGTTATTCTCGGCACAACAATGGGAGAGTCTGCTGTTTTTCAGAAACTTAATGCAGCATGGTTAAAAGATGGCGAGCAGGCAGTAGATGCGCAATCAGTTTTTTATTGCCAGGCCAATGTTTTGTCTTCGAGTGTTGCAATTGAACTAAAATTAAAGGGCCCTAATTATGTCATTCCCACTGCTTGTGCTGCAGGAAACTATGCTATCGGCTATGCCTATGATTTAATCAAGATGGGCAAAGCAGATATTATGTTTGCCGGAGGAGCGGATGGTTTTTCCAAACTTGCTTTTACCGGTTTTAACCGTCTCTTTGCTATTGCTCCGGAAATCTGCCAGCCATTTGATAAAAATAGGAAAGGTATGATGGTTGGTGAGGGCGCAGGAATAGTAATCTTGGAAACTCTAGAGAGCGCATTAAAGCGCAAGGCAAATATCTATGCGGAAATCTTAGGCTATGGCTTAAGTTGCGATGCGCACCATATGACTGCGCCTGATGCAGACGGTATTGCTTCTGCAATAGAAAAAGGGTTGTATGGGGGCGGTATCAGTATCAATGATGTTGATTATATCAGCGCGCATGGCACAGGCACACCGGCAAATGATAAGGCAGAATGCACTGCTATGCGGAAAGTTTTTGGTGAGAGGCTTAAAGAAATCCCTGTTAGTTCAATAAAATCAATGTTAGGCCATACAATGGGTGCGGCATCGGCAATTGAAGCGATTGCCTGTTGCTTGGCATTGAAAGATGGGTTGTTACCGCCTACGATTAATTATGCAACTTTAGATGAAGATTGTAATATTGATTGTGTTCCTAATCTTAGCCGCAGGAAAGAAATAGAAGTTGCTCTGAATAATGCCTCGGCGTTCGGCGGAAATAATGCTTCTTTAGCGCTTAAAAAGTTTCTGCTTTAGGTGTTTCTTTTCCTTTTCTTCCTCAATTTCCCTTAGTGTAGAATCGATATTTTTCGGCTCAATCCATTTTGCTGTCAGCCTGACTAGGGTGTTTAGCAGGGGATTAAAGGCCTTGGCATAAATATAAAGCGGGATAAGTTTTGCTCCTAGCCTGATTTTCGGGTAGTAGTCAGTAGTCCCGGGCTGGTAATAATGAATACCATTCTTGATACACCAGTCAAAATTATAGCAGAAGGTGGTAAAATAGAGATGGTATTTACGAGCCAGGTTTTTATCGAAGCCAATAAATTTGTCGATAAATAAATCATTCTCAACGAAGCAAAGATTAAATGCCACTATTTTATTTTTATCGTGGGTAATGAAAAATTTTGCTACTCCAGGCATATTCCGGCAGATATTTTTGAAGAATTCAGGGGTGAGGGTTTCAAAGCGTACGTCTGCGTCTGTAAAGTTATTCAGGTAAAGCTCATATATTCTGTCAATAATATCATCGATATTTTCGCGAATTTCTGTCTTTAGCTCTGTTTGCTCCGCAGATCTTCTTAATTTACGCTTGATATCTTTGCGCATATTTTTACTTAAAGAAGCCAAATATTCTTCAAGCGATTTAGCTTTAATTTCAATCATTGTTGTAGCCAGGCTTTCCATGCGGATAAAATTTCTTCTCATAAGGGCCTGTCCGAGGAATTTATTTTTGCTGGAAAGATTATTGAAGGCAACTGTGCTTACTTTGTTTTCTTTAGCAAATTCATAAATTCTCGGCAGTGCTTTATTCAGAAATGCCCCGAGGTCTTCATGCCTGGCAATACCGAAATAGAATTCTTCAGTAGTAGGCGAGCCTAAAAAAAGGACTTTCATGCATAAGAATCTCTTTAATTTGAAAAGCCATTTGTGTATCGGGCCGGGGATCAGCGTGTCCAGGGAAAAATTCATGATAAAAAAAGGAATGATTACCCTGATTTTGCTATTACGTTCTCCTATTAAGTAGCCGAAAGAAAATTCTTTTAAATGGGCCTCTTCAATATTGCGGTGGTATCCGTAGCCTTCGATAGGATTGGCACTAAAAAGATTATCCCAGTCTTTTCTGGGTATGTCCCGGATAGTGTCAACAATAGTGAAGGTAAGAGGGGCTTTTGATTTTCGCATATTTTCTCAGTATAACAGAAAGCTCAATGCGTCACAATAATAAAAATGTTGTTTTTTTAATTTTGTGCTATAATATTCGGCATTATGAGTTTTAACAATTCTAAGAAATATAATTTTTTGCTTGAGGGCAATAACGGAAAAGCAGTGCTTTTAATCCACGGAATTACCGGCACGCCTTCTGAGATGCGCCATGTGGGCAAAGTATTGAATAAGGCAGGTTATACTGTTTTTTGTAGTGCCCTGCCGCGGCACTGCAGCAGCCTGGGTGAATTGAAGAAAGTTACCTGGCAGGAAATTGCCGATGCCTGCAAAGAAGATTTTTTGGCGCTTAAAGCTAAGCATGAGAAGGTTTTTATCGCTGGCCTTTCCATGGGCGCTTTAATGAGTATCCATCTTGCCTATCAATACCCGCAAGAAGTCAGCGGTATTGCTGTGCTTGCGCCGACAATATTCTATGATGGCTGGGCACTACATAAGGGTAAGGTTTTTCTAAACTTTGTCTGGAATATACCTTATCTGCGCAACAGGATAAATATCCGTGAAGGCTGGCCGTATGGCCTAAAAGATGAAGATTTGAGATGGAGCATCGAAAGATTCTATAAAGATGCCAATGCTAATAAATTCAGCAATAAAGTGCTTTTATTCGGCAGCCCGTTTTTCCCCTTAGCAAATCTTTATCAGCATAATCTTTTTACAAAATTAGTGATTAAAGAATTGAAAAAAGTAACTACCCCTGCAGTTATCATTCATGCGAAAGAAGACGATATGACCAGCCTTAAGAACGCCCGTTTTGTGCTGGACAATATTGGCTCGCCCAATAAATCCCTGGTTGTCCTTGAAGACAGCTACCATATGATTACCATTGATAAAGAAAAAGACCGGGTCGCTGAGGAAATCATCAGTTTTTTTAATAAACTATAATTTTGAAATGAAACAATATGATTGCCTTATCATCGGAGCAGGTATTGGAGGGTTAATTTCAGCGTTGAAATTATCTTCCGTTGGCAAGAAAGTCCTGCTTTTGGAAAAACAGCCTGTAGCGGGAGGTTTTGGCACTTCTTTCAGCCGTAAGGGTTTTACTTTTGAGTCTTCTTTGCATTGCGTTGATGCTTTGGCTGAAGGTGGCGAAATAAGGCAATTCCTGCAGGAATCGGGTATCGAAAATAAAGTTAAGTTTATTGAATTAAAGGATTTCTGCCGCATTATTTATCCTGAGCATGATTTTGTCGCTGATTTCAATAGCGATAATTTGCAGAATTTTCTTAAAAATAATTTTCCTGCCGAAGCAAAAAATTTAGATAAGCTTTTTTCTGAATTTAGCGGGTTTTATCGCCAGTTTGACCGTTTCTATTATTCTAAGTTGCCGGCATGGCTTAACCTGATGCTTTGCCCATTTATTTCCCCTAAAATAATCAAAATGTCGTTGTTTGCTACCGGGGAGGTGATTAATAGATATATAAAGGATGAAAAACTCCGGGGTATGCTTGGCGATATCTGGCGTTTTATCGGGCTGCCTCCGGAAGAGCTTTCTGCGTTCTATTTTCTGATAGTTTTCAGGGGGTATTTTTATAATCCTACTGTTTATGTGCAGGGCGGCTACAACCGGATTTTTCAGGCGATAGTTGAGAAAATTAGGGAGAATGGCTCTGAAGTAAAATTGAGTACTACGATTGAAAAAATTATTACTTGTAATGGCGCGGTGAGGGGCGTAATTACGGAAAAAGAGGAAGAATTTACTGCACCGGTAGTTATTTCTAATGCCAATGCTATTAGTACGCTTACTGAATTATTGGATAATCAGTCTGTCAGGGAAATATATAAGAAAAAATTATCTTGTCTGAAAAAATCTATATCCGCTTTTCAGGTATATCTTGGGCTTCGATTTCCTGCAAAGCAATTGGGCATGAGTAATTTCATGTATTCTTTAAATAGTACATATAACCACAACGATAACTTTAAATACAGCCTTGAAGGTAATTATCAGTTTTGTCCTTTGTCGCTGGTTGATCATGCTCAGGTTGATTCATCGCTCGTGCCCGAAGGAAAAGGAAGCCTGTTGATTATGGCTCTGGATAGTTATTTTAATTGGAATAGTTTAACAGATGAAGAATACAGGCAGAAAAAGATAGAAGCAGCTCAGCAATTAATTAACCGTGCAGAAAAATATTTACCCGGGTTAAGTAGCAATATTGAAGTAATGGAAATAGCTTCTCCTCGTACTATGGCGCATTACGGTGTATCTCCTGAAGGGGCTATTTACGGATTTAGCCAGACAGTAAAGCAGGCAAGTATTAATCGCCTGCCCCAGAAAACTGTAATCAAAGGTTTAATTTTAGCCGGGGCCTGGACTCAGCCCGGCGCAGGCGTGCATGGTTGTTTTGTTTCAGGAATTGATGCTGCAAATTTAGCTTTGAGCCAGTTAAGGTAAGAAGTATTAGGCGTTACTGTAGGTCAAGAGAATTATCCCGATTACGATAAAAAACGTTCCCACCCACCGCCACAATCCAACTTTTTCTTTCAGGAAGATTCTTGAGGTCAGGGCAATCAGGATATAATGCATGCTGTCTGCGGAAAAAGCAAAGTTTAAGTCAGCCTTGGAGAGAGCAAATAGCCAGACTATTAAAGAAGCGCAGCAGAATAAAAATCCCAGCCAAATTTTTGGCATAAAAAGCAATTTAGCAATAAAATAGAAGGCTTTTTTAATGCTGTTAACGTTTGATTCAAGGGAATTTATGGAGGTTTTTAATAACAGTTGGTTAACTGTATCAAAAACACTGGTAAGAAATATCAGGAATATTATAAAAAGTACGTTTGCTTTCATTGGGTGCTTACCTTACTTTTTCCCGAACTCATCGAAACAAAGACTACCCCGACAAGAATGAAAAATATGCCTGTCCAATCAAGGAACGTCATTACTTCGTGTAGGAAATAAATTGATACCAAAGGTACCAAAATATAGCTGAAGCTGGCGATAGGTACAGCTACGCTTAAATCTATCTTAGAAAGTACCGTAGACCAGAGGACAAAGGTTAAAAACACGAAAATAAAACCAAGCCAGAGATAAGGAGAAAAAACTAAAGGTTTCATAAAGGCGATTGTGTCGCCAAGATTCTTGAATGTGAAACTGCTCTGTAGCATCGCGCTTTTCTTAAAAAAGAATTGCGTGAGAGTTTCAAAAATATCCGTTGCCACCAGGAATAATAATATTTTTAGGGTAACTCTTCTTTTAGACATTTTATTTCCTTGATTGAGCATACATTTTAGCATAAAATGAATTTTACGAAAGGAATATTTAATAAATCTTAGAATGAGCATATTCAGGGAGATTCCCCCCACAGCCGGCCTGCCGATTTACCTTAATGATATATTGTCTCTATTTGCACCTGTAAGACAATCTTTAGAGGATGATTTTAAGAAATATCTCGGAGTGAGTTTTGCGAAAGTTACTTATTCCGGCACTGCTGCATTTTATCTGATCCTCGAAGGACTGAAGGAATTATCATCTAAGAGGACGGTAATTATCCCTGCATATATATGTCCATTGGTACCTTTGGCAATTAAAAGAGCAGGATTAAAGATAGAGATATGCGATATAAATAAAAACAATTTTAATTTTGACCTAGCTGCTTTAGAAGAATTGTGTGCTTTAAATGATGATATTTTAGCTGTGGTTCCGGTGCATCTGGCAGGGATCCCGCTTGAATTTCAAGAATTAGAAAAAGTTTGCCGTGATAATGGTATATTTATTATCGAAGATTGTGCGCAGAGCTTAGGTGCATTATATCAAGGTAATAAGGTTGGGGCACTCGGCGATTTTAGTTTTTTCAGCCTTTGCCGCGGTAAAGGCCTGACGATTTATGAAGGAGGAGTAATTGTTGCAAATAAAAAAGAATATGCCCCTATAATTGAACGTGCTTTTAGGAAGCTGGCCAATGACGATATTTTTTCCGAAATGATAAAAGTACTGGAATTATTCGGATACTGGATTTTTTACCGGCCTGCTCTTTTTTGGTTTATCTTCCGCCTGCCGCAATTATTTTGGAATTTACAAGGTAATCAATTTAGAGCTAATATCGAATATTTTGAAATTAATTTTCCCCTGCATAGTGTATCTGAATTCAGGAAGAAAATTGCTCATAATGGTATCCTTCGCTTGGACGCGGAAATTATTGGCCAAAGGCAAAGAGCTCATTACTATCTGGAAAATTTAAGAAAAATTCCCGGGATAACAGTAGTGGATGAGCCGGCAGCTGGCCAGGCAACCTTTCCGTTTGTTACTCTGATTTTTTCTGAAAGCCACCAAAAAGAAAAAGCGCTAAAAAATTTTGAAAAATCCGGGCTGGGTGTATCGCAAATATATGAGTTGGCGATTACAGGCTATGATTATTTAAAAGAGATGCTTCCGGATAAAATATACCCTAATGCCGCTTATCTGGCAGAACGGGCAGTAACCTTATCCACCAGTACTTTTATGCACGAAAAAGATTTAGATGCAGTTTTAAATATAATAAAAAAATTATGAAAATTTATTTGACAAAATATAAATGCCTAACTATAATAAACACAATATGAAAGCAAAAACTTTAAAAATATTTTTAGCACTATTTTGTGCTGTTTGTTTTTCAGGCAATTATTGCTTTGCGGATGAAGTTGCACAGCCTGTTGCACAGCCTGTTGTGCAGGAAGCTGCTCAGCAGCAGGAATTGGCTATGCAAAAAGAAGAAGCAAAGAAAAGTATTTTTTCCAGTATAGATGTACTCAGCGGTTATGCCTGGTCAAAACTTAAGGCAAAAAGCGATATGGAATTAAAACGCGATTATGATTTTTATCCTGTTTTTGTGGGATTAGGTTTTAACCTGAAAAACCTGACTAAACGAATCGGTTTTAATCCTCCGGTAACTTTTGAATTTCAACTTGAACCTTATGTTGCTTATGTTTCAAGTCCTGATGCCAATGTGGAATTCGGCAATTCTTTTTTGCTGAAATTAGGGCTTGTGCCTGAGAATTGGAAGTTGCAGCTTTATGCCAAGGCAGGCGTTGGTGTGTCATATATGACTAATCATACCTGGGAACAATCCACGCAATTCAATTTTATCGAAAGCGGGGGCTTGGGAGCAAAGTATTTTCTTACCAAAAATTTCGCTTTGATTGCTGAAGGCCGCATGCGCCATCTTTCTAATGCCGGAGTAAAACAGCCTAATCACGGAATTAATACCTATTTTGCTTTGGCAGGTGTTTCCTACAAATATTAATTAAGCCCTTCCTTCTAATTAATCAATCCTGTAAATTAAAATATGTTAAATATCGGTTCATTAAAATTATCTTCCAATGTAATCCTTGCTCCTATGGCCGGGATTACGGATTTGCCTTTTCGTATGCTAAACCGCCAATTTGGCTGCGAGCTGGCGTTTGTAGAGATGATCAATGTGCGTTCTATCAGTTATAAAAGCAAGAAGACTGCGCATATGCTTTCTACGAAGCGCACAGACCGGCCGTTGGGCATACAAATATTAGGCTTAGAGGAGAAGTTTATCCGTCGGGCAATAGATATCTTAAAAAAATATAAATTTGATCTTTTAGATTTTAATGCTGCTTGTCCGGCAAAAAAAGTAGTGCGCCGCGGCGAGGGCGCAAGCCTGATGCGCCAGCCAAAAAAAATACAGAAGTTATTAAAAATAGTAGTGGAAGATTCTCTTTGGCCGGTGAGTATAAAGATCCGTGCTGGTTGGGATAAGGATTCGGTAAATGCTAAAGACATAGCATTGGCAGCAGAAGATGCAGGGGTAAGCGCTGTATTTATCCACGGCCGGACAAAATTGCAGGAATATAGCGGCAGCGTAGATTATAAAATAATCAGGGAAGTGAAAAAGGCTGTGCATATTCCGGTTATTGGAAGCGGGGATGTTTTGTCCGCTCAGCTGGCCAAGCAAATGCTTACTGAAACCGGCTGCGACGGAATAGCAGTGGCGCGGGGCGCTTTAGGCAATCCCTGGATATTCCGGGAAATCGCTGAATTTTTAGAAAGCGGACAAATTATTCTCCGCCCCAGCCACGAAGAAATAGTTTCTGTGATGCGGGCGCATCTGGAATCATGCATTGATTTTTACGGTGAGCACAGCGCTGTGGTAATTTTCCGCAAATTTTTTGCATGGTACACCAGAGGGTTTAAAAAAATCAGGCCCCTGAGAGAAAAATGCTGCCGTGTAAAGTCAAAAGAAGAGGTGCTTAAGGTATTTGCAGAATTGTAAAATTGTAGTATAATTGCTCTATGCTTAAAAAATTCATTATTTTTGCTGTGTTGTTTCTTTTGTCAAGCGCACCTGCTTTGGCTCAGACGAGCATTAAGGCAGAAATAGACAAGCAATCCATTTCTACTGACGAGGCATTAACTTATAAAATTATCATTGTTTCTACGGAAAAACAAATTCCCCGGCCGCAGCTGCCGGCGTTTGAAGGTTTCAATGTTGTTTCTCAGGCGCAATCCACCTCAGTTAATTTCTCCAGTGCTGGAGTGAAGAATGCCGCGGTTTTTATCTATATCTTAGTGCCGAATAAAACCGGGGAAATTGAAATTAAGCCTAGCAGTATTAAAGTTGATAATCAGGTTCTTTCAAGCGATTCCTTTAAGATACAGGTAAAACAAGGCAAGTCTAAACCCCAGCCGAAACTAAATCCAAAACAACAACCTTCCCTGCCCCAGGGGATTTCCTCCGGGCAGGAAGAAACTACTCTTTAATTTTTCTTGATGAGTGAAACGCTTGATACCTCTATCCGGTATTTGAAAGGTATCGGCCCGAAAAGGGCAAAAGTTTTTCAGGCTTCAGGGATTAATACTATTGAAGACCTTATCTATTATTTTCCCCGGAATTATCAGGATCGCACTAATTTTATCCCTATTTCTAATCTTCAGGAAGGTTTCTTACAGACGATAAAAGCAGAGGTATTGCTTCAGAGACAGCGCACATCTTTTAAGCGTAGAGGTTTTACGATTACCGAAGTGATCGTAGGAGATGAGAGCGGAAAAATTTCCGTTGTCTGGTTCAATCAGCCGTATTTGAGGGATTATTTTAAAACCGGTGAGAAGTTAATTCTTTCCGGCAAGGTAGAGCGTTATGGCGCTAAATTACAGATGCATTCTCCGGAGTTTGAAATTATTTCCGAAGAAGGCGATGATGCGCTTGACCTTAACCGGCTTGTCCCGGTTTATTCTCTTCCTGAGGGCGTAACTCAGAGGTATTTCAGGAAAATTATAAAATCAGCGCTGGATAAATTCCTGCCGCAAATTAAAGATTTCTTAAGTTTTGAAGCACGCTCGAGGAATAACCTGGTAAATTTAGCCAGGGCACTTATGGACATTCATTTCCCGGAAAATCAAGAAGCACGGATGCGGGCCTATGAACGTTTATCTTTCGACGAATTTTTTATTTTTCAGCTGCCGTTGGTTTTAAGAAAATTAAACAGAAAGGATAAGCAGGGTATCGCGCATACGGTTAATGGGAAGTTGCTTGATGATTATATCGCGGCTTTGCCATTTCGCCTGACTAATGCGCAAGAGAAGACGCTCCTTGAAATAAAATCCGATATGTCAAAACCGCTGCCCATGCAGAGGCTGTTGCAGGGAGATGTGGGTTCAGGTAAAACAGTGGTTGCTATAATCGCGTCGCTTGCGGCAATCCAGAGCGGATATCAGGCGGCAATTATGGTACCGACGGAGATTTTGGCAAGGCAGCATTATGAAAAGATTAGCTTTCAGCTTTCAGCTTTCAGCTCTCAGCCGAAGATCAGAATAAGATTATTAACCAGCAGTTTGAAAAAAAATGAAAAAACCAAGGTCTACCGGCAGATGCAGGATGGTACGGTTGATTTGGTCATCGGCACGCATGCGTTGCTTGAGGAAACAGTAGGATTTAAAAACTTAGGCCTGGTGGTAATTGATGAGCAGCACAAGTTTGGCGTGGGCCAGCGCGCGCTATTACCAAAAAAAGGCCTTAATCCGGATTGTTTAATTATGACAGCAACGCCTATACCGCGTACTTTAGCAATTACTCTCTACGGCGATCTGGATATTTCCGTGATTAACGAATTACCAGCAGGCAGAATTCCGGTTAAGACTTTAAATTATAGAGGTAAAGATCAGGCAAAAGCATATCTGACGGCTATAGAGCAATTAAAGTTGGGCCGTCAGGCTTACATTATTTATCCGGTAATCGAAGAATCATATGCTTTGGATATGGCAGGTGCTAAAAAAATGTACGCCCGGTTAAAGAATGAAGAGTTTAAGGATTTTCGGCTCGGCCTGATTCACGGAAAGCTCGATGAGAAAGAGCAAAATGAAATCATGCTTAAATTCAAAGAGAAAGAGCTGGATGTATTAATTGCCACAACTATACTGGAAGTAGGAATAGATATTGCCAATGCTAGCTGTATGATTATCGAGCATGCCGAGCGTTTCGGGCTTGCCCAGTTGCATCAGTTGCGCGGCCGCGTCGGACGCGGGCCATACCAGTCTTTTTGTATATTATTATCAGGTGCATTGACGCCTGATGCAGAAGCACGCATCAACGCCATGGTCAGGTATAACGATGGTTTCCGGATAGCTGAGGAGGATTTAAAAATAAGGGGGCCGGGAGAGTTTTTTGGCCGCAGGCAGCACGGTTTAACCGAATTAAAGATCGCCAATCCGCTTACTCAGATGCAATTATTGAAAAGAGCGCGCGAAGAAGCAATCAGATTAATTGAAGCTGATCCGCATTTACAAGCGCGGCAGAATATTTTAGCCAGAGAGAAATTACTGCAAAGATTCCCCGAATACGAAAAATTAATGGTGGTAGGCTGATGCGTATACTGACAGGTAAATATAAGGGCAAGCCGTTGAAAATGCCTAAGGGTATTCGGCCCACGCAAAATAAGGTAAGAAAAGCAATTTTTGATATTTTGGGAGATGTTGAAGGATTGTCTTTTTTGGAATTGTTTGCCGGTTCAGGCGCAGTAGGTTTAGAAGCCCTTTCAAGGGGCGTGGCAGAACTGGTTTTGGTGGAGAATAGCCGCCAAAACCTGCCAATAATCAGGGCTAATATTGAGATGTTCAGCCTGTCTAATTACGAACTGCTACCCATGGAAGCAGAGGAGGCTATAGGGATTTTGGCAAAAAACAAAAGAAAGTTTGAGATTATCTTTTTAGATCCGCCGTATTATCAGGGCTTGCCAAAAAAAACCTTGCAATTGCTGAGTGCTTGTGATATATTAGCCCCCGCTGGATTTATTATCATCCAGCATTTTACTAAGGACAATCTCCCGGATGAAATGGGAGGTTTAATTTTATTAAAGCGTTATAAATACGGCAGCACTTTGCTGTCGCTCTATCAACATGTGCCAGAAAGCAATATATCCCGGTAGCTTCGATCCCGTAACTTACGGCCATATCGATTTGATTAAGCGGGCGGCAGATATTTTCCCGGAGTTAACGGTTGCCGTAGCGCATAATCCGCACAAAAAACCGCTTTTTAGCGTCAAGGATAGAGTCGAGATGCTGAAGAAGTCAACTGTCGATTTAAAAGGTATTGAGATAGTGGATTTTGACGGGTTGGTAGTGGATTATGCTATGAAGGAGAAAGCCAAAGTATTGATCCGGGGTTTACGCATGCTTTCCGATTTTGAATATGAATTTCAGATGGCTCTGACGAACCGTAAGCTCAACTCCGATATAGAGACCATCTTTTTAATGCCACATGAATCATATAGCTATATTTCTTCAAAGCTCCTTAAGGAAGCAGCTTCTTTAGGAGCTGATTTATCAAATTTTGTCCCTAGCTTTGTGGAAAAGGCTTTAAAAGATAAATTAGGTAAATGAAAATTTATCCCATCCGGATAGCCTCCGAGGGTTTGTCCCTGGTGGAAGAAATTCCCGCGCAGGATCTTGAGTTGGAAGTTGAAGGCATAAAGTTTTGCGCTCCGGTGGCTGTCAGGGCCCAGGTAACCAGGATTACCAACGCAGTTACAGCAGAGTTAAGTTTATCCACTACCATGGATTTAATTTGCGGCCGTTGCCTGGAACATTTTACTCAGCAGCTGAATAAGGATTTTAGGCTTAGTTACCAGGTTGAGCAGTTAAATTCGGTGATAGATTTAAATCCGGAGATAAGAGAGGAAATAATTCTTGATTACCCGGTTAAGCCTTTATGCAGGAATGACTGTAAAGGGCTTTGCCCTAAATGCGGCGCTAATTTAAACGAGAAAAAATGTAATTGCTGAAAGGAGCTAAAAGTGGCACTACCTAAACGAAGGCATTCAAGCGCGCGCGGCAGAAGGCGCCGTACTCATTGGAAAATAGCGAAAACTAGTTTAAGTACCTGTCCTCAATGCAAACAGCCGAAATTACCGCATCAGGTCTGTAAGATTTGCGGTTATTACGCAGGTAAGCAGGTAATTGAGGTTAAGGCAAAAGAAAAGAAGAAAAAGAAATGAAAATAATTATTGATGCTATGGGCGGCGATCATGCGCCGCAGGTTACAGTAGATGGCGCATTGGCAGCAATCAAGGAAATTAACGCCGATATTGTCCTTGTAGGGGATGAAGCGCGCATTGAATCTCTGTTGCAAAGAGCCAGATATCTAGGAGATAGAATTTCCATTCATCCGGCTTCTGAAGTTATTGAAATGCATGAATCGCCTGCTACCAGTGTGCGTAGGAAAAGAAATTCTTCTATAGTGGTTGGTGTGGATCTGGTGAAAAAAGGCGTTGGCGATGCTTTTGTAAGCGCCGGCAATACCGGCGCCATTGTATGTGCTGCAACTTTAGGTTTGGGCCTATTGCCGGGCATTGAAAGGCCGGGTATTTCCATTATGACCCCTACTTTAAAAGGTTCGGCTTTAATCGTTGATGTCGGGGCAAATATTGATCCAAAACCTGTACAGTTACTACAATACGCGATTATGGCCAAGGCTTATTGCGAAGGTGTGCTTAATAAAACTAATCCTAGCGTCGGGCTGTTGAACGTCGGAGAAGAAGAGGGTAAGGGTACGGATTTTCTGAAGGAAACATATGAGCTGCTTTCCAAGGCACCGATTAATTTTATCGGTAATGTGGAAGGCAAGGCTCTTTTTTCGGGTGTCTGCGATATTATTGTCTGCGATGGTTTTATCGGTAATGTTGCCCTGAAAGTGACCGAAGGCGCGGCTGAAGCAATGCAGGTGTTTTTAAAGCGCCATCTTTTAAGAAGTAATTTCTTGGGTAAACTTGGGTTGGTTTTATTGAAACCAACATTGATAAAATTTAAAAATGATTTGGATTATTCGGAATACGGCGGAGCGCCGCTATTAGGAGTTAACGGCGTAGTAATCAAAGGGCACGGCCGTTCGAATGCCAGGGCAATTAAGAATGCGATTAAAGCTGCGGCCACAGAAGTTGAACGGCATGTTAATCAGAAAATTTTAGAGACGCTCAATTCCCTTAAATAAGACGATGAAAAAAGTAGGCATAATTGGAGTAGGAGAGTATCTGCCCAAGAAAGTGTTGACAAATGCTGACTTGGAGAAAATGGTAGATACTTCTGACGAATGGATTACTACCCGCACCGGAATTAAAGAGAGGCATTTAGCAGCTAAGGATGAAGCAGCTTCGGATCTGGCAATAAAAGCAGGCCAAAGTGCTTTGGAGGATGCTAAACTAAAGGGTGAAGATTTAGATTTAATTATTATTGCTACGATTTCTCCTGATATGCAAACTCCTGCCACTGCCTGCATTGTGCAGAATGCCTTAGGCGCAAAAAAAGCAATTTGTTTTGATATTTCTGCTGCTTGTGCAGGTTTTGTTTATGCTTTAACCGTTGCTCAGCAGTTCATCGCCCGCGGCAGCTGTAAAAATGCTTTGGTTATCGGTACGGAAATCTTGTCTTCTATTACCGACTGGAAAGATAGAAATACTTGTGTTCTTTTTGGTGATGGTGCGGGTGCTGCAATATTGTCAGAAGTAAAATCCGGCGGGATAATCGCAAGTTACTTAGGCGGCAACGGATCAATCTATGATATCCTGATGGTGCCTGCTGGCGGCTCAAAGATGCCTGTTTCTCAGGAAACTCTGGATAAACGGCTGCATTTTTTAACCATGCGCGGCAACGAACTTTTTAAAATTGCCGTTAAAGCCATGCATGATGCTGCTTGCGTAGTTTTGGAACGCGCCGGATTAAAGGCAGAAGATGTGGATTTGGTTATTCCGCATCAGGCTAATGTACGTATCATTATGGCGGTAGCAAAAAAGCTGGGTTTTACCGAAGATAAAATTTATTTGAACATCGAAAAATGCGGGAATATGTCTTCTGCTTCTACTGCTACGGCATTATGCGAAGCAGTAAAGGAAGGTAAGATTAAAAAAGGCGATATTGTTCTTTTAGATGCTTTTGGAGCAGGTTTGGTTTGGGGCGCTTGTGTTATAAAATGGTGAGCTTATCGAACCATGAAATAGTAGGATTTCTCTTTAGCGGCCAAGGCAGCCAATATATAGGTATGGGCAAGGATTTATATGAAACCTTCTCTGAAAGCCGGGTAGTTTTTGAAAAGGCAGAAGAAGTTTTAGGTTTTGACCTTAAGGCACGCTGTTTTGAAGGCCCTCAGGATTTGCTTAAGCTTACCAGCGTTTCTCAACCAGCTATCCTTGCTGTCAGTATTGCTGCTTTTGCAGCATTCAGGGTTAAAATTAATGTTATGCCGGCTTATGCTGCAGGGTTAAGCTTGGGAGAATATACTACTTTAGTTGCCGCTGAATGTCTTACTTTGGAAGAAGGTATCAAGCTGGTAAGAAAAAGAGGCGAAATCATGGAGCAGGCAGCAACGCGCGCTCCCGGGAAGATGGCCGCAGTCCTGGAATTGCCTTTAGAAAAATTAAAAGAGATTTGTGTTCTTTCTGACGCAGAGATAGCAAATTTAAATTCTCCGGTACAGGCAGTTATTTCCGGTAAAGCCGAAGCAGTAGAGAAAGCCATGGATTTATGCAGCAAAGCAGGCGCAAAACGAGTGATTGCTCTGGAAGTAAGCGGTGGTTTTCATTCCTCGCTGATGTTAGAAGCAGCTAAGGAGTTAAGGGCTGTTTTAGATAAGACGCAATTTTCTCCGCCTGTTTTTCCTGTTGTCAGCAATTATAGCGCAGGCATGGAAAATACCGTTCAGGAAATAAAAGATAATTTAGAGCGCCAGATGTATTCTCCGGTGCGCTGGGAAGAATCGATGAGGTTCATGTTATCTAAAGGGGTGAAGAAATTTTATGAGTTTGGCCCGGGCAGGGTCTTAAAAGGATTGATGCGTAAGATTGACCCGCAGGCTGAAGTGATTGCGATAGAGAGAAAAGAAGATTTAATTAATCTGGTGAGGTAAATATGAGGTTTAAAGGAAAAGTAGTTTTGGTAACAGGCAGTGCGCAGGGCATTGGCAAAGAGATTGCTTTAAGTTTCGCCCGGGAAGGGGCGGATGTAGTTATCAGTGATATTAACTTGGAAAGAGCAGCTGCAACCAGCCGCGAGATAGAAGCTTTAGGCAATAAGTCTATGGCAGTAGAGCTGAATGTGGCTGACTTTGCGAAAGTTGAGGAAGCGATAAACAAAATTCTTGACAAATTCGCAAAGGTTGATATATTAGTTAACAACGCTGGCATCACCAAGGACAATTTAATGCTGCGCATGGGTGATGCGGACTGGGATGCGGTAATAAATGTTAATTTAAAAGGTACATTTAATTGTACCAAAGCCGTATCCCGGCCGATGATGAAACAGCGTTATGGTAAGATTGTCAATATTGCTTCGATCATTGGCATAATCGGAAACGCAGGCCAGGCAAATTATTCCGCCAGTAAAGCAGGAATAATTGCCCTGACGAAGACTACGGCAAAAGAATTCTCCAGCCGCAATATTAATGTTAACGCCGTAGCACCGGGATTTATCCAGACCGAGATGACTGCTAAGCTTTCTGAGGAAGTAAAGCAGAAAATGCTTGAGCTGATCCCGATGAATAAACTAGGGCTGCCATTAGATGTGGCAAATGTATGTTTATTTTTAGCGTCCGATGAAGCAAACTATATTACAGGCCAGACTATTGTAGTGGATGGCGGAATGGTTATGGCATAACGCGCGAGTGTATTACAAAGGAGGAAAAAAGAATGGCAGCACAAGATAAGGTTAAATCAATAATCGCAGAACAGTTGGGTGTTAAGCCGGAAGAGGTTACTTCCGAGGCGTCATTTGTTGATGACTTAGGCGCAGATTCATTAGATACCGTAGAGTTGGTTATGGCCTTAGAAGAAGAATTCGGTATCGAAATACCTGATGAGGATGCGGAAAAAATTGCTACAGTAGGTGATGCAATTAAATATATCGAAGAAAAAGCAGGTAACAAATAAACGATATATTAAATATATAGTTTTGCTTACCCCGCCTTTTAAGCTGGCGGGGTAAATTTTGTTAAGGGTAATAATGAATATAAAAGAAAAAAGAGTGGTAGTTACGGGTTTAGGGGTAATCTCTCCGCTCGGTAACGACGTAAAAACCTTCTGGCAGGCATTAAAAGAAGGTAAAAGCGGCGTGGGAGTGCTGACAAAATTCGATACTACCGGATTTGATTCGCGTATTGCCGGCGAGGTCAAAGTGTTTGAACCTGCTTTGTACGGCATGACTGCGAAAGATACCAAACGTATGGATCGTTTTGTCCAGTTTGCCGTAGCCAGCACAAAACAAGCGATTACTGATGCGGGATTAGAGCTGGATAAAGAAGATAGAAATAGATTTGGGGTTGTGATTGGCTCAGGTATAGGCGGATTGGATATTATAGAGAAAGAGCATAATGTATTCTTGCAGAAAGGCCCATCCAGATTATCGCCTTTTCTGATTCCAATGTTAATCGTAAATGAAGCTGCCGGCCAGGTAGGAATTACCTTCGGGCTAAAAGGCCCTAATACCTGTGTTGCTACTGCTTGTGCTTCTGGTTCGCATGCTATCGGTGATGCTTTCAGGATTATAGAGCGCGGAGATGCTGATATGATGGTTTGCGGCGGCACGGAGAGCAGTGTTGTGCCTACGGGTGTCGGCGGTTTTTGCGCTTTAAAAGCGCTTTCCACCAGAAATAACGAACCGCAAAAAGCCAGCCGTCCTTTTGAAAGGGACAGAGATGGTTTTATTATGGCAGAAGGTTGCGGAATAGTAGTTTTAGAAACTTTAGAGCATGCCAAAAAGAGAAATGCCCATATATATGCTGAGATTGTTGGTTATGGTATGTCTTGTGATGCATATCATATGACTGCTCCTGATCCTGAGGGAGATGGAGCGAGCAGGGCGATTAAGTTGGCATTGCATGATGCCGGGCTTAACTCTGAAGATGTTAAATATGTGAATGCGCATGGCACGTCCACAAAACTGAACGATAAAATTGAAACAATTGCCATGAAGAGGGCCCTGGGCGCTCATGCGAAGAAAGTAATGATTTCTTCGACGAAATCCATGACCGGCCATCTATTGGGAGCAGCCGGCGGAGTAGAATTTGTGGTTTGCTGCTTGACGATTAAGGATAATGTAATACATCCCACCATAAATTACGAACACCCCGACCCTGATTGTGACCTCGATTATGTGCCGAATATTGCGCGCAAAACCGAAGTTAATGTTTGCATGTCTAATTCTTTAGGGTTCGGCGGCCACAATGCCACTCTTGTTTTGAAAAGATTTAAGTAAAATTTCTTTTAAAAAATGGGTTACACAATAGCAGAAAAAATATTAATGGCGCATGCCGGGAAAAAAGATATTTTCCCTGGCGGGTTTATTGAAGCCAAGGTTGATATTGCTTTGGGCAATGATATTACCGCGCCCATAGCCATCGAAGAATTCAAAAAATCCGGCGCTCTTCGTGTTTTTGACAATAAGAAAATAGTTTTAGTCCCTGATCATTTCGCTCCGGCTAAAGATTTGAGGAGTGCAAATCAATGTAAGATTCTCGCTAATTTCGCCAAAGAGCAAAAGATAAAAAATTATTTTGAAATAGGTTGCATGGGTATTGAGCATGCACTTTTACCGGAAAAGGGATTGGTCCTGCCGGGTGATTTAATAATTGGCGCAGATTCGCATACTTGTACTTATGGCGCGCTTGGCGCATACGCTACAGGAGTAGGTTCAACAGATTTGGCGCGTGCTTTTATTGACGGAAAATGCTGGTTTAAAGTGCCGCCATCAGTTAAATTCATATATAAAGGTAAATTAAACAAATGGGTAGGCGGCAAAGACCTGATTTTATATACTATCGGCAATATCGGAGTAGATGGCGCAATATATAAGGCAATGGAATTTTGCGGCCCGGTTATTTCAGGGCTTTGTATGGATGACAGGTTTGCTATGTCAAATATGGCAATCGAAGCCGGAGGCAGGGCAGGGATTATTACTGCGGATAAAATTACCTTAAAATACGTTAAGCCGGTAGCAAAAAGAAAATATAAATTATATAAAAGTGATCCTGACGCGGCCTATGAAAAAATTTATGAATATGATGTTTCAAGTTTGGAACCGCAGGTTGCCTGCCCGCATTTACCGAGTAATGTTAAACCTGTAAGCAGTTTAAAAGATATTGTGCTTGATCAGGTAGTTATTGGCTCCTGCACTAACGGAAGGATCTCTGATTTAAGGATTGCGGCAAAAATTTTAAAAGGCAAAAAAGTAAAAACCGGCTTAAGATTAATTATCATTCCGGCAACCCAAAAGATTTATCTTCAGGCGGTGAAAGAAGGATTAGCAGAAATATTTGTTGAGGCAGGAGGTATATTTTCTACGCCTACTTGCGGCCCTTGTTTGGGCGGGCATATGGGGATTTTGGCTGAAGGGGAAAGGTGCCTTGCTACAACCAACCGCAATTTTATCGGCCGTATGGGCAGCCCCAAGTCAGAAGTTTATTTGTCTAATCCGGCAGTGGCCGCAGCCAGTGCAATCAGGGGCAGGATAACGCATCCTGATAAGATATGATTATAAAAGGAAAAGCCCATAAATTCACAGATGATATTAATACCGATGATATCATTGCTGCTAAATATTTGATTTCGACTAATGAATCAGAGCTGGGGTCTCATTGTATGGAGACAATCAGTCCGGATTTTTGCAAAAATGTTACCCAGGGAGATATTATTGTTGCAGGAAAAAATTTCGGCTGCGGCTCATCGCGTGAACATGCACCGCTGGCAATTAAAGGCTGTGGGGTTGCTGCAGTGATTGCCAAAAGTTTTTCCGGGATATTTTTTAGGAATGCAATTAATATTGGTTTACCGTTTCTGGAATCGAAAGATACTGATGAAATTTCTGATGGCGATATATTAGAAATAGACTTAAATAGCGGCTTAATTAAAAACCTTACGAAAAAACGCTCTTATCAAACAGCAGCTTTCCCGGAATTCCTGCAGAAAATTGTGCAGGATGGAGGGTTGATGAAATATATCTTGAAGAAAGGCAAGGGTAAATAATTATGTATCGCATTGCAGTAATCCCCGGAGACGGTACTGGGCCGGAAGTAGTGGCTGAAGGTCTGAAAGTTTTGGAGGCAACAGCTAAAAAATATAAATTTGAATACGAAACCAAGGGATTTGATTTTTCCGGTGCACGTTATTTAAAGACAGGTAAAACCGTTGATGATAATGATGTTGCGGAATTAAAAAAATATTCCGCAATTTACTTGGGCGCGGTAGGGCATCCGGATGTAAAACCGGGTATTCTAGAGGCTGGTGTGCTTTTAAAATTAAGGTTTGCTCTGGATCAATATATTAATCTCCGTCCGGTAAAGCTTTATAACTCGGCCTTTTGCCCCTTAAAGGACAAAAATCCGGAAGATATTGATTTTGTAGTGGTGCGCGAAAATTCCGAAGGTTTATATAAAGGCCTGGGTGAGTTTCAGAATAAAGGCACTAAAGATGAGGTAGCAATTCAAGTGTCTTACAATACCCGTAAGGGCGTTGAGCGTTGCATCAGATGTGCTTTTGAATTTTGCCGCAAGCGCAATAAAAGAAAAAAGCTCACTCTTTGTGGTAAAACTAATGTGCTTACTTTTGCCTGGGATCTTTGGCAGCGTACTTTTAACGAGGTAGCTAAGGATTATCCGGATATTAAGACGGATTATGCCCATGTGGATGCTACAACCATGTGGTTTGTGAAGAATCCGGAATGGTTTGATGTGATTGTCACCGATAATATGTTCGGTGATATTATTACTGATTTAGGTGCGATGATTCAGGGTGGTATGGGTATTGCTGCAGGCGGCAATATTAATCCTGAAGGGATTTCTATGTTTGAACCGATTGGTGGAAGCGCTCCTAAATATACTGGCCAGCATGTAATTAACCCTTTGGCAGCAATTTGCGCGGTGGGGATGATGCTGGAAAGTTTAGGCGAAGAAAAAGCAGGTAAGGCAGTAGAAAATGCAGTGATTACCGTAGCCCAAACTAAACTTAAGAGTTTAGCCGCCGGAAAAATGGGTTATTCTACCGAAGAAGTGGGAGATTTGGTGGTTAAGGAGATAAAATAGATGAAAAAATATAATGTTGCGGTTGTTGGCGCCGGAGTCGTCGGTATTGAAATGTTACGCGTTTTAAAACAGCGTAATTTTCCTATCAATAGATTAAAGGTTTTTGCCCGTTCAGCGCGCGATATTGAAGTAGATGGTGAGATTTATCCTGTTGAGCCTATTTCACCAGAAGGATTTAACGGCATAGACATTGCATTATTTGCCGGCACAGAAGGGGAAAAGGGGGCAGCAGTAACTTATGCTGCGGAAGCAGTAAAAAGAGGCGCTGTGGTAATTGATAATGGCGCAGATTTCAGGATGGATCCTAAAGTGCCTCTGGTTGTCCCTGAAGTAAACGGTAATGACGTCAAGAAGCATAAAGGGATTATTGCTAATCCGAATTGTTCAACAATTCAGATGGTAGTGGCCTTATGGCCAATTCATAAAAAAGTTGGGATTAAAAGGATTATTGTTACTACTTTGCAGGCATCTTCCGGCGCAGGAAAAGGCGCGGTAGAGCAGCTAAAAGAGGAGAATTCTATTATTGCTGCTGCTGGTTTTAACAGCGTCTATGCGAAAATAGAAAAACTTTCCATGCCTCAGCAGTTAGCTTACAATGTTTTTCCTCATATCGGCGGTTTTGCTGAATCAGATTATACCTCGGAAGAATGGAAATTAGTTAAAGAAACCCACAAGATTATGCATGACAATAAAATTAAAATTTCTGCCACTACTGTTCGTGTTCCTGTCAGGACCGGACATTCTGAATCAGTCTATATTGAAACTGCCAAGCCGATTACGCCTGCTAAAGTAAGGGCATTGCTTGCTAAGGCGCCGGGAATTATTATTATGGATGATCCTAAGAGCAATCTTTATCCTATGCCGCGCGACGCAGAAGGTAAAGACGAAACTTTTGTCGGCCGTATCCGGCGCGACTGTTTTGTGAAAAACGGTTTATGGCTTTGGGTAGTTGCTGATAATTTGCGTAAGGGCGCAGCCACTAATGCCGTGCAGATTGCCGAATGCGTAATCTCAAAATAGAGATAGAATACGACGGGACAAATTACTGCGGCTGGCAGACCCAAAAAGGTTACCCCACTAAATCCATTCAGGAAACTTTAGAAAAAGCCCTCCATAGAATATTACATCATAAAGTATTTTTGATCGGTTCCGGCAGGACTGATGCCGGAGTGCATGCTTTGGCACAGGTAGCCAATTTTAAAACAAATTCCGATATAGCTATAGATAAATTGCAGCAAGCCTTAAATGGGACTCTGCCGGTTGATATCAGGATTATCAAGGTAAAAGAAGTCAAAGCCGGTTTTCACAGCCGTTTCCATGTTAAGTCAAAATTATACCGTTATAGTGTTCTCGGCCGCAAGTATAATTCGGCTATCCTGAGGAACTTCGTTTCTTTCTACCATTATCACTTAGACGAGAAATTGATGCGCCAAGAAGCAGCCTGCCTTATCGGCAAGCACGATTTTAAAGCATTCTGCGCCAATGCCAGCAGCGCTAAGAACACTGTGCGCACGATTAAGAAAATAGTAATTAAGAAACAATCTTCCGGATTGGTTACCATTGATATAGAAGCTGACGGGTTTCTTTATAATATGGTGCGTAATATCGCAGGTACATTATGTTTACTAGGGCGGCATAAGCTAAAATCCGGAGACTTAAAAAAAATATTATTATCCAGAAATAGGAGGTTTGCCGGCCCGGCTGCCCCTGCGCAGGGGCTTTGCCTGGTTAAGGTTAATTATCTAAAAAAAGGTTTGACTTCAGCAAAAAATGTGTTATAATCTTTTTTCTTATGAAAAAGACATATTTTGCAAAAAAACAGGAAATTAAACGCACTTGGTATCTTGTGGATGCCAAGGATAAGATTCTTGGCCGGCTTGCCAGTAAGGTTGCTGCGGTTTTAAGAGGCAAGCACAAGCCTATGTTTACTCCTCATTTAGACAGCGGAGATAATATTGTAGTTATTAACGCTTCAAAAGTGAGGCTGACCGGCAGAAAGGCGCAACAGAAGGTTTATCGTCGCTATTCCGGTTATCCCGGAGGCCTGCGGGAGGTGTCATTTGAGGTTATGTTTAGTAGAAAACCGGCTACCGTAGTCCATTTGGCAATCAGAAGAATGTTGCCGGGTGGCCGTTTAGGCAGTAAAATATTAAAGAAATTGAAAATTTATGCTGATGATAAACATCTTCATGCAGGTCAGAAATTAGTCCCTTTGGAGGTTTAGTTTAGATGGCAGAAAATACGATTACAAAATTTAGTGCAACAGGCAGGCGTAAAGAAGCAGTGGCCAGGGTGCAGCTTATACCCGGCAAAGGCGAGATTATTGTCAATAAAAAGCCTGTCTTAAAATATTTTATCCGCGAGACTGACAGGATTATCTTGCAGCAGCCGCTTACATTAACCAATAATTTGAATAAATATGATGTAGTTGCCAATATTAAGGGTGGTGGGCTTACCGGACAGGCAGGCGCTTTAAGGCATGGAATTTCCCGTGCTTTGATTTTAGCTGAGCCGGCTTTAAAGGAAATACTGCGCAAGAATACCTATCTTACGCGTGACCCGCGCATGAAGGAGCGCAAGAAATACGGCCAAAAAGGCGCACGCAAACGCTTCCAGTGGACAAAGAGGTAATTATAGGTTAAAACATATTTGCTATAAGTTTAAAATAATCCCGCTGGCGAAGCGGGATTTTTTTATCTCTTGACCCGTCGGGAAACCGACGAGAAAAGACTTGACGAGATGGAGTTTTTATCTTAATATGAGTTTTATAAAATCAGAGGAGTTAAAATGATTAAGGCAGGGATTATCGGAGTAACAGGTTATGCCGGGGAAGTTTTAATTGATATTCTTTTAAATCATCCTGAGGTAAGGATTGTTAATCTGTCGGCGAAAGTTGCAAAGCCGCAGCAAATTGCAGAGATATTTCCTAAGCTTCAGAATAGGATTGCTTTAATATGCACTGAACCTGATCTTGAAGAAATTAATAGCCAGTGCGACTTGGTATTTTTGGCCCTGCCGCATACGGTTTCTATGCAGATTGTCCCGAAGCTATTGAAGGCTAAAAAGAAAGTAATTGATTTAAGCGCTGATTATCGGCTGAAAAATATTAAAATTTATAAAAAATTCTATGGAGTAAGCCACAAAGATAAAGCAAATCTTAAAAATGCCGTTTACGGGCTCCCGGAAATTTATCGCAATAAAATTAAACAAGCATCTTTTATTGCTAACCCCGGTTGTTATCCCACCGCGGCAATATTGGCTTTAGCGCCGCTGGCAGCATTGAATTTAATCGATTTAGATTCGGTAATCATCGACGCTAAATCAGGAGTGACCGGCGCAGGAAGAAAGCCTTCTGAAGGGCTTTTATTCCCGGAGATCAATGAAGATTTTAAAGCATATAAAGTTAATATCCATCAGCATAGCCCGGAAATTAATCAGGTGCTTTCAGGCCTGTCCAGAAAGGCAATGGAAGTAACTTTTGTGCCGCATCTTTTGCCTTTGAATCAAGGGATTCTGGAAACTATTTATGTAAATAAAGCAAAAAGCGCAAAACCCGCTAAAACAAAAAACTTAGCAGAGTTATACAAAAAATTTTATAAAAAAGAGCCTTTTGTAAGGATCAAAGGAGAAGGCCTATTTCCGCGGATTAAGGATGTGGTAGGGGCGAATTTTTGCGATATCGGGATTAAAGATTGCGGTGATAAGATAATTATTATTTCCGCGATTGATAATTTAATTAAGGGCGCTTCAGGGCAGGCAGTGCAGAATATGAATATTATGTATGGCTTTCCCGAGACGCTGGGTTTATTATGACGTCTGTTTTTAAAAAAGTTATTTTGCCTTTAGGTTTTCAGGCTAATGGCCTATCTGCTGGTTTAAAAAGGAAGAATAAGCTGGATTTAGCGTTGCTTTATTCTGTAGTGCCTGCTAAAGCAAGTTGTTTGTTTACCCGCAACAAAATTCTTGCCGCGCCGATTATTGTCTGTAAAAAGCACCTTAAAAATAATCAGGGATTTCAGGCAGTAATTGCGAATAGCGGCAATGCTAATTGTTTTACAGGAGCGCAGGGTATAAAAGATGCTCTTGCTATGGCAGCTTCAGCAGGAAGTGCTTTAGGAGTTAAAAAAGAGGCTGTATTAGTGGCTTCTACCGGAATCATCGGTAGAAAACTACCCATAGATAAAATTAAAAAAGCTATGCCTGTTTTAGTAAGTGGCCTGACAGAGTCAGGTGTAGATAAAGCAAAAAAAGCAATTATGACCACTGATACTTTTAGCAAAGAGATTACTGTGAAGTTTGTTCTCGGTGGTAAAACCATCACCTGTTGTGGTATTGCTAAAGGCGCTGGTATGATTGCTCCGGATATGGCAACTATGCTTTGTTTTATTCTTACTGACGCGCAAATTACCCAGGGTGCTTTAAATAAAGCCCTGCAAACGGCTGTAGAGAAATCTTTTAATTGTATTACTGTAGACGGCTGTATGAGTACAAATGATACGGTGATGGTTTTAGCAAACGGCATGGCGGGTAACAAATTAATTACTGCCGGCAGTAATTTTGCAGTTTTTTCTTCAGTATTAAATAAAGCCTGCCTGGAATTGGCGAAAATGATTGTCCGGGATGCTGAAGGCGCAACTAAATTCGTGCATATCAAAGTAATTCAAGCAAAGAGCGCAAAAGAGGCTAAAACAGCGGCTTTAAGTATTGCCAATTCTGCACTTTTTAAAACCGCGATGTTTGCCTCAAGCCCTAATATCATGGGAAGGATTACCGCGGCAATCGGCGCAAGTGGCGTGGCAGTTAAAGAGCAAGGCCTGAGAATTAAGTATAGCCCCTTAAAGAAGAAAGAAGTTAATATTGAGATTTCTCTTGGGTGCGGTAAGGCCCGGGCAGAAGTGTATACTTCAGATTTATCGTATGAGTATGTAAAAATAAACGCAGAATATAATTAAGAAAGGTTAAAATATGGATGAGGCAATTAAGAAAGCAGAAGTTCTGGTAGAAGCACTGCCATACATTAAAAAATTCCACAAGAAAGTTATTGTTATCAAGTATGGCGGTAGTATCCTTGGGGAGGAAAAAATCAGGCGGGGCGTTTTAGAAGATATTGTTTTTTTGAATTTCATGGGCTTAAGGCCGGTTTTGGTGCATGGCGGCGGGCCGAATATCAGCGATCGCATGCGTACCAGCGGCAGGAAAGCCGAATTCATCGATGGGATGCGCGTTACCGACGAAGAAACACTGGTAGTTGTGGAAGAAGAGCTGCAGAAATTGAATGATATGATCGTAGAGGAAATATCCGACCTGGGGGCTAAATCCGCAGGCTTAAACGGCAAGAACGATAAATTAATTCAGGCAGAAAAGAAGAAAGCTAAAATAGACTTAGGCTTGGTCGGTAATATTATTGGCATTGATCCTGAAGCAGTATTGGATATTTTAAAATCTGACAAGGTGCCTGTGATCCTGCCGATGGGCAGGGGCAGCGATAAAAAAGCTTACAATGTCAACGCCGACGAGGCAGCAGCGCATATTGCCGTTGCTTTGAAAGCGGAAAAACTGGTTTTATTAACTAATGTAAAAGGGGTAATGCGTAATTCTGATGATCAGGCTTCTTTTCTTTCTACCCTGACTACTGAAGAAGCAAAAGGATTGATTAGTGAAAATGTTATACAACAGGGAATGATTCCTAAGGTTAATGCCTGTATCATGGCTTTAGAGGGTGGAGTGAAAAAGACGCACATGATTGATGCGCGTACCCCGCATGGATTACTTTTGGAAATATTTACAGTTAAAGGAGTGGGAACGGAGATAGTAAAATGACACTACAGGAAGTTTTTGATAGTTATAAGATAAATGTTATGTCTACTTATACCAAGACGCCGCTGGTCTTGGTTAAAGGTAAAGGCAGCAAGCTTTGGGACATTCATAATAAGGCTTATCTGGATTTTTTCCCCGGATGGGGAGTAGGCAGCCTTGGCCATTGCCATCCTAAAGTCATGCAGGCTGTTAGGAGCCAGGTTTCTAAATTAATTTTTGTACCAAACAATTATTATAATATCCCGCAGGCGAAGCTGGCCGAAGAGATTATAGCTGTGTCTTTTCCGGGAAAAGTTTTTTTCTGCAATTCCGGCGCAGAGGCAAACGAAGGGGCGATAAAATTAAGCCGTAAGTTTGGACAGGGCAGATTTGAAATCATTACCTTTGAGAATTCTTTTCACGGTAGGACTCTTGCTGCTTTGGCAGCTACGGGCCAGAAGAAATACCAGTCTGGGTTCGCTCCTTTGCCTGTTGGGTTTACGGCGGTTAAGTTTAATGATTTGGCTGCGGTAAAAGCTGCTTTGACTGAGAAGACCGTGGCAATTATGCTGGAATTGGTTCAGGGTGAAGGCGGAGTTAATCTGGCAGATAAAGATTTTGTTTTGGGCTTAAGAAAACTATGCGATGAGAAAAACTTGCTTTTGATTGTTGATGAAGTTCAGACAGGTATTGGCAGGACAGGAAAATTCTTTGCTTATCAGCATTATGGGATTACTCCTGATATTATGACTTTGGCCAAGGCATTAGGCGGAGGCCTGCCGATTGGAGCAATGGTGGCCAGCCAAAAAATTGCCGATACTTTAGGCCCGGGCATGCATGCTTCAACTTTTGGTGGCAGCCCGTTGGTTTCGAAGGCTGCTTTAGCGGTTTTAGAAGCAATAGAAAAAGAAAAATTACTTCATAATACCCAAAAAATGGGGGCTTATTTATTGGCTAAACTCAATGAATTGAAAGCCAAATGTCCGCTTATCCAGGAAGTAAGAGGTTTAGGTTTAATGATAGGTGTGGAATTGTCTGTTGAAGGAAAAGTAATCGTAGAAAAATGCATAGGGAAAGGCCTCCTGATTAATTGTACCCATGATAAGGTCTTAAGATTGATGCCGGCGTTGAATATTACCAAGAAAGAAATTGATAAGGCCATAGGGATCTTAAACGAGGTATTAAAATGAAGAAAGATTTGATTTCCATAAAAGATTTAAGTGTCAAAGAAATCCAGGATATTTTTACGCTTACTGATCAGCTTAAAAAAAATAAGTCTAAATTCAGTAAAGCGCTGGCTGGAAAGACGTTGGTATTGTTATTTCAGAAGCCCTCTAATAGGACAAGGGTATCTTTTGAGGTTGGAATGTACCAATTAGGCGGCAATGCTGTTTATTTAAGCCCTGGTGAGATTAATCTGGGAGTGAGAGAATCAATTCATGATGTGGCAAAAACTTTATCACGCTATGCTGATGCCATAGTTCTAAGGACATTTGAGCATCAGAATGTTTTAGAGATGGCTAAATTTGCCGAAGCTGTGGTAATTAACGGGTTGTCGGATTTTTCTCATCCTTGTCAGGCCTTAGCAGATATCTATACGATTAAAGAAAAACTTAAAACGGTTAAGGGTAAAACTCTTGCTTATATCGGCGATGGTAATAATGTTTGCAATTCATTGTTATTTGCCTGTGCGAAGACAGGGATGAATATGAATGTAGCTTCGCCTGAGGGATTTGCGCCTGAAGCAGCGGTGTTGTCTGAGGCTAAAAAGATTAGCGCAGGATCTGCTGAGATAAAAATATTTTATGACTCTGTTGAAGCGGTTAAAAACAGTGATGTTATTTATACTGATGTTTGGGCAAGTATGGGGCAGGAAGCTGAAGCAGAAGAGAGAAAAAAGGCATTTAAGGATTTTCAGATTAATGCTAAACTTGTCAGCTTGGCTAAGAAAGGTGCTTTGATAATGCATTGCCTGCCGGCGCATCGGGGCGAAGAAATATCCGCTGATGTAATTGATGGAAAAAATTCTGTTGTTTTTGATCAGGCGGAAAACAGAATGCATGTGCAGAAGGCAATTTTAATTAAACTACTAAAAAGATAATTTTTCGGCTGTCAGCTTTCAGCTATCAGCAATCAGCTGAAGACTGAAAGCTGAAAACTGAAAGCTGGAGAATATGATGAAGAAAGTAATATTAGCTTATTCAGGCGGGCTTGATACATCCTGTATTGTTAAATGGTTAAATGAGCGGGGGTATGATGTCATTTGCTTTATGGCAGATTTAGGACAAGGTTTGGGCCAGGGCGAAGATATTGAAGCTATCGAGGAGAGGGCATATGCTGCGGGTGCATCAAAAGTATACATTAAAGACCTACAGGATGAATTTGCCCAAAGTTTTGTCCTGCCAGCTTTAAAAGCTAATGCTATTTATGAGGGTAAATACCTTTTGGCTACTGCATTAGGCAGGCCGTTAATTGCAAAATACTTGGTGCAAATTGCGCACAAAGAAAAAGCGCATGCCATAGCCCACGGCTGTACTGGTAAAGGCAATGATCAGGTGAGGCTGGAAGTTGCCGCAGGAATACTTGATCCAAAATTAGAAATCATTGCTCCTGTAAGGAGCTGGGAATTTAAATCGCGCGAAGAAGAAATTGAATACGCGCAAATGCATAATATTCCTATCGATGTTACTAAAAAGAAGCCGTATAGTATTGATAGGAATCTTTGGGGGATTAGTATTGAGTCGGGAATTTTAGAAGACTTGGAACAGGAGCCGCCGGAAGATGCTTATATGATTACTAAGTCGCCCAGCGGCACAACGAGTTACCCGCGGTATGTGGAAATTTATTTTGAAAAAGGAATCCCGAAAAAACTAGACGGCAAAAGCTGTAAATTAACAACTTTAATTAGCCGTCTGAATGAAATCGGCGGCCTCTATGGCGTAGGCAGAAGCGATTTAGTGGAGAACAGATTGGTGGGGATTAAGTCACGGGAAATTTATGAAGCTCCTGCTGCAACCATTCTCTATACTGCGCATAAAGAATTGGAGAGTTTAGTTTTGGATAGAGAACTGGCACATTTTAAAGAGATGATTGCCTTAAAATATTCGGAGCTGGTGTATTATGGGTTATGGTATTCGCCCTTAAAGGAAGCACTGGATTCTTTTGTGGAATCTACGCAGGAATTAGTTAGCGGGACAATTAAGTTAAAATTATTTAAGGGCAACTGCGTTGCTGTGGCAAGAAAATCGCAGAATGCGCTTTATAAAAAAGAATTAGCTACTTACGGCAAAGAAGATAAGTTTAATCAGCAGCTTGCTGAAGGGTTTATAAAAATCTGGGGAATGCCGTATAAAAGGTAATGTCTCCTCGCAGAGCTCGGGGTGATTTCGGCGTATACGCCAAAGGCACGCCGAAATCAGGGGAATGCCTATAAAAGATAGTAGGTAGGATTAGGGGGAAAAATGAGTAAAAAACTCTGGGGAACAAGATTTTCTAAAAAAACAAGCGCCTTGACGGATAAATTTACTTCCAGCATATCTTTTGATTACAGGTTAGCTAAATACGATATTTTAGGTAGTATTGCCCATGCAAAAATGCTGGCCAAACAAAAAATAATTCCAACTAAGGATGCTGCCTCGATTATCAAGGGCTTAAATTTTATCCTCAAGGATGTGCAGTCAGGGAAATTTAAATTTGATTTTCAGGCAGAAGATGTCCACTCTAATATTCAGGATATCTTAAGCAAAAAAATCGGTAAAGCCGCTCAGAGATTGCATACAGCCCGCTCAAGAAATGATCAAGTAGCGCTGGATATTAGAATGTATTTAAAAGATGAGATTGATGAAATGGCGGATTTGATTACATTATTGGAAAAAACTATACTGAAATTTGCCAAGAATAATTCTAAAATTATTATCCCCGGATATACTCATTTGCAGGTAGCGCAATGTGTTTTACTGGCGCATCATCTGTTGGCGTATATTTCCGGATTGGAAAGAGACAAAGCAAGACTGATTGATGCAAAAAAAAGAGTGGACCTGATGCCTTTAGGTGCTTGTGCTTTTTCAGGGACAGGTCTGCCCATAGATAGAGGATATGTTAGGAAACAATTGGGTTTTAAGGATCTGACCGCAAACAGCATTGATTCGGTGAGTGACAGAGATTTTATTGTTGAAATATTGGCAGACTTATCGATTCTTTCCGTGCATTTATCGCGAATTGCTGAAGATTTAATTCTTTGGTCTACGAGAGAGTTTAATTTTATTGATATTGATTTTTCTTTTTGTACCGGCTCCAGCATTATGCCGCATAAGAAAAATCCTGATGTCCTGGAATTAATCCGGGGCTCTGTCGGTAAAATCCACGGAGATCTCTCTAGTGTTTTGATTCTGATGAAAGGCCTGCCTTCATCATATAACCGGGATTTGCAATTAGATAAGCCCCCGCTTTTTAATGCCATAGATACGATGAAGGATATCCTGGAAATATTTATCGCGTTATTCGGAAACATTGTAATTGAAAAAGAAGCGATTGCCGCGAAATTAATGGACGAATCCTTATTTTCTGTGGATATCGTTGAGTATTTAATTAAAAAAGGCGTATCCTACAGGGAAGCGCATGATATCGTTGGCCGGATGGTGAGGGATTGCCTGGATAAGGGCAAGAAGATTTCCAGTTTAACTGACCATGAATTGAAGAAATATTCGGATAAGCTTAAGCCGGATGTAAGGAAGATCCTTAATGCATGGGTGTCAGTTAACCTGAAATCATCTTATGGCGGAACTAACCCCGCGTTGGTAGGAAAACAATTAAACCTTTGGAGTAAAAAGTTAAATGCATGAATTTAAATATATAAATAATAATTTATACTGTGAGAAAATAAAAGTTAAAGATTTGGCTGATAAATTCGGCACACCACTTTATATTTACAGCTACCATACGCTGGTTGATCATTTTTATAAATTACAATCAGCTTTTTCAGGAGTTGATGCCGTAGTTTGTTATTCGGTAAAAGCAAATTCTAACCTTGCGCTTTTAAAAGCCCTGGTGGATAAAGGCGCAGGTTTGGATATTGTTTCCGGCGGTGAACTCTTCCGTGCATTAAAAGCCGGCTGTCCGCCTGAAAAAATAGTCTATGCTTCGGTCGGTAAAACCAACGCTGAAATAGAAGAGGCGATTAAAAGAGGGATTCTTTTCTTTAATGTGGAATCCTTGCCCGAGCTGGAAAATATTAACCGCATTGCCAAAAAATTAAATAAAATTACCCGTGCTGCGATCAGGATTAATCCTGATGTGGAGGCAAAAACGCATAAATTTATTACTACCGGAAAAATCACCAATAAATTCGGCATTGACCTGGACAATGCCTATAAAATTTTACTTCTGCGTAAAAATTTTTCTCATTTAAAAATTTGCGGCTTGCATATCCACATTGGCTCTCAAATTACTCAGAGTGCGCCGTTTGTAGCAGCAGTAAAGAAAATCACTGATTTTATTGCTCATCTAAAAAGAATCGGTATTACCTTGGAGTATCTTAATATCGGAGGCGGATTAGGGATTATTTACAAAAATGAAACTCCGCAGACCGCGCAAATCTATGCAAAAAAGATCCTTCCGTTTTTAAGGAAAAGCGGTTTAAAAATAATTTTAGAACCGGGTAGGTTCATTGTCGGCAATGCCGGTATATTGGTGACGAAAGTTTTGTATCTGAAAGATACCCCGAAGAAAAAATTTGTGATTATCGATGCCGGGATGAACGATTTGATCCGTCCGGCGCTTTATGATGCGTATCATATGATTTTGCCTCTTCAGAAAAGAGGCGTGCGATTGGAAAAAGTAGATGTAGTCGGCCCTATCTGTGAAAGCGGCGATTTTTTAGCAAAAGAAAGAAAGTTACCGCTGGTTAAAGAGGGAGAGTATCTTGCGGTAATGAGTGCCGGAGCGTATGGCTTTAGCATGTCTAGTAATTATAATTCCCGCCGCCGTTTGGCGGAATTGTTGGTTGTTAAAGACCAGGTATTTGTAATCAGGAAGCGCGAATCTTTTGATGATTTAGTGCGCAATGAAGAAGTTCCATCTTTTCTTTTAGGTTTATAGTATGAAAAAAATAAAGTTTACTAAAATGGTGGCTTCGGGGAATGATTTTGTTGTTATCAGGAAGCTTTCACCTATCCCCGCCGCAGGCGGGTCCGCCTTCGGCGGAAGCTATCAGCTATCAGCTTTTGCAAAATCTATTTGCAATCGGAAATACGGAGTAGGGGCGGATGGATTATTGCTTTTAGAAAAATCTAAAAAGGCTGATATCCGCATGCGCATTTTTAATGCTGATGGCTCAGAAGCGGAGATGTGTGGTAATGGCGCACGCTGTGCGGCATTGTATTTCAGCTTTCAGCTTTCAGCTCTCAGCTCTCAGCTAAAAATAGAAACAAAAGCAGGGATTATTGCATCTGAAGTAAATAAAGATAATGTAAGGATAAAATTAACTGATCCGAAGCACTTAAAATTAAATTTCCCTATCAAGGTTCGCGGCCGATTAATTAGGGTAAATTTTGTCAATACCGGTGTTCCTCACGCGGTTATTTTTACTGAGGGACTGGAAAAAATTAATATAAAGGAATTAGGTAGGCAAATTCGAAATCATAAAAAATTTGCCCCCGTCGGAACAAATGTTGATTTTATCGAAGTGCTGGGGAACAATTCTATAAGAGTGAGGACTTATGAAAGAGGCGTAGAGGATGAAACTTTGGCTTGTGGTACAGGTTCGGTTGCCTCCGCCCTGATTACAGCTCGTAGTTTAGGGCTTGCAGGCGAAAAAATAAATGTGCATACTCAAAGCAAGGAAATATTAAAGATTTATTTTGAAAAGTCCGGCAATAGTTTTAAAAATGTCTGGCTGGAAGGTAAAGCAAAGAAAGTTTATACGGGGGTGTATGATGTTTAAAGGCTCGATAGTGGCAATAGTCACGCCGTTTAAAAACGGAAAAGTCGATGAGAAAAAATATAAAGAGTTGATCGAGTTTCAGATTAAAAACGGCTCTGCCGGGATTGTGCCTTGCGGGACAACCGGTGAATCGGCGACTTTGTCTTTTGCCGAGCATGAGCGGGTAATAGAAATCACAATTAAACAGGTGCGTAAAAGAGTCTTGGTTATTGCCGGCACAGGTTCAAACTCAACTGAAGAAGCGATTATGCTTACTCAGCAGGCAACATCTGCCGGAGCAGATGCATCTCTGCAGGTTTCTCCTTATTATAATCGTCCCACCCAGAGAGGGCTTTATGAGCATTTTAAAGCCATTGCCAATTCCGTAGGCATCCCGATTATTCTTTATAATATTGCTTCGCGCACCGGAGTTAATATTGAGCCGGAAACAATCGCAAAGCTGGCGCATGATTGTAAAAATATTATCGCAGTTAAAGAGGCATCAGGCAGCCTTGAGCAGATGTCGCGGATTAAACAATTATGCCCGCCTAATTTTGAATTAGTTGCCGGAGATGATGCTTTGACTTT
>JALOQJ010000035.1 GCA_025453445.1 Candidatus Omnitrophota bacterium
TAATTTCTCTTCAACAAATGGGCCTTTTTTTAATGAACGCGGCATTTTATGGTTTCCTTCTCTTAACGATAAATTTATTAGAATACCTGTTGGGTTTTCTGGTTCTGTAACCTTTTGTCGGCTGGCCCCATTTACTCACAGGATGAGGATTACCTTGCCCTGACTTTCCTTCACCACCGCCATGCGGATGATCAACCGGGTTCATTGCCAAACCTCTTACTGTCGGCTTGATTCCCATCCATCTTTTCCTGCCTGCCTTACCAATACTGATAGCTTCATGATCAATATTACCCATCTGGCCGATAGTTGCACGGCATTCAAGGCTGATCAATCTCACTTCACCGGAAGGAAGTTTAACATGGGCGAACCCGCCTTCTTTTGCCATAATCTGCGCGCTTGTGCCTGCTCCACGCACTATCTGTCCGCCTTTTCCCTTGGCTAATTCAAGATTATGAATCAATGTACCGGAAGGAATATATTTTAAAAGCAGGCAATTGCCAGCTTTAATTTCCGTTTCTTTCTGAGAAGAAGAAATAATCTCATCGCCTACTTTCATTCCCACTGGAGCTAAAATATACCTTTTTATGTTATTCGGATATTCTACCAGAGCAATTCTCGCAGAGCGATTTGGATCATATTCAATAGCAATAATCTTACCCTGCTGGTCAAACAAATCGCGCTTAAAATCAATCAGACGCAAGAAACGCTTATGCCCGCCAGCCTGATGGCGCACAGTGATCCGGCCGTAGTTATTCCTGCCGCCGCTTTGCTTTAAAGCGACAATCAAAGATCTTTCCGGCTCGTGCTTAGTAATCTCTTTAAAGTCCGACCCGCTCATCCAGCGTCTTGAAGGTGTTGTCGGCTTAAATTTTTTCAGTCCCATATTTTATCCTTATGGCGCGATATCTATCTTCTGGCCCGCCTTTAAAGTAACCCATGCTTTCTTTAAATCCGGCGTTTTACCAAGCTGATGGCGCACTCTTTTTAATTTTCCCGGCGAAATAACAGTGTTCACGTCGTGGACCTTCACTTTATATATTTCTTCCACCGCGTGCTTAATCTGAATTTTATTCGCTCTTTTTTCAATCAGAAATAAATATTTATTCTGCGGTTCAAGCAAAGTGGACTTTTCCGTCCGGATTAAACTTTTAATAATGATATGTGAAATCATTGTTTTAGCCTCTTTACCAATGCCTGCAGGCCGTCTTTGGTAATTACCATTTTTCTTGCTGCCATAACTTCATACACATGGGCATTGCCTGCTGTATCGATACAAAGAGAACCGATATTACGCAAAGCCCTGCGTAATTGTACGTCTATTTTTTCCAGCAATAAAAGCGTATTGTATTTATTATTTAATTTCAAGCTGGCCATGACTTTGGCAGCTTCTTTTGTTTTAGCCTCACCCAGCTCAATCGAGTCCAGGATTATAAAATTGCTTTCTTTTACCTTGGCATTCAGGCCTGATTTTAAGGCAAGATTTTTGATTTTGCGCGGCAGGTCATAAGAAAAATCTCTCGGATGCGGGCCAAAAACTACGCCGCCGTGCTTCCATAAAGGCGAACGCGTTGAACCATGCCTTGACCGGCCAGTGCCTTTTTGCTTCCAAGGTTTCTTGCCGCCGCCGGAAACTTCACCGCGGGTTTTAGTAGATGCGAGGCCTCTTCTTTGATTGGCGCGATAAGCAGTAATCGCCTGTTGAATTACAGCCTCATTAACTACGCCGTCAAAAACTGTTGCATCCAGTTTCAGCGTATCTACTTCCTTGCCTTGAGTATTGAGTATAGGTAAAGTAATTGCTTCCATATAATTTTATTTCTTCTTTGCTTTTCTGATGATTAAATAATTATTCTTGTATCCGGGAACCGATCCCTTTACTAAAATCAGATTATTTTCTAAATCTATTTTAACTACCTGCAAATTCTGAGTTGTTACTTTTTCCGCACCCATGTGCCCCGGGAGATGATGCCCTTTCCAAACTCTTCCCGGAGTAGTAGTAGAACCCATAGAACCAACGCGGCGATGCGAAGTTGAACCATGAGTCATCGGCCCACCGTGCCAATGCCAACGCTTCATCCCGCCCTGGAAACCTTTTCCCAGCGAAACACCTGTTACATCGACAAAGTCACCGGTCTTAAATAAATCTACTTTCAATTCTTCGCCTATTTTATATTCCCTTGCCGGATCTTTAGATATCTCCTTGACGAATTTACGCACAGATATATTTAGTTTTTTAAAATTGCCTGCCTGCGGCCGTTTTAGCCGTTTTTCCACGGCTGCGTCAAACCCAAGCTGGATATTCTTGCCCCTTACAGCCATTACAGCACAAGGCCCGGCCTCGATGGCAGTAACACCGACAAACTTGCCGTCTTCGCTAAAAACCTGCGTCATCCCTATTTTTTTACCTAATAATCCTGTCATTTTATTTCCACGTCTACACCGGCAGGCAAATTCAATTTCCTTAATGCATCGATAGTTTTTGAGGTGGGCTCAAATATATCAATCAGCCTTTTATGCGTAGATAAGTCAAATTGTTCACGAGATTTTTTATCAATTACAGGAGACCGTAAAACCGTATAAATTTCTTTTTTTGTCGGAAGGGGCACGGGCCCTGAAATATTAGCGCCCGTGCGCCTGACGGTTTCTACGATTTCCCCTACCGCCTGATCCAATAGGCGGTGGTCATATGCTTTTAGTTTGATTCGTATCTTCTGCATTTATTTTAAGCGATAACCTCTGTAACTACCCCTGCGCCGACGGTATGGCCGCCTTCACGGATAGCAAAACGCGATTCTTTTTCCATAGCAATAGGCATAATCAGCTCAACTTCCAGATTAACATTATCACCCGGCATAACCATTTCTGAGCCGGTAGGAAGAGTTACTGAACCGGTAACATCCGTAGTCCTGAAATAGAACTGCGGCCTGTAACCTTTGAAGAATGGGGTATGGCGTCCGCCTTCTTCTTTTGTCAGAATATACACCTGAGCCTTAAATTTCGTATGAGGCGTAATTGACTTGGGAGCTGCGATTACCATGCCACGCTCGATCGCGCTCTTATCGACACCTCTTAATAACAAACCTACATTATCTCCGGCTTGCCCTTCATCGAGCAGCTTACGGAACATTTCAATACCGGTAACAACCGTTTTCTTTACTTCCGGCCTTAAACCGATAATTTCTACTTCTTCGTTAATTTTTACTTTACCGCGTTCGATTCTGCCGGTACCAACAGTCCCTCTACCTTCGATGGTGAAAACATCTTCAACTGCCATCAGTAAAGGCTTGTCCAATTCTCTGGTCGGTAAAGGAATAAACTCATCGCATGCCTTCATTAATTCCATAATGCAAGCTGCATCAGGCGAATTCGCATCAGCTGCCTGTAATGCCTTTAAAGAGCTCCCTTTAACGATAGGAGTTTTATCTCCAGGGTAACCGTATTTGGTCAGGAGGTCTCTTACTTCCATTTCTACGAGATCAATTAATTCTTTATCCTGAACCAGATCAACTTTATTTAAAAATACCACCATTGAAGGCACATTAACCTGACGGGCAAGCAAAATATGCTCTCTTGTCTGAGGCATAGGGCCGTCAACTGCAGAAACAACAAGAATTGCGCCGTCCATCTGCGCTGCACCGGTAATCATGTTCTTGATATAATCAGCATGGCCAGGGCAGTCGATATGCGCGTAGTGGCGGTTATCTGTTTCGTATTCAACGTGAGCAACTGAAATCGTAACGACTTTTGTTTCGTCTCTTACGGTGCCGCCTTTTGCGATATCAGCGTATTGCCTTTCAGTAGCTTTGCCCAACTTTGCCAATACATGGGTAATAGCTGCTGTTAATGTAGTTTTTCCGTGATCGATATGGCCGATGGTACCGATATTAACGTGTGGCCTACTCCTAACAAACTTTTCCTTAGCCATTAGTCCACCTCCTGATTAGTAAGTTTATTAATCCCAATTTTAAAATCATTTTCTTGACCCTGCTGATGTATACCCAGCAACGATTTTTTCTGCTATATGTGAAGGCACCTCAGAATAAAATGAGGGCTCCATTGTATAGGAAGCACGGCCCTGAGTTAAAGAACGCACTACAGTTGCGTAATTAAAAATTTCCGCCAAAGGAACAAAAACGCGGATTGCACGCACATTAGCGCGTGAATTAATTGCATTAATTTTTGCGCGGCGAGAACTTAAATCACCGATAATTGCGCCCATGAATTCTTCGGGAGTAACTACTTCCATGTCCATGACCGGCTCTAAAAGAACAGGGTGGCCTTTTCTTAAACCATCAGTAAGAGCAATGCCTGCGGCCATTTTAAAAGCTAATTCCGAAGAATCAACATCATGGAATGACCCGTCAACTAAAGTAACTTTAATATCGGTAACAGGGTAACCCGCTAAAACTCCACTCTTAGATGTATCAAATACCCCTTGCTTAACCGAAGGAATAAATTCCTGCGGGATCGCCCCGCCTTTAATTTTATTTTCAAAAGTAACCCCTGCACCCGGCGTATCCTGAGGCTCTATCTCAAGCACGCAATGCCCGTATTGGCCGCGGCCGCCGCTTTGCTGAATAAATTTACCTGAAGAATTAACTTTTTTTCTGATTGTTTCGCGATATGCGACTTGGGGGAAACCCACTTGAACTGCTACATTGAATTCACGTAATAACCTGTCAACGATGATTTCCAGATGCAGCTGGCCCATACCGGAAATAATCGTCTGTCCTGTTTCATGATTATAAGTAACACGGAATGACGGATCTTCGTCAAGAAATTTATGCAGAGCAAGGCCTAATTTTTCTGATTCATCTTTACTGGTAGTTTCAATGGCCTGTTGGATAACTGGTTCAGGGAAACGCATTGCTTCAATTAAAATCTGATTATTTTCCGTGCAGATAGTATCGCCGGTCTTGGTTTCTTTAAGGCCGACAACCGCGGCAATATCGCCGGTAACTACGCTCTCAATGATTTCCTGATGGTTGGCATGCATGCGCACCAATTTTGTCACACGCTCACGCACACGCTTGGTGGCATTATAAATATAGGTTCCGGGATTCAGCGTTCCTGAATACACCCGGATATAATTTAATTTACCGACATAAGGATCAGTGGCTACTTTAAAAGATAATGCGCAGAAAGGCGCACTGTCGGAAGTTTTTATTTCTTCGAATTCTCCGCTTTCCGGATTAGTCCCCTTTACAGGAGGCACATCCGAAGGAGCAGGAAGATAATCACAAACCGCATCTAAAACCAGCTGGATGCCTTTATTCTTAAATGATGAACCGCATAATACTGCGACAAATTTATTGGCAATCACGCTGGATCGAATCTTTTCTTTAAGCTCCTCGTTAGAAATTGCTTTATTATGCAGGTATTTATCCAAAATTACATCATCTGCTTCAGCCAACTTTTCAATCAGGATAGCACGGTATTTCTCTGCGTCGCTTTTTAGTTCTTCGGGTATCGCAACGCATTCTACATCCTTACCCAATTCATCTTTATAAAGATACAATTTTTGATCAACCAAATCTACAATTCCTTTAAAATTTTCTTCGATACCATAAGGTATCTGGATTGCCGCGGCATTGGTTCCCAGTTTCTCATGCATCTCTGCAATCGTCTCAAAAAACTTAGCACCGGTGCGGTCCATTTTATTAATATATGCGATTCTGGGGACACCGTAACGATCAGCCTGGCGCCAGACAGTTTCCGATTGCGGTTCAACTCCGCCTACGCTGCAAAATACCACAACCGCGCCGTCTAAAACCTTCAGGGATCTTTCTACTTCAACGGTAAAATCAACGTGGCCCGGGGTATCAATTACATTAATATTGCAATCTTTCCAGCGGCAGGTCGTAGCAGCAGCAGTAATGGTAATACCTCTTTCCTGCTCCTGCGGCATCCAGTCCATAATTGCTGTGCCATCATGCACTTCGCCCAGCTTATAGGTCTTACCGGAATAGAAAAGGATACGCTCCGTAGTAGTAGTTTTCCCGGCGTCGATATGGGCAATTATGCCGATATTCCTGATTTTTTCTATTGCTACTGTCCTTGGCATTTTATTATTTTTAATTAACTTTGTGCTTAAACTGTTTTAAAACTATGAAACAAATATTATACACAAAATTTCGATTTTGTCTACTAAAATTTACCATTTAAAATGCGCGAAAGCCTTATTAGATTCCGCCATTTTATGCGTATCGTCTCTCTTCTTTATTGCTGAACCTTCTGCTTTATAAGCGGCTATAATCTCATCGGCTAATTTATCCTGCATTGATTTGCCTTTTTTATTCTTGGCAAAATCCCTGATCCAACGCAAAGCAATGGAGGTTCCGCGCTCCTGCCTGACCTCTATTGGGACCTGATAAGTAGCACCTCCCACGCGGCGGGGTTTTACTTCCAGCCGCGGACGGGCATTATCAATCGCTTTATAAAAAACCTTTACTACATCCTGCTCGTTCAGGTGCTTTTTTACCAGCTCAAATGCGCCGTAGACCATTTTTTCTGCGACGGATTTTTTGCCTTCAAGCATCACCATATTAATAAACTTACCGACGATCTTACTGTTGAATTTGGGATCGGCTAAAATTTCTCTTTCCTGAGCTTTTCTTCTTCTCATTTTTAATGAACACTCCTATTGCTTAGGCCGTTTTGCCCCGTATTTGGAACGCGACTTTTTGCGCGCATTAACTCCGGAGGCATCCAGCGTACCTCTGACAATATGATATCTTACACCCGGTAAATCTTTAACGCGGCCACCCCTGACTAAAACAATGGAATGTTCCTGCAAGTTATGGCCTTCACCCGGTATATAAGAAGTAACCTCAATGCCGGTAGTGAGCCTGACTCTGGCAATTTTTCTTAAAGCAGAGTTCGGTTTCTTCGGGGTCATTGTACGCACCTGCAGGCATACGCCTCTTCTCTGAGGACAGCCCTTTAAAGCCGGTGATTTCGTCTTTTTCTTTTTGGAGATCCTACCTAATCTTATTAACTGTGAAATTGTTGGCATATTGCTTATTCCTTTGCTGTTGCTTCAGCAACTTCTTTTTGCTGCTGGAGTTCGGCTCTTTTTTCATCGGCTAGCTTTACGATTTCGATTTCCCTGTGCGTCCTGAAACCGGTCCCGGCAGGAATCAAATGGCCGACGATAACATTCTCTTTAAGCCCGAATAATTCATCTTCTTTTCCGGAAGCAGCCGCATCAGTTAAGACACGCGTAGTTTCCTGGAAGCTCGCCGCGGAAATGAAGCTTTCGGTAGTAAGAGATGCTTTAGTTATCCCTAACAGTAACGGAGTAGCCAACGCAGGCTTTCCGCCTTTTTTAATCACACGGTTATTTTCTTTCTGGAATTTCCACTTGTCTACCTGCTGTGTGGCGAGAAATTCAGTATCGCCCGGATCTTCAATACGCACTTTCTTTAACATCTGCCTGATAATTAATTCTATATGTTTGTCATTTATATGCACGCCCTGCAGACGGTAAACTTCCTGCACTTCATTCACCAGATATTCCTGCAGTATTTTATCTCCGCATACTCTTAAAATATCCTGTAAAACTACCGGCCCGTCGGTTAATTGCTGCCCGGCATCAACTTTATCACCCTTGTAAACATTAGGATGTTTACCGTGCGGTATAACATATTCCCTGCTCATGCCGGTAGATGAACGCACGATAATCACGCGCTGGCCTTTTTTAGATTCGCCAAACTCTACAAACCCGTCAATTTCACTGATAATCGCCGGATCTTTAGGACGGCGGGCTTCAAATAATTCGGCAACACGCGGAAGGCCGCCGGTAATATCACGGGTCTTCACTACCAAGCGCGGAATCTTGGCTAAGAGATCGCCTGCTTCAATACGCTGGCTGTCTTTAACCAGAATATGTGCGCCAATGGGAATAGGATAAATTCCTAAAACTTCGTCTTTTTCATTTTGAATAACAATCTGCGGATGAAATTCCTGCTTATGTTCAACAACCACACGCTCGACTAATTTCGTAACCGGGTTCAACTCTTCCCTGACAGTAATATCTTCTTTCAGGTCTTCGAATTTAATCCGGCCACCGACTTCAGTAAGAACAGGCAGAGTATAGGGATCCCAGCGGACAAACAAAATACCCTTATTAAGCTCATCTCCGTCAGGAATACTGATAAAAGCGCCCTGCGGCAAAGGATAACGTTCAAGCTCTCTGCCTTGCTTATCGTTAATGCTGATATAACCGTTACGGTTTAAAACTACAAATTCTTTATTCTTGGGGGTTACCCTGAGATTATGATATTTGATAAACCCTTTATTTTTTGATTTGATAAATGACTGGGCAACAATACGCGATGCAGTACCTCCGATATGAAAGGTCCTCATGGTTAACTGCGTACCAGGCTCACCGATGCTCTGTGCGGCAATTACGCCTACTGCTTCGCCTAATTCTACTAACCGGCCGCTTGCCAAATTCCTTCCGTAGCATCTGGTACAAACGCCCCTGCCTGATTCACAGGTCAACACACTGCGGATACGAATTTTTTCAATGCCCAACTGCTCAATCATCTCAGCCTTTTCTTCGGTAATCACTTCGCCCTGCTCTACGATAACTTTATCGGTAATAATATCAACTACATTATCTAAAGCCACGCGGCCGATAATTCTATCCTTCAGGCTAACCACAACTTCGTCCCCTTCAATAATTGCCGCTACAGTAATCCCGTTAAGTGTGCCGCAATCATCGTCGGTAGTAATTACTTCCTGTGCCACATCAACCAAGCGGCGGGTGAGGTAACCTGCATCCGCGGTTTTTAAAGCGGTATCAGCTAAACCCTTACGCGCTCCGTGAGTGGAAATAAAATATTCCAAAACTGTCAGGCCTTCGCGGAAATTAGCTGTAATCGGGCTTTCGATAATTTCACCCGACGGCTTTGCCATCAGGCCGCGCATACCGGCAAGCTGGCGCACCTGCAAACGTGAACCGCGCGCGCCGGAATCAGCCATCATGAATATCGGGTTAAACGGATCCATGCCTTTAAATAATAAATCGGAAATTTTATCGGTAGTATGCGTCCAGATGTCGATAATCTTACTCTTTCTTTCGCTATCAGTAATAATACCCTTGCGGTATTGATCCTCGACTTTAGCTACTTCTATCCGCGATTCCTTTAATACTTCGGGCTTCTCAATAGGAATTTTTAAATCGTCAATCGAGATAGAAATTCCGCCGAGAGTAGCATACTGAAAACCGACTTTCTTAATATCATCTAGCAATTGGATGGTACGGGAATGGCCAAATCTTTTATAACACTGGGCCACAACTTCCCCGACCTTGCCCTTATTCAGTTCTTTGTTAACAAAGCCAAAACCTTCCGGCAAGGACTGGTTAAAAATAACCCTGCCGACAGTCGTAGCAATAAGCTGTTTCTCCTCGATTAATTTTTGTTCTTCCAAATCAAAAACTTTATCTATCCTGACTTTAATCCGGGCATGCAAATCTACTGCCCCGTCTTCATAAGCGACAATTACTTCGTCTTGATTACTGAAAACTTTATCTTCACCTTTTGCCCCAGGCTTTTCTTTGGATAAATATGCTACCCCCAAAATAATATCCTGAGTAGGCGAAATTATCGGCCTCCCGTCAGCAGGAGAAAATACATTATTTATGGAAAGCATGAGGATTTTAGCCTCAATCTGAGATTCCAAAGACAACGGGACATGCACTGCCATCTGGTCACCGTCAAAGTCAGCATTGAATGCAGTACAAACCAAAGGATGGATTTTAATTGATTTACCTTCAATTAAAACCGGCTGGAATGCCTGAATACCCAAACGGTGCAATGTAGGTGCGCGGTTTAATAATACCGGGTGATCCTTAATTACTTCATCGAGGATATCCCAGACTTCAATCTTGCCGCGCTCGACCATTCTGCGCGCGCCTTTTATCGTATGCACAAAGCCTTTTTCTCTTAATTTTTTGATAATAAACGGCTCGAATAATTCCAGAGCCATTTGTTTCGGCAGGCCACATTGATGCAATTTAAGATCCGGCCCAACGACAATTACAGAACGTCCAGAATAATCTACGCGCTTACCTAAGAGATTCTGCCTAAACCTGCCTTGTTTTCCTTTAAGCATATCTGATAAGGACTTCAGTGGACGGTTATTCGCGCCCATTACTGCGCGGCCATGCCTGCCGTTATCCAAAAGCGCATCCACTGCTTCCTGGAGCATGCGCTTTTCATTACGAATAATTATCTCGGGAGCATTTAATTCAATTAGTTTCTTCAGGCGGTTATTACGGTTAATTACCCTGCGGTATAAATCATTGAGGTCAGAAGTAGCAAACCTGCCTCCGTCCAGCGGAACTAACGGCCGTAAATCCGGCGGGATTACCGGCACAATATCCAAAATCATCCACTCCGGTTTATTGCCCGATTTTTTGAAATCTTCGACGATCTTTAAGGATTTTAAAGCCTTACGGTTACCCAGCGCTTCCTTGGATTTTTCCATGGCACGCCGTAAACTGCGGCAGTAAGAATCCATATCTAATTCTTTCAGCAAATCCCTGACTGCTTCTGCCCCGATTTTTGCCTTGAAATTTGCTCCGTATTTTACCAAAGCGTCCTGATATTCCTCTTCGGTAAGCAACTCTCTTTTCTTTAGAGGCGAAGTACCAGGATCAACCACGACATATTCTTCATAATAAATGACTTTTTCCAAGTCTCTTAAACCTATATCTAAAAGCCCGGAAAGCCTGGAGGGGACTGCCTTGAAAAACCAGATATGAGTAACAGGAGCAGCTAATTCAATATGGCCCATGCGCTCGCGCCGCACAGAAGAACGGTCAACCGTTACTCCGCAGCGGTCACAAGTAATGCCTTTAAATTTTATACCCTTATATTTACCGCAATTACATTCCCAGTCGCGCACCGGCCCGAAAATCTTCTCGCAGAATAAACCATCCTTTTCCGGCTTAAGCGTGCGGTAATTTATTGTCTCGGCCTTCCTTACTTCGCCCTTAGACCAAGATTTAATCACCTGCGGCGAGGCGATCCTTATGGAAATTATATCAAAAGAAGTGACTTCGTCCATTACTTCTCCTTCTCTGTCTTGATATCAAGG
>JALOQJ010000002.1 GCA_025453445.1 Candidatus Omnitrophota bacterium
CATATAAATTACATCCTCAGCAATATTCGTGGCATGATCACAAATTCTTTCCAGGTAACGCGCAATCAACAATAACGGCACTGCCCTATCCACTGTTTTGGAATCCTGCATCATATAATCATTAATCAATTCATCCTGAATAAGATTGCGCAGTTTATCCGCCTCAGAGTCAGATAAAACAACCTCCTTCGCCAATCCAATATTTTTATTCACAAAGGCATCTATTGTATCTTTAACCATACTCTGAGCAACCGCGGAAAGTTTCGGGATATCCACTAGCGGCTTTAAAAATGGTTTATCGCTTAATTCTTCGGCACGCTGGGCAATATCTACCGCAAGGTCAGCAATTCTTTCCAGCTCGGCGTTAATTTTCATGCCTGTGGTAATAAATCTTAAATCGCCTGCCATCGGCTGATGACGGGCGATTAAGTCAATACAACGCTCGTCAATCTCAAGCTCAAGCTCGTCAATTTTGTTATCGCAGGTAATCACTTCTTCTGCCTGTTTTTTATCACGATTCTTCAGCGCTTCGGTTGATTTATAAATTTCTTCCTGAACCATAATACCCATCTTCAGTATTTCTTTATGTAATTCTTTCAGTTCATCATCAAAATGCCTTATCATGCTAACCTCCTGATTTCAGCGTGCCTCTGGCATTTACGCTGAAATCACCCTGAGCTCTGTCGAAGGGTAATTCCAGCGTGCCTCGGGTTTAGCCATATCTTCCGGTAATATAATCCTCTGTTCGTTTATCTTTAGGTGCGGTAAAGATATTTTGCGTGCTGTCAAATTCGATCAATTCGCCTAAAAGCATAAAACCCGTATCGTCGGAAACCCGCGCTGCCTGCTGCATATTGTGAGTTACTATTATTATAGTATAGTTTTTGCGCAATTCGCGCATTAATTCTTCGATGCGCTGCGTTGCCTGTGGATCTAAAGTCGAGCATGGCTCATCCATTAAAAGCACTTCCGGCTTCACCGCGATCAGCCGCGCAATACAAAGCCGCTGTTTTTGCTCTAAGGACAGGCTGAGCGCTGGCCTATTAAGCTTATCCTTAAGCTCATCCCAAAGAAGCACAGATTTTAAACTTTGCTCTACAATCTCGTCTAAATTATTTTTATTAATTTTCTCGGCATGGATTCTCTCACCAAAAACAATATTTTCATAAATTGATAAGGGAAACGGATTAGGCCTCTGAAAAACCATGCCTACTTTTTTGCGCAATAGCACTAAATCGGTTTCAGGATTGATTATATTTTCATTATCAATGATGATTTCACCGCTTGTGCGCACCCCTTCGATAAAATCATTCATACGGTTAAATACCCGCAGCATGGTTGATTTTCCGCAGCCTGACGGCCCGATTATAGCGGTAATCCTTTTCTCCTTAAAATCGGCAGAGACGTTTTTAAGCGCCTGAAAATCACCATACCATAAATCTAAATTATTTACTCTTATTCCTGCCATTATCCAAATTTTCCCCTGATATAGCCGTCGGTACGTACATCGGCCGGCGCAGTAAATATTTTATCTGTTTTATCCAACTCAATTAATTCCCCTGATAAGAAAAATGCCGTCCTGTCTCCTACACGCGCGGCCTGTTTAACATTATTAGTAACCAAGACTATTGTATAATTTTGTTTCAGCTTAAGCATTGCCTCTTCAACCTTGGCGGTTGAAATCGGATCCAGGCCGGAACATGGTTCATCAAATAAAATCACATCCGGCTCAACTGCTAAAGTACGCGCAATACAAAGCCGCTGCTGCTGGCCTCCGGATAATTTAAATGCCGATTCCTGCAGGCGGTCCTTTACTTCTTCCCAGATATATGCTTTTTTTAACGCTTCTTCGACGATTAGCTCAAGCTCTTTTTTATTTCTACCGCCATACATCCTGACGCCATAGGCCACATTTTCGAATATTGACAAAGGCAGCGGCAAGGGAAGGGCAAAAACAGTGCCAACTTTCCTGCGCAAAAATTCTACATCAATATTCCGGATATCTTTTTTGTCGTATTCTACAAAGCCAGTCATTTTAAAATTATCCTGCAGTTCATTGAGCCGGTTAAGCATCCTTAAAAAAGTAGTCTTGCCGCTATTCGACGGGCCGATTATACTTAAAATCTCATTCGGAAAAATCTGCATATTGACTTCTTTTAAGGGATGAATCGCGCCAAACCAGATATTAAGGTTATTAATTTTAAATTTAGTAGTATTTACCATTTCTTTTTCTTTCTAAATTTATACCTGATAATTATCGCCACTAAATTCATAAATAACACAAGAGTCAACAGGACCAATGCCGTGCCGTAACGGATTTTTTCATCCACATTCGGCACCTGAGTTGAAATCACATACAAATGGTATGGCAATGCCATTGCCTGATCAAAGATCGACTTGGGCAGCCGCGGTAGGTAAAAAGCAGCCACAGTAAATAATATCGGCGCGGTTTCTCCTGCTGCGCGGCCAAGCCCTAAAATTGTGCCGGTAAGAATTCCGGGGATGGCATTCGGCAGGACAATATGCCTGATGGTCTGCCATTTACTTGCGCCAAGAGATAAACTAACTTCGCGGAAAGAGTATGGCACACTTTCTAAGGCCTCACGCGAAGTAGTAATAATTATCGGTAAAATCATGATTCCCAGCGTCAATGAACCGGCAAGTATAGAAGCTCCGAATTTACAAAAAACTACAAAAAGCGCCAAACCAAAAAGCCCGTAAACTACAGAAGGAACACCTGCTAAATTTACGATCGCTAATTTTATAATCCTGCTTAAAAAATTTTCTTTTGAATATTCGCTCAGATAAATCGCAGCCAAGAGCCCGATAGGCAGGGCAAAAATAATCGCACCTCCTACCAGATACAATGTGCCGATTATTGCCGGAAAAATCCCGCCGCTACGCATGCCCTGGCGCGGCACATCAGTTAAGAACTGCCAGTTAATTGCCGGAATGCCTTTTTGCACGATAATCACCACAATCATGCCCACAGGCACAACCACCAAAAGCGTTGCCAGGAATAAAAAGAAAAATGCTATTTTTTGTGTTCTTTTAGTATTTCTCATCTGTTTTCCCTGTGCAAAAATAAATCGGCTGTAACATTAATCGCAAAACTGATAATAAATAAAACAATCCCTATAGCAAAGAGGGCAAAATAATGTTCGCTACCCACTACTGCCTCGCCCATTTCCGCGGCAATTGTGGCAGTTAGCGTGCGCACAGGCTGCAGTAACGAATGCGGGATTACTGCTGCATTGCCGGTAATCATCATTACTGCCATAGTCTCGCCAATGACTCTGCCGATTCCCAGCATCACCGCAGCTAAAATTCCCGAGCTGGCAGCAGGCAACATTACGCGGTGAATCGTCTGCCAATGGGTCGCGCCTAAAGCAAAAGCACCTTCTTTATAACTTTTCGGCACAGAATAAAGCGCATCTTCGGCAATAGAAACTATCGTCGGCATAGCCATAAAAGCAAGCATAATAGATCCGGACAAAGCAGTAAGCCCGGTAGGTAAATGAAAAATATTTTTTACCCAAGGCACGAGTGTCACCATACCAATAAAACCTAAAACTACGCTGGGGATAGCTGCTAATAATTCTACGCCTGCTTTTAACACTTCTTTAGTTTTACTGGGGGCAATTTCTGCGATATAAATTGCACAGGCAACGCCGATAGGAATGGAAATTATGGCAGCTCCCAGAGTTACCAATAAAGAACCGCAGATGAGAGGCAAGATCCCCAGCTGCGCCGGATCAGAAATCGGATACCAGCTTTTGCCAAAAAGAAAATTAAGTGGTGTGACAATCTTAAAAACCGCTAACCCTTCTTTCAGCAGAAAGAGGAAAATTACAACTACAAAAAAAATAGAAGCTAACCCGCAAACCTGGATTAGCTTCTCAATGATAAATTCTTTGGCTTTCCGAAACATGATTTATCTTGTTATAGGTACGAAATCTGTAATTAAAACAATCTCCTGCCCTTCTTTGGAAAAACAATATTCTTCAAACTTTTTAGTCAAACCCTCGGGCGAGCCGTTGGAATAAAGAAATAGCGGTCGTGAGATAGGATATTTGCCTTTTATGACGTTATCAATCTTCGGATCAACATATTCTGACTTTGCATCCTTTGCCACGGCAATTGCCTTTTGCTTTGGGCTGATATAACCCATGCCATAATAACCGATGGCAGAAGGGTTGCCCGCAACTTCGTCGGCAATTGCCTGTGAAGAAGAAAGCATTAGAGCACCCGGAGCAAATTCTTCTTTACTGGCGGGATCATTATTCCTTAGAATATGTTCTTTAAAATATACATGTGTGCCGGAATTAACCTCACGCGAGAGAATAACGATTGGCTTATCCTCGCCTCCTACCTCTTTCCAGTTAGAAATTTTACCGGAAAAAATCCCGGCTAATTGTTCCGTAGTAAGCTTAGAAACGGGATTCTTTGGATTAACCACAACTGCCAAACCATCCAAAGCTACTTTTATTTCAAAAGGACTTATCCCTTTTTTTTCAGCAAGGGCAATTTCTTTTTCTTTAATATTCCTTGAGCTCATCGCAATATCACAAGTGCCGCTGATTAAGCTGGACAGCCCGGTACCCGAGCCTCCTCCGGTAACCGCCACAAACTCACCCGGATTTGCTTCCATATATTTCTCTGCCCATGCCTGAGCAAGATTTACCATCGTATCAGAGCCTTTAATTTGAATGGATTTTTTTTCCGCTGCAGCAAAACAATTAGCAGATAAACCTGCAACAAAGAAAAATATAACCAATTTTTTTAACATACTACCTCCATTTTTATTAATTATATATTATTTATATTATATATATGTTAAAGCAAAGTAAAATCTATGTTAAATTAAAATACAAGCTTAAATTTCGATCCTAATACATTAGCTTTTATCCATGTACCGGAACTATCCGTACTCTGCAAGAGATAATAGATCTCACCTTTAAGATTTTTAGTTAGGCTAATGCCAAAACCAGAATAAAACCTGTTTCTATTGAAACCGGTGGAATTAAAATTGATAAATATTTCATCTGCCAGATAAGGCTGAATTTCAAAACGGGTAAATTTCCACGGTAGCTTCACATTAAATTTATTACGATAGCGCCAAATTGCATTTTTAGTCTCAAAATTGCGGTATTCCAGCCTGTTGCGGTCATCAAATTTAAAACCAAACAACGACCATTTCAGAGTTCCATAAATATTCGGCATATTCTCTTGCCTGAATTTCTTTTTTGAATCCCTTTCCAGAATTTGCCGGTAATTAAGGCCAAGGTCGAGATTTTTATTTAAAGCATACACAAGCCCAAGTTCATAGTGTTGATAATAAAGTTCACTGGCGTCATCGCCCCAGCGGAATTCCTGATTTGCAGCAACCTTCCATTTTTGATTAATTTCCATCTCTTGCGCCTCTGTATGCCAAATCTGAAAATCACCGTCGTCATAGGCGTAGAGTGTAGCCACGGATAAAAAAAAGAAAAACAAAAGGAATCTACTTCTTAAGCCAATCATATATCTCCTTTTTTTTAAAGATCGCCTATATTATAGCTTAAAAAAGGCAAAAAGCTAAAATAAATACCTCGGCTAACCAAATCTTCCTGTAATATAAGCTTCAGTTTTCTTATTCTTAGGGGCGGTAAATATATCCTGTGTCCTGCCGGATTCTACCAGCTCGCCCAATAAAAAGAATGCCGCGTAATCAGAAACCCGGGCTGCCTGCTGCATATTGTGGGTTACAATAACAATGGTGTAATCTTTCTTTAACTCCATAATTAGCTCTTCTATCTTTGCGGTTGAAATTGGATCCAAACTTGCGCATGGCTCATCGAAAAGTATAACTTTGGTTTCTACTGCTAGACATCTTGCAATGCAGAGCCGCTGCTGCTGTCCGCCGGAAAGCTTCAGCGCGCTTTCATGCAACCGGTGCTTAACTTCCTCCCAAAGCACTGCTCTTTTTAAAGATTTTTCCACTTTTTCATTAATGTATTCTTTATCCCTGATGCCGTTTACGCGCAGGCCATAGGCAATATTATCAAATATACTTTTGGGGAAAGGATTCGGCTTCTGGAATACCATTCCCACTCTTCTTCTAATCTCTACCGCATCAATTGTAGGGTCAAAGATATCTGCTTCATCAAGGTAAATATTGCCTGTTAGCCGAGTAAATGGGATAAGCTCATTCATCCGGTTTAAAAGCCGGATAAAAGTTGATTTACCGCAGCCCGATGGCCCGATAATAGCAGTCACTTGATTCTTATAAATATCCAGATTGATATTCTTCAGGGCGTGAGTTTTACCGTAGTAAAAATTAACATTTTGTGCTGATATTTTATTAATGTACATAAATAATCCTTTGTCTTTGCCTGACAATTATTGCCAGTATTGAAATTACCAGGACCAGAAACACGAGAACCAAAGCACTGCCATAAGCAATCTCCGTTTGCCTTATAGGATGCGTCCCTTCAGTCATTAACGCATATATGTGATAGGGGAGAGCCATGACTTCACTAAAGACAGAATCAGGATAACCTTTTTTATAGAAGGTTGCCGCAGTAAATAAAATCGGGGCGGTTTCTCCGGCGACACGGCCAATACTTAATATTACGCCGGTAAGGATTCCCGGTAATGCCGAAGGCAAAACTATCTTTTTTATAGTCTGCCAGTGCGTGGCGCCGACCGCTAAAGACGCTTCCCTTAAAGATTGCGGGACAGCCAATAACGCCTCCTGAGTAGAAGAGATTATTCCCGGCAATACAAGTATACCCAGCGTCAACGCGCCCGAAAGAATAGAAACCCCGAAACCGAAAAACTTAACAAAGACCGCCAAACCAAAAAGCCCGAATACTACTGATGGTACACCTGCCAGGTTATTTATGCCGATCCTGATCAGATTTACGATAAAACTTTTGGGGCTGTATTCGCAGAGATAAATTGCACAAGCCAAACCTAAAGGAAGCGCGAAAATTATCGCTCCCATTGTCAAATAAATTGTCCCCACTATTGCCGGAGCAATTCCGCCTTGCGTCATAAACTGTCTCGGCCCTTGAGTCAGAAATTCCCAACTTATTATCCTGATGCCTTTTGAGACAATAAAGAAAAGCAAGGCTAAGAGGAAAAATAAAGTAGTGATCATGCATATCCAAAGCAGGAGGAATCCTAAATTTTGAGGCAAATTACTTCTTCTCATCTTGCCAACCCAAGTTTAATCCGGAATCTCCGACTGATAAGTTCTGCAGCAATATTAAAAATAAATGTAATAATAAAAAGAATTAAACCGATAGCAAACAACGCATGGTAATGGCTGCTTCCCATTACCGCCTCACCCATTTCTGCGGCAATCGTTGCTGTCATCGGCCTTACCGGTTCGAAAAACGATTTTGGTATTACTGCTGCTCCGCCTGCTGCCATGAGCACAGTCATAGTCTCTCCGATTGCCCGGCTCATTCCTAAAATAACTGCAGTGGAAATACCTGAACCGGCTGCAGGAATAACAACCTGTGTCAATGTCTGCCACCTGTTAGCCCCTACAGCAAAAGAAGCTTCGCGGAATGAATTCGGCACAAATCCCAAGGCATCTTCAGCAAGGCTGCATACAGTAGGCACAGCCATGATGCCTAAAACCAAACTTGCGGTAAAAGCGCATAAACCCGTCGGTAAATTCAGTAACTTCTGCAAAAAAGGAGACATAATCGCCATAGCAAAAAATCCGTATATAATAGAAGGAATACCGGCTAAAATTTCAATCAATGGCTTTAGAACCGCTCTTTGTTTACTGCCTGCTATTTCATGTATATACAAAGCACTCCCTATACCCAAGGGTACACAGACCAACAGGGCGCCGAAAGTAACCCAAACTGAAGCCAAAATAAGAGGCAAGATCCCGAATTCCGCAGGATCATAAGTCGGATACCAAGATTTACCAAAAATAAAATCAAAAAAATCAACCTTCTGAAAAATCGGCAAACCTTCCTTGAAGAGTATGATTGAAATGCCAACTAAAAAGAATAAAGAGGCAAAAGCAAGAATTGCAAAAATCCAATGGTATAATCTTTCTTTTTTTCGTGACATATTTTTTATTTTATATGACAAGCGCGGCAGGAAAACCTGCCGCGCCTGCCTTTTGCATGAACAAACGCACTATTGTTACTTTAACGCAACAAAGCCCTGCTCATTGGCAATCTTTTGCCCTTCATCGCTTTTGATAAAATCAATAAAATCCCTGACCACGCCGTCGGGTACGCCGTTAGTATACATAAAAAGCGGCCGTCCTACAGGATATTGCCCGCTAAGCACAGTTTCTTTTGAAGGCTTTATCCCGTCTATGTCCAAAGCCTTAACTTCCGGAGTTAAATAACCTAAACCTACATAACCAATAGCTCCCGGTGTACGGCTAACTGTAGAAGCAACTGCCTGATTTGACGCCTGCATCAAAGCATCAGGCCGGACTTTCTGGCCTTCAAGAACCAGAATTCCGAATGCTTCAAAAGTGCCGCTTGAGGTATCGCGGGAGATAGCCACAATTCTCTCAGTCTTTCCGCCTAAATCAGACCAATAAGAAATTTTTCCCGTAAATATATCACTGGCTTGCTTTCTGCTTAAAGCAGAAATAGGGTTAGACGAATTTACAATTAAACAAATTCCATCCATTGCCACCACATGCGCCTTTGGACTAACTCCATTACCTACAGCTTTCTCAATTTCTGCCTCTTTAATTGACCTTGACGAATCCGCGATATCGCAATTTTTATCAATTAAAGATGCTATGCCAACACCTGAACCGCCCCCGCGCACAGTAACATCCGTTTCTTGATTTTGGCGCATAAAAGTCTCTGCTGCTGCTTGGGCAATCGGAAGCACAGTAGTAGAACCTTCGATAATAACTCTTCTTTTATCCACACCAAAAGGGCCGCCGGCATAAGCACTAGTTACCGCGCAAGACACCAAAAAGCATGCCAATAATAATTTCCCGAATTTGCTCATTCTCTTGCCTCCTTTAAAAATTTCAAATTTTACCATTTCAAATTCCAATCAACCTGAACAACTTGCTGCGGTAAATAACTTCCTGATGCTGAGCCGCTTGTTTGCTGGGATAAAGACTTCGCCCAATAATAATCAAGACATAGGCTGGTATTTTTTCCCAAGCCATATTCAAGGATTGCTTCAACGCTCTTCATATTAGTTTTTCCGTTATAACGGTCTGAATCAGGAAAAATATCAAGGAAAGCATCCCTGCCTAATTTGGAAAAAAGGATTCTTGACTGCCACTGCCCCCAATCTCCGACTTTCTCATGCCCGAATTTAATGCCGGCATCAAAACCGCTCTTACCGGTATCAGGATCCGGATTATATACAAAATCACTGAACATGCCGGCATAGGGTATATATTTCGCCAAAACCGGAATGCTTGAGAAAGGATCCCTGATGCCAACTTCCAAGCTAGGGTTGACTACATTATAATGGTATTTATACTGATTGTTACGAGTAAGTGAATTAGTGGATTGTTTGGCAAATTTCCCCACTCCGGTAATATTAGAAAAATAATAACCGGTAACTGCAGCTCTCAAGTCAACTTTATCACGCCAGTTATATTTGATACCGGGTTGGAAAGCCCACATCAATGAATTCAATCCTTTAGCATCATCATAACCTAAAACAAACATTTCAGTATTTAGAAACAGCCCTAAAGATGGGTTTAACCGGTAATCCATCTGCATATTAAGGCCTTCAGGATTTAAATCAGTATCCCAAAGCAAATCCGTAGGCTGCCAAATAGGATTTTTGAATTTACCGCCGGTTAAGGTCAACCAAGTAGTAGGAGAATACGAACCGTAAGCATAATCCAATATTACGGTTTTGGAAGCGCCGGGAGTCGTAGGATCATTACCAAGGGTTACATTTGTTGAACGCGGGTCACTTGTGCTGCCGGTAGCAAGCCCCAAGCCAACTTTCATCTGGTCATTAACTTTAGCTTCCGCACCCAGCCTTACCCTGATCCTTGCCTGGTTAGTATCATCTTTAGCTCTTTGCCTTGTATACTGATAACGCATCCTGAAATCACCTTTAAACTTAAGCCTCTGCACCCACTCCGGCAATAATTCATATTTTGCCGATACGATTTCTTTCCTGATTTCTTCTTTGGTTTCGGTTTTTACCTGCTGCGCTTCTCCCGGTGTTAAAACACCTTTTTCTACAAGTTTCTGTAAAAGCAGGTCTATCTCGCCTGCATAAGCCTTATTAAAATTAAAACACATGAGACTAAACATAGAGATTAAAAATACCCCTAAAAACCTCCTCATTTCTCTTCCCTCCTTTTTGTTTAATTGTTTGCAAAAAATTCCCAAATATCCTTCCCTCCTTTCAGTTTTACTTCATTGAACACTTCTCAACTAAAAATTCCTTATCCGACAATACAGCCATTTCCCTGATAATACCAATCAGTACTCCTATATTAAATGGTTTGCTAAGGTAATAATCCGCCCCTAAAATATGGGCATAGAGCTTATCCTGCATATCACACTTCGCACTTATAACAACTACAAAAGTATTGAATGCCTTGGGATTATCTTTCAATGCTTTACAGATGTTAAAACCATCAAGACCGGGCAGCATGATATCCAAAACCACAATATCAAAATGCTCAAGATGCAATGTTTCCTTAGCTGCAATCCCATCGTAAGCAGAAGTCACTGCAAACCCCTCTTTAACAAGATTATAAGAAATGAGTTCATTTATATCCCTGTCATCTTCAACTACTAAAATCTTCTTCTTATTTTCCATATCCATTTTCCTTTTAGATTATTACTTATTCTATTCAGGCGTATTGCCCGTAGAATCTATCCATGCTCTCAATCTCTGATTCGATTAACGCATCGAAATACCGGACGATTCTTGTAATGATTTTTTTAGCTCTCTTGAACATGCCTCACCTTTATCCTTTCCTCAGGACAAAGTATAGAATATGGGCATTAAATTGATTTGAAGGAGGTGTAAAATGTAGGTAAACAAAAGTAGGGACGGTTCTCAAGCCAAAGCAGAAGTGTCCCCTTTAAAGGGGACACTTCTAGAACAAATTGAGAACCGTCCCTACTTATATAGGAAGGTTAAACCAGAATTTTGATCCGAGGCCTTCAACGCTCTCGACGCCAACAGAGCCTTTGTGCAATTCAATAATATGTTTTACAATTGAAAGCCCAAGGCCAGTGCCGCCGAGTTCGCGCGAGCGCGCTTTATCAACACGATAGAAACGTTCAAAGATCCGAGGAAGATCTTTTGTAGGGATACCAATTCCTGAGTCTTCTACAATAACCTTAGTTTTGCCTGTTAGATCCTGAGAATAGATTTTAACAAAACCGTTATCTCTATTGAATTTAATGGCATTAGCCAGCAAATTTGTAATCACTTGTTCGATCTTATCCTTATCTGCCAGAATCATTAAGCCTGATTGCAAATTATTTTCAATCTTAATATTCTTCTTATTTAATTGTGATGTAAATCCTAAAATCACCTTATTGAATAAATCGCGCAGCTTGATTTCTTGGGAATCCAATTCTATCTCCCGCGATTCAATACGAGAAAGTTCAAGCAAATCATTAATCAGGTTATCCAAACGGTTTGTGTGCTCATGGACAATTTCTAAGAAATGAAGGCTATTTTCCTTATCATTAAGCGCCCCCTCTAAAAGAGTTTCAACAAACCCTTTTATCGAAGTAAGCGGAGTCTTCAGCTCATGCGAAACATTTGCCACGAAATCCCGGCGCATAGTTTCCAATTTCCTTATCTCGGTAATATCATGTAAAACCAGCAGGCTGCCATTGATCATGCCTTGCTTTTCATAAATAGGCGCGACATTGACCTGAAAAACCCCCTGCACAGGCCAAGATAGGATAAGCTCCCTGGAAACAGATTCTCCCTTTTTTAGCGCCCTGCTTATCTCTTCTGCAATATCGCTATTGCGTATAACTTCTAAAAATAATTTTCCTTGTGCTTCTTTCTTTTTAATAGCAAATATCTTTTCTATGGCAGAATTAATAGAAACAATCCGGCTTTCTTTATCTAAAACAACTACGCCTTCTATCATGCTGTTGAAAACCGCTGTCAGCTGCTGGCTTTGAATTGTAATTTCCCTTACTTTCTCTTCTATATCTTCTGCCATCTTATTTAAAGTCCGGGCAAGTTCACCAATTTCATCTTGAGAATCATGCAGTATCTTTCGGCTGAAGTCGCCTAAGGAAAACCTGCGCGAAGCATGGATGATTTTATTCACCGGCTTAATTATAGTGCCGGCTAACATAGAACCGAAAACAAAAGCAAGGCCTAAAGCAAACAAGAAACCCAAAGTAACTGCTTTTCTAATAACTAATAAATTCCTCCTGACATTCTCAAGCGGAAGCGCTACTCTTATTGCTCCGATCACCGCCTTTTTATAGCGAAGCGGTATAGCCACATAAAGCATGTCTATCCTGAGGGTAGAAGAATACCTGATGGATTCTCCCGTACTCCCGACTAAAGCTTGTTTAAATTCCGGGCGCGAGGCATGATTTTCCATACCTTGCAGATCAGTTTGAGATTTTTCAGAATCCGCCAAAACCTTGCCTGAAAGCCCTATTATCGTTAAGCGAGCATTATTCTTTTGGCTAAAATTTTTTACCAGCTCAGACAAATAAAGTAAAGACTCGTTTTGGATAGCCTCTGTAGAAATCTGAGTTTCAATAAGATTAGCCTGATTAATAAGGGAAGATTTTAAATCCTGAAGGGAATTTTCTTCCAGTTTTTTATCCAGAAAAAAAGCAACCAAACCAAAAGAAAATAAAACTACCAAAAAATACGAAAAAATCAGCTTAAATTTAAAACTTTGCTTCTTAAATATCATTATTTTGATTTAATAGCTAATACCTTAATCAAATCTGCAGCATCCTCTATCTTATCAGTTACTCCTTCCAGATATTCAGCAAGCTGATAAGTCAAAAGTAAAATAGTCGGCTCCAGCTTCTCATGTATTATTGCCCCAATTAAAACTTTTTTCTGATCATCTGCTTCATGCTCCAGCTTATCAATCTCTTCGCAGTCAGAAAGGGCTGTCTTTAAATCGCTCTTTGCCAATGCCTGAATTGCCTCTCTTAATTTGGAAACTGAAGCAGAAATCAGCTCTGTTGCGCTGGAAATGTTTTTCACAATGTTCTCCGGAGGCTTCGCTTCAATAAAACCCAGAAGCCGGGCTGCGCCGTTTGTCCAGTCTGCAATTTTATCCAAAGTCTTTACAAAATGCATTAAATCTTCTCTATCCGGAGGCATTAATAACCCTTCGGAAAGTTCCTTTACCATCTTTGAACGCAATAAATCTGCCTGATGCTCACCCTCCCTGACTTTCTCGATGGCAATGCTTTTGCCATTAGTATCGCCCTGAGCAAATGCACGCACAGCTTCGGAAAACGAGATTACTGTTTTATAAGTTTCCTCGACGTGCTTAAGCGCATCCTTTATGATTGAATGTTCTTCTTCCATCGCAAGCCAGCCTAAGATATTCCTGATTTCTTTCATTGCAATACCCTCCTTATACTTTTAGGAAAAACCTTATTCCTTTAAAAATTATAAAACTGATTACTCCTGAAATAAATGGCGTTGCTAACCAGCATAAGACGATATCCTTCATAATCCGCAAATTCAGAACCCGCGTGCCTCTGACTAACCCAACCCCGCAGATTGCACCTACGATAGAATGGCTGGTTGAAACAGGAATGCCAAATATCGTATAGACATGGACGTTAATCGCACTTGCCAACTGAGCAGCAAGCGCCATAATCGGTAAGAGCTGGGTAATCTCTGTGCCGATAGTTTCAATAACTTTATAACCCCAAGTCATAATGCCTAGAATAATTGCCAAGCCGCCGAAAACCACACTTACCTTAGGCGTTAGAACTCCTGCTCCGGCAATTACGCCAGTGGCATTAGCAACATCATTTGCGCCCCAAGTATAGGCAACGTAACAACCGCTGATAATAATCAAAGGAGTAATCACAAATTTCAGGTATTTACGCGGAATAATCCTATAGAATAAATTTTTTAAAAGCCGATAAATTATATAACCTAATATTGCCGCACCCACAGGAGTAAAAATCCAACAGATAAATATATCCGACAGTGCTTTCCATCTCACCGGTGCACCAATACTTAAACCTGCACCGGCAACTGCGCCGACAATCGAATGGCTGGTTGAAATCGGCATTTTCCAGTAAGTTGCTAAAACTACCCAAGCGCAGGCTGAGAACATTGCAACTACTGCCAAATACAGGCCTAAGTCCTTGCTTAGCTGATCTATAGGTACGATCCCTTTACCGATGGTTTTGGTCACATATGCACCCTGCAAAAATGCGCCCAAAAAACCGAAGACCACAATTAAAATAATTGCCTGACGCAGAGTTAATGCTTTTGATCCAACAGCTGTGCCTAAGGAATTAGCTGCATCATTCGCACCAATTGACCAACCGATAGCAGCAGCCATTAATAATACTAAGAGAATTAAAAATACCATTATTCTAACTCAAATCTGTAACCGTAATTCTTTACCGTAACGATATACTCTGCTGCCCTCTTTAATTTCTTGCGTAATGTCCTGATATGCACATCAACAGTCCGTGTTTGAATTTCAATGGCATGGTCAAAACCCCAGATAGTATCCAGAAGATAATCGCGTGAAAGCACTCTTCCCTTGGCTTTAATTAATGTTTTCAATAATTCAAATTCTTTGCTGGTTAATTCTACTGGTTTTCCGCCTACGCTTACTTGAATTTTAGAAAAATCAATCGAGAGCATCCCTATTTTAAGAATTTCCGGCAAATCGCCTTTTTCTTTCACACGGCGCAAAACAGCTTTTATGCGGGCAATTAGTTCGCGTGGGCTAAAAGGCTTGGTAATATAATCATCTGCTCCTAATTCAAGCCCGACGATTTTATCTGCCTCCTGTGCCTTGGCAGTCAGCATGATAATCGGAATATTAGCAGTTTTATTTTCTTTTTTTATAGTTTTACAGACCTCTAATCCGTCAAGCCCGGGAAGCATCAAATCTAAAACAATCAAATCAGGACGTTCTTTCAGCGCTGAATCAATAGCATCTTCGCCGTCATATGCTGAAATTACCCTGAAACCTTCTTTCTTCAAGTTATAATCAAGCATTTTGATAATATCGCGCTCATCATCAACAATTAAAATTTTTTCTTTCACCCCGCCCTTCTTTCTCTCTAATTATCCCCACCCTAATGCTTAAGAAGGGCGTGGTTCATTATTTTTTACCTTTACAAACATTCACGCAAACACCGCAAATATATTGATCCACAAAGCGCAGCTTCTGAAACTCTTTTAATTTTTCAAAACATTTAATATGATCAAAATCTTCCGGCCTATCTTTAATTGCTCCTGCCGGACATATTTTAACACAAATCGAACAATTACCGCAATCTTCTTTTAGCGGCTTATCGATTTGAAGCGGCATATCAGTAAGAATAGTGCTCAGACGGAATTGGCTGCCGATTTTTTTATTAATTAATAAATTATTCCTGCCAATCCAGCCTAAACCAGCTAAGACGCCGATTTTTTTATGCGATAGATGCGCAGTTTGTTTCTGCCAGTCAACGATTTGCGAAGCAGGAATGGAAACAGTAAGAAAACCTTTTTGCTGAATATAATTGCTCACCCTGAAAGTTAACTGATCCAACAGGGCATTGGCTGTTTTGTAGTGATGGAAATACAGCCGGGTGGGAGAATTCTCTATATCGCTTAAAATGCCGGGCGAAAGCCGCAGGCCTAAACTTACGGCTTTATCGATCTTATTTAAAATTTTTTCTGAAAGGTTAAAATCATTTTTAAGTGCCTTAATATCACCGACGCCGAATAATTCTATGCCTAAGCTTTGCGCAAGTTTTTTTAAGGCGAGATAATTCTTTTTTTTATCCATGAATTTTCTTTAAGTAAACCATTAATATCGAAATCGCAGCCGGCGTAACCCCTGAGATACGTGATGCCTGCCCTAAATTAAGCGGTTTAAATTTATCTAACTTTTCCTTAATTTCCCGGGAAAGCCCGTTGACTTGTCTGTAATCTAAATTTAAAGGCAGGCGGATTTTTTCCAGATTCTTAAAGCGCTCCACCTCTTTTAGCTGCCTTTCTATAAACCCAGCATATTTTACCTCAATTTCCACCTGCTTCAAAGCAATTTCAGATAATGGAAAATTATTCTTGCTGATTTTTTTTAGCTCCTTGATGCTCACTTGCGGCCTTCTTAAGATTTCTTCCAGTGTAGCCGGTTTTTTTATTGCCGCAGTACCCAATGCCTCAAGGCCTTGATTAATTTCTTCTGTTGGCTTCAAGCGCTGAATTTTAAGAAAATTTATTCCTTTTTTAATTGCTTCTTTTTTCGCCTCAACTTTTACAAAATCTCGTTTGTGCACCAGCCCCAGTTTAAAACCAAGCTCGCTTAAACGTAAATCAGCGTTATCTTCTCTAATAATCAGGCGGTATTCAACGCGGGAAGTAAACATCCGATATGGCTCAGCAGTGCCTTTTGTGGTTAAATCATCAATTAAAACTCCAATATAGCTACTTGCACGATCAAGAATAAAAGGCTCTTTATTTTTTGCCCGTAAGCTGGCGTTAATACCGGCAATCAAGCCTTGCGCTGCAGCTTCTTCATAACCGGTTGTACCGTTAATTTGGCCGGCTAAATACAAATTTTTAATTAACTTTGTTTCCAGTGTCGGATAAATCTGCGTCGGCTCAATCACATCATGCTCAATACCATAGCCAAAACGAATTACCTTTGCTTTTTCAAGGCCTTCTATAGAATGAATTATATCAAGCTGCACTTTTTCCGGAAGGCTGGTCGATAAACCATTAGGATAAATTGAATTTGTTTTTAAGCCCTCAGGCTCTAAAAATACCTGATGCCTCGCTCGATCGGAAAATTTCACTACTTTATCTTCTATAGAAGGGCAATAGCGCACGCCAGTGGCTTTAATAATCCCGGCATAAAGCGGAGATTGATCAAGGTTTTTGCGGATAATTTCATGCGTATTTGGATTTGTATAAGTGATAGCACAGGGAACTTGTTTTTGCCTGATGCGTTTAGTTAAAAAAGAAAATGGCTGAGCCGGAATGTCTCCACCTTGCAGGGATAATTTTGCAAAATCAATCGTATTTTTATCCAGGCGCGCACAAGTTCCGGTTTTAAAACGCAGGATATTAAATCCCAGCTGCTTCAGCTGCTCAGGCAAACCTTTTACTGCCGGCTCATCAATCCTGCCTGCCTCAAAATGTTTTAAGCCAAGATGTATTAAACCGTTAAAAAAAGTCCCGCAGGCAATAACTACGCAAGTAGAATGAATCTCTTCTTTTCTAGATGTAATAACGCCTTTAACGGTATTGCCTTTGATAATCAAACTATCAACAGTTGCTTCTTTTATGACAAGATTTTTCTGATCTTTCAAGGTACGTTGCATATATTTGGCATAGAACGCCATATCAATTTGCGCTCTGGATGATTGCACTGCCGCACCCTTAGAAGCATTTAAAATCCTAAATTGTATTCCGCAGGCATCTGCAGCCTGCGCCATTTCACCGCCCAAAGCATCAATTTCTTTTACTAACTGGCCTTTGCCTACGCCGCCGATAGCAGGATTACAACTCATCAGGCCTATAGTTTCTTTCTTGAGGGTCAAGATTAAAACCTTACAGCCCATGCGCGCCGAGGCTAATGCCGCCTCAATTCCTGCATGGCCAGCGCCAATAACTATAACATCGTAATTATTCATATTTAATCAGGGACGGTTCTCAACTCAAGGCAGAAGTGTCCCTTAATCTCTTCAATTTTTCAAAATTCTTTGTTAGAAATTCAAGATTTAATCGTCTATTTATATAGGAGGTGATAGATATGCCTAGAGTAGCAAGGATTACTATCGAGAATGCTTATTATCATGTTATCACAAGAGGCAATCAAAAACAATTGGTTTTCATGGAACAGAGTGATTACGACAAATATTTATTAATATTAAAAAAGTATAAGAAAAAATATAACTTTAAACTATACGCCTTTTGTTTAATGCCAAACCACGTTCATCTGATCCTAGAGATTAAGAATCCTAAGCATGTAAGCAAAATTATGAAATGCTTGAATTTAAGTTATACCTTATACTTTAATTTAAAATATAAAAAAGTTGGACATCTTTGGCAGGACAGGTTTAAAAGCAAGATTATCGAAGATGGTACATATTTATTAGAATGCATAAACTATATCGAGACTAACCCCATAAGAGCCTCTTTGGTACCTCATTTAACAGCTTATCAATGGAGTAGTTATAATTATAGAGGTACCAATAATGAAATACTAGACCGATTGTTTGCTCTTTAGGGGGACACTTCCCGAACGGATTGAGAACCGTCCCTGGTTAAGATTGGGCTGTCTTTACAAGCAAGGACATTATTTCCCGTCCGAGAATTGCTCCCAGCGATCCTTTGGCAGCGGCTTTTTCGGAAAAACTTAAACTGCCATCAGGCTTAACATTGCCGCCCGAAATTAAAAGCGGAACAGGATCTGCAGAATGGGCTTTAATTGCGCAAACTGTAGAATGATCAGCAGTAACTGCTATAAGCGTATTCTTTATATCAAGGTTCGCCAGAAGATTAGTGAAGAAATATTTGTCAATTGCCTCGATGCTTTCTTTTTTCTTCTGAAAATTCCCGTCGTGAGCCGGCTCATCCGGGCCTTTGATATGTATGTAAATACCATCGTAATTCTTAATTGAATCCAAAGCAATTTTTGCCCAAACAGGATAATCCACATCCACATGGCCCGTAGAAGAAGGCACATCAATAATCTCAATTCCGGTTAAAAGGGCAATGCCTTTTTCCACCGGCATCTCGACAAACGAGCCGAATTTCATATTTAATACAGCCTTAATCTGGGGGAATTTCGGAAGATGATCCCCGGCATCGCGCGACAAAATTACATTAGCAGGGAGTTTTCCTTCAGAAATTCTTTTTTTATTTATTGCTGACTCATTTAATATTTTATTGGACTTAACGGTAAATTCATTTAAGGCTACTGCAGCTGCCTTTGCCTCCAGCAAATTTTCATAACCCGCCATAGGCACTGATTCAACAACGAATTTATCAAACTTTTCCAAAGCTACTCCAAAAACACCTTCTCTGCCGTATGCAGGATCAGTATTAGTAATCCATCCGGATAATTTATTATGCATCCCCCGGATTACCAGCACACCGCGATGGCCAATGGTATTTTTAAATTCAAAAGTAGCATTAGTCAGGGTAACTTTAGAATTAATTTCTTTGGAAAGATTTGTTGCTTCTTCAGTCGTCAGATTCCGGCCTACCCTACGGTCTTTAATCGTGCGGCCGTCATCTTCAACAGTGGCAAAATTTACCCGAAAAGCAACATCGCCGTCATGGATATCCAAGCCTTCGGCAAAACTTTCCAAGGGGCCGCGGCCAGTATAATATTTATGCGCGTCATACCCTAAGAGGCTGATTACAGCAATATCTGATTCCGGAGCAATGCCAATTTCGACCGGATAAACAATGCCGGTTTTGCCCTGCTGTGCAAGGCGGTCCAAGTTAGGCGTTAAAGCAGCCTCCAGCGGCGTCTTATTGTTTAATTCTTTAAGCGGTAAATCTCCCAACCCGTCAAGAACGATATAAAGTATTTTTTTCATAATTTATCCTATCTTTAACACTTTGAATAACCGCAATGGCACTTAACACAACCTTCTTCATGCCGGAGTGTACCGCCACAATCAGGGCAAACTCCCACGATATCTCCGCGCGTCGAGGCATTAAGCGGTTCTTCATGTGAATGCTTCATCGCGCCTATTGATGCTTCGATTTCAGCCTCACTTAACTTAGCAGTATTTAGCAGGCGTTTCTCAATTACCCTGGCAATCGCATCAGCACAAGAAAATATGCGCTGGCCCTTTTCCCATGAGGGACTGGGGCAGCGGATATTACGCAGCTGCTCGATAATGGATTTTACTTCTATTCCGGAACGAAAACCTAAAGACACCAACCTGCCGATAGCCTCAAGCTGCGATGCAGCACAGCCGCCAGCCTTACCCATCTGGGTAAAAAGTTCAAACGGCCTTTCCTGTTCATCTACATTTATTGTGACATATAAATTACCGCAGCCTGTAGCAACTTTAGTAGTAGTGCCTGTAATTACTTCCGGCCGCGGCCGAGGAATAATTTTTCCCGGCTCAGAATTATTCTGCTGCCCGGGTTTTGCATCTTTAGTCCCGACATTCAAAACCTGCTCCTCGCGGCTATTATCACGGTAAATCGTCAGGCCTTTACAGTCTAAATCATAAGCCAAAAGATACGCTTTTTTTACATCTTCTATCGTCGCATCATGAGGGAAATTAATCGTTTTTGAAGTAGCATTATGGACATATTTCTGAAATGCCGCTTGCATTTTAACATGCCATTCAGGCGCGATATCATGCGCAGTGACAAAAGCTCTTTTCATCTCTTGCGGGATTTCTTCGATATCTTTTAAGGAGGTGCCTTCGGCGATTTTCTCCATCAACGCGCGGCTGTAAATTCCTTTTTCCTTGGCAGCTGCTTCAAATAACGGCTCAACCTCTACCAACTTATCATTATCCATGACATTACGGTAATATGAAATGGCAAACAAAGGCTCTATACCAGAAGAGCATGGCCCGGCGATAATGCTGATTGTGCCGGTGGGCGCGATAGTAGTCAATGTAGCATTGCGCAGCCTAAGCCCTCCCTCTTTTAAATCATATATACTTCCTGTAAATGCTGGGAATACTCCTTTTTCCTGCGCTAAGCTTTGTGACTCCTTGGTTGCTTCTTCTAAAATAAAAGACATTACTTTTTCCGCCAGGGCAACCGCTTCCTCTGAATTATAAGCTATGCCTAAACGAATCAGCATGCTCGCCCAGCCCATTACCCCAAGCCCGATTTTGCGCGTTGCCTTTGTAGCTTCCTCTATCTGCGGTAAGGGAAATTTATTTACATCTATCAGGTTGTCAAGAAAACGCACTGCAAGGTGTGTAACTTTCTTTAATCTCTCCCAGTCTACTTCACAGCGTCGAGTTCCGGTTGTTTTACAAAGTTTATCTAAATTAATCGAACCCAAATCACAGCTCTCATAAGGCAGGAGCGGCTGCTCACCGCAAGGATTAGTACTTTCAATCTCACCTAATTTCGGCGTAGGATTATACTGATTAATCCGGTCGATAAAAATAACCCCCGGCTCGCCGTTCTTATGCGCCTGCTTGACGATTAAATCAAATACTTCTTTTGTATTAAGACGGTTTACTATTTTCCTTGAGCGCGGCTCGACAACATCATAATCCGTACTTTCTTTATATTTGCGCATGAACTCGTCGGTAATCGCCACGGAAATATTAAAATTATTGATTTGCTTATTATCTTCTTTGCAGGTAATGAATTCCATAATATCCGGATGATCAACGCGCAAAATACCCATATTCGCCCCGCGGCGTGTCCCGCCCTGCTTGACTGCTTCGGTCGCCGAATCATAAACCTTCATAAAAGAAACAGGGCCTGAAGCAACCCCGCCGGTAGTCTTAACTACGGAATTTTTCGGGCGCAGCCTAGAAAATGAAAAACCCGTGCCTCCACCGCTCTTATGAATCATTGCTGTTGCCTTTAAAGTCTCAAAAATTGACTCCATAGAATCGCCGATAGGCAAAGTAAAACAGGCGCTTAATTGGCCAAGGTCGCGGCCGGCATTCATTAAACACGGCGAGTTCGGAATGAATTCCAGTGCCGTCATGATCTCGAAAAAAGACTGCTCTATTGCAGCGATTTCTTTTTCGCTCTTGCCATAGGCTTTGTCTGCCGAAGCAATCGCATTAGCCACCCTGCGAAACATTTCTTCGGGCGTTTCTACAATTTTCCCGGATTCATCTTTTTTGAGATACCGCCTTTCCAGCACTTTCATTGCGTTGTCCGATAGTTTCAGCGTCATCTTGGCACTCCGAGTTAAAATGTTAGTAAGATTATTTTATAGTTATCAAAGTATAACACCGGCAAAATTTTCTGTCAACAAAAAAATACAATATGTAGTATGCCGATTATTTTTATATACCATAAATTGTATTAAAGCTAATTACCCTTTAAACAGCGGCGGGGGGTTTGGCAGACTCCCTGATAATTAATTCTGTCGGCAGAACAACTTTTTTTGCTGCCTCATTTTTTTTATCGTTCATCAAAGAATTTAATCTTTCTAAACCCATCTGTGCCATCTTCACCAGCGGCTGCCTTACCGTAGTGAGCGCTACCGGGCCGTAAAGCCCTGAAGGATTGTCATCAAAACCTACAATCGAAAGATCGCCGGGAATATTCCGGCCCATTTCTTTTGCTACTGCCATAACTTCCAGTGCCATCGAGTCTGATGCCACAAATACCGCAGTCGGCGCATCCTGTATTTTCAATAATGCCTCAGCTGCCTGCCGCGCCTGCCCTCTTGAGTAATCTGTTTTAATAATATAATCTTCGCGCAACGGAATATTATTTTTCTTTAATGCCTGTTTATAACCTTCAAGGCGCTGCATTGCTGCCTGAGTAATAACATCTCCGGAAATGTGGCCGATTTTTTTATGGCCTAAATTTACCAGGTACTGCACTGCATCTTCTGCGCCCTTAGCATTATCTATAGCAATATAATTTACTTCCGGGCCCTCAATACAATGATTAATCACAACCATGGGTATTCTATTTTTTAATGCTTCGTCGAATTGTTTGCGGTTGCCGATAATATCGGCAAAAATCACCCCGCTTGCGCCTCTTAAATTAAGTATGGCAGAACTATCCGTAAGATGCAGCAATAAATCTATTTTTAGCACTTCGCAGAGTGTCCCGATTCCCCGGATTAATTCCAGAAGATAAAAAGAATAGAACATCCCTTCGTAACGCGGCACGACCAAGGCTACTGTATTGCTCCTGCCGGTAGCCAAACGCTGAGCCAGTATTGAAGGCTGAAAATCAAGCTGCTTAACCGCATCAGCAACCTTCGAGCGGTTCTTGTCTTTTACTGAAGGTAATTTATTGATTACGCGGGAAACTGTAGCAACTGACACACCGGCAAGCCGGGCAACGTCTTCGATGGAAACAACGCGGGATGAGGCTTTTTTAGTACGCACCATGGAATAGAAAAACGGCTTTTATAAAGCTGCTTTAGCGGGATACGCTATCGCCTATCTGTATCGGGGAAATTTCTTTTTTAATATCGCAGGCAGAGATTGCTTTACGCACCTGAATAACCTCTACCGTAGCAATTACATTGCTGCCTCTGGTGATGTTAAAAGCATTGCCAATTTTGATGCCGGCATCCTGCCCGGCGTCAATAACCACAAAATTATTTTCTTTATTTATTGCCAGAACCCTGCCTGTGGCACTAACAGCTCCGGTGCCTGCTGATTCTTTCTGCGGCCGCACAACTATCGTGGGCAGCTCTACGGATGAATTTCTCAAGCCGTCATCAGCAGTTACTACAGCAGACGTCTGTTTCTTTAAACTATCTATCTGCAGCAACCTATCCTTCAATAGCACATCCATTTCGCTGAATCTTTTTTCAAAACGTGCGTTGTCTTCCTGCAAACCCTGGATTTTTTTATCCAGGTTAACTTTACGGCTGGACAAATTCTTCAGCTGCCTTCTTAAAACCAGATTTTCATTCTTTAACGCCCGGAAAGTATCAGTTATCTGCGACTTATCGTTCTTTTCCCCTACTAACTCTAAAGTAACGTTATCAACTATCTTCTGATTATAAACCAGCTGTTTCTGACTGTATTCCAGCTGGCGCTTCAGATCCTGCCTTTCAAAGCCAAGATTATTGATTTCTACCTCTAAAGAACTCTTCTCCCGCTGCAGTTGCTCGTTATTTATTTGTAGTGTTTTTAATTCGGACTTTATATTATCTAACTGCAATTCCAGCGTAGTCTTGGTTTTTAAAATTCCCGCCCAATAGCTATCTTGCGGCTCAAAAGAAGCTGGTTCGCTTTTGGCCACAGACTTGAATTGCAGCGATTTCACGCGCTCTTCCAGTTCATCTTTAAGCTTAGTTAAAGCATCATATTTAACCTGAATATCTTCCTTCTCTTTGCCGGCCTTTTCCAGGTCCTTAGTCAGCAGCCCGGCTTTTTCGTCGAGACGCTGATAATCCCGGGAAACCTTATCTAATTTTTCATTTAAACCGGTGTTTTCCTTGCTCAACCGTTCTTTTTCCCGCTGAATCGCTGCTTTCGAATTAAGAGTTTGTAAATTTGTAAAAATACTTATTACCAGAAAAGCAATCAGGCCGATAATAATAAATTTTATTTTCTGCTCCATTACCCCTCCTTACAATAACCGGGCGAAGACCTTCTGCATTACCAGGCTTGCCGCGCCCTGCGCCACTGCGTTCTCACGTAATTGAGAATAAATAATCTCCAGGTCCTGAGTTGTTTCCCTGAAAGCCCAGTCCCTGACAGTGGAATTTACTTTATTCAAAAACTCATCTCCCGCCTCTTCCATGCCGCCGCCGATAATCACTATCTGCGGGTTAAGTAAATTCGCCAGGGATGCGATTTTTATCCCCAGCCTTTTAGCCGCCATTTCCAGCGCTGCGCCGGCAATCGGATCCTGGGCGCGGTTAGCAATAAAAACGCTCTTTAAATCTACGTTGTTAATATTACTTGCGGTTAATTTGAAAAAATTGGCTGCAGCAGTTTTATCCTTGGCCAATAAAGATTTAACGTCACCGGTAATACCCAAATCCAATTCCCAGCGCTTTAAGAAACAATCTTTGCCTGCCTCGCAGTTAAAAGCATCCTGCTCTTTAAAATTATAAACCGCTACTTCTCCGGCATAACCTTGAGTTCCGGTATAGACCTCGCCGTTAATCATAATCCCGCAGCCTACACCGGAAAACATATAAATCACATTTTTATATTCGCGTTTTAAATCCAGCCAATGTTCGCCGAAACAGGCAGCTGTAGCGTCATTCTCAATTAATGTAGGAAGATTAAATTCATTTTCGATAAGGTTCTTTAATGGGAGGTCAACCGAGGCATAGGCATAATAATGATCCATCTTCTGCGGCCAATGAATAGAGCCGTCTTTTTTGTTCACCAGGCCTGCAATCCCTACTCCTATACCTTTTATGTTATTGGTGTATTCTTTCGAACGCCGCAATATCTCCCGGACAATTTCCAGCACGCATTCAGTGATATCTTTTACCGATGCCTTAGGCCGGGCGATCTGGGTCTTGGTAATAATATTGCCCTTAAGATCAACCAAAAGCCCAACCATATTCATCAGGTTAAGGCCTACGCCGATTACATAGCCGGCGCGCTGGTTTAAATCCAATAACGTCGGCCGCCTGCCGCCTTCGGAAATATCCAATTCCTTCTCGTAAACCAACTTATGCTTTATAAAGTCATCGATATAATTGGAAATAGTCACCACATTTATGCCTATTTCCTTGGCGATTTCCGGCCTGCTCACCGGCCCGCGCCTCCTTAATATATCAAGGATATTAACATTGCGCTTCTCTTTCTCGTTCAATTCTTCTTTTTTAAAATCTGCTGTATGCATGCTCAATTATCCCGCTTAATAAAACTATTTTTATTGTTTTATTTATACTACCAAAGCAGCCACAAGTCAAGTATTTTTAATTATTAAGCGGCAAAAAAAATGGCTTGACAAAATTATTCACTATATTAATATATACTCAGCTATATTAAGCTATATCATTATATAGTGCGTTATATTAAGGTATATTAAAGTATAGTAATAATTTTTTACTTGACAAATATAATTAATATAGTACCATATACCTAAATACATCAGATTATAGTGCTCTATATTAAGGTATAGTAAGGTATATTAAAGTATATTAAATGGACGAAAAGTTTATTACAACTAAAGATGTCATAAAAAGGGTGGGAATTTCGCGCTCTACCCTTTTCTTATGGATTTGGAACAATAAAGTGCCTGAAGTAAAAAAAGACCGCAATGGCCACAGGATATTTACTAAAGAAGACGTAGATAGAATCTTAAGTTATAAAAATAAATTAATATTACCTTAAAAAGACTATGTCCCTGATAAATTTATTGCCTACTATCGTGAAAAAAACCAAACCAACTGCTAAAGAGAGGAAAATTGCTACCCCCTCCTCCCCTGGCGCCTCAATGAAAATTCCCGGCATCTGGCCGGTTTTCGTGGCTGGAGCGGCATTTGCGGCAATTTTAGTAATACAGTTAAGCCAGTTAGCAGTAAATGCCAAGTCCTTATCTTCTTTAGAGAAAAAAATGCTGGCGTTTAAATCCGTCTATAAACAAATCGATGATATGAGTAAGAAAAAAATCAGCTTAGGCGAAACACTCTCATTCCTCCAGAGGGCTTCTGCTGAGCAGACGTCATGGTCAGAAAAGTTTTATATAATTAATAAATCCCTGCCCCCGCAAATTTGGCTGACGAATATTACTATTGAATCAAAAACCAGTGCTAGGGCATTACCAGCTGCTGCTCAGGCTAAACAAAAGAATAACGCCCTAGCCACACAGACAGAAATAAGCAAAACTTTAATCTTGTCCATAAGAGGCGCGGCTACTTCGCTCATTGAAGCAGATATTATCGGTTCGATAACGCAATACGTGGATACGCTGAAAAAGAATTCAACCTTTAACCAGGAATTCAGCGATATCAAGCTCGGGCCATTACAGTCAGATAAAAAAGGCAACCTTACGGTAATGAAATTTGTTATTTATTGTAAGGCGGTTAAACTATGACAAAAATTAATGAATTAATTAAAAATCCCCGGGTAAAAATTGCAGGAATCGCGCTTTTGATAATCCTCTTAAGCCTGATTTTCCTGAAATTTTCCGGAGCGCTCTGGGCAAAAAATAACAGCCTCAAAGAGCAGATAAAAAAGGCCGGAGAGGAAATTAACCGCGCAGCAAAAATATCCTCCACGCAAGAAACGTTAGATTCAGAGGTGCAAAAACTGAACGAACAAATCGCTCTTGCTCAGGATAATTTCTTTCAAAACGTAGAAGATATCTTCAGCAGCCTGAATCACTTTGCGCAGGAAACTAAACTGAGCATGCAAAGCATTAATCCCGAGGAAAGAACGCGCACAGAAGTACCTAATCGTAATGATATGTATTTAGAAATATTGCCACTGACATTAAAATTAAACTGTGATTTCCGGCAGCTATTGGCATTCCTTGGATTGATTGAAAAATCTAAAAAAAATATCTCAGTAACCAGTATTAACATACAAAATAACCCACAGGATATCTGGAACCACAGAATTGATATAGAACTAAAAACGCCATTGTTAATTTATGCCAAAACTAATGAATAAATATGGGGTATATATTATTATGATTTTAGCTGTACTCAACTTACATGCAAATTCAAAAGTATTCGGGCAAGAGGCAGATATAACACCTGACCGTGACCCCTTCATTCCTCTGCTTGACGACAAAGGAAACTTAAGAAAACAATTTACCAAGCCATCACTGCAAACAAGCGCGCCGCAGGTTATTCTTATGGGAATCAGCAAGGTGGGAAATACCTTCTACGCCATGATTGACACAGAATTGGTAAAAGAAGGCCAGGTATTTAAAGATATGACGATAGAAAAAATTTACGCTGACCGGGTGATTGTGTTGTATGGGGATAAAACTTTCGAATTAAAATGGGAAACAGAGCAAAAATAATGAAATTGAATAGATTAACCAGGTTGATTATTATTTTACTGCTGACACTGCATATGCCGTTTTCTTTGTATTCAGAGGAAAAATACGCCTCTAACTTGATCAGTTTGAACTTAAAAGACGTCAACATTGAAGATGCCTTAAAGATCATTTCCGAAGCAAGCGGCCTGAATGTAATTTTAGATAAAGACGTCAAAGCAAAAATCAGTATCAGCCTCAAAGACGTTACCTGGCAGACGGCGTTGAATAATATCCTTAAAACCAATGAACTGACTTATAAAATCGACAGCAATATTATCCGCGTAATGAGCCTGACTACTCTGAAAAAAGAAGATGAAACTCTTCCTTTGACTACTAAAATAATTACTTTAAGTTTTGCCAAGGCAGAAGATATCCAAAAATCATTGACTAAGATAATTTCCGCCCGCGGGAGCATAGAAATTAATATTCCAACCAACTCCCTGATTATTACCGATTCACCCGAAATACTGACGAAGATCGAAGAAGTAGTGGGAAGGCTGGATACCCGCACACCGCAGGTATTAATTGAAGCATTAATTGTCAGTGTAAAACTCACAGATGCATTCCATTCCGGGATGAATTATACTATCACCGACAAGAAAAAAGGCGCCACGCATTTCAACCAGGTTCTCTATGCAACAGATGCAATTTTTGATTTTTATTACGGCAAAACTATCCTCCCCGGATGGAATTTCGATGCGCGCATAAACTTCCTTGCTTCAGATGAACGGGTAACTATTTTAGCCAGCCCAAAGGTCCTGACTCTGGATAACCTGGCTGCCCAGATAGAAATTACCGAACAAGTCCCCTATACTTATATCTCCACTAGCACACAAAGCAGCACTTCAGTTACCTCTACCCAGTTTAAAGATGTAGGTATAAAATTATACGTCACCCCGCATATTACCAAAGACAAAATTATTTCACTTAGCGTCAGAGGCGAACAAAGCTTTAAAGCCGGGCTTGTAGGGACCAGCAACGAACCGTCTATAGACTCGCGTAAAGTAGAAACTAATTTCATGCTTAAAGACGGCGATACTGCGGTAATCGGCGGGTTAAAGACAAAGAATGTCACTAACACCATAACTAAAGTTCCGATATTGGGAGATATACCTTATATAGGGAAACTTCTCTTCAGCCAGGTGAAAAAAGATACGGTGGAAAATGAATTGATTATTTTTATTACCCCGCGCGTGATAGATGACGATTTCCTCCTCACTAAAAAAGAACAACGTAACCTGCAGGATGCTCAGGAAGAATTGGCAGGGCTTGATAAAAACAAAAAGAAAGTATTAAAAAGCATGCGGGATGCGGCTATTTACCGCGCCCTGAATCAGCCAAAACAACCCCGCTCTAAATAATTATGAAATTTAATCTGCCTGTTTTCAAAATAAAACCTAAGAAAAAAATAATTGGGCTGGACATCGGCAGCAATAACCTGAGAGTGGTTGAGCTGGAAGCAAAAAGCGATTGCCTTGAAATTACTAATTTCGGGATCAAGGATATCCGCACTGCCAAGGATATGCCGGAAGCAATCATGCAGCTAATGGCAGAAGCACAGATCACCACCAAAGAAATAAACATTGGCCTCTCCGGAGAAAGCGTTGTAGCACGGCATCTATCCATGCCAAAGATGAATGAGGAAGAACTCCGTAAGGCAATTGTCTATGAATTAGAAGATCATATTCCATTCAAGCCTGAAGAGGTCTACCTTGATTTCCATATTGTCGGGGATGACCCTAATTCTCCGAATAAGATGCGCGTATTTTTAGTAGCAACTAAAAAAGACGTTCTGGACAGCCGGGTAGAACTCCTGCAAAAGGCAGGGCTGGAGCCAAAAATCATCACCATGGATGCGCTGGCTTTAATGAACGCCCTTTATTTTAATTACTCTGCGAAAGAAAAAACCAATATCACCCTGCTTAATGTAGGCGACAAAATAACCAACCTTTTAATCTGCCGGGAAAAAATCCCTTATTTTGTCCGCGATACGCGTTTCGGCGGCGAAGCAATTACAACACTCCTGGAAACAAAATTAGAGCTGGATAAGAAAGCGGCAGAAGAATTGAAATATAAACTTAAAGATGCACCGGAAGAAACTTCCAAATTAATTAAAACTACCCTGGCAACCTTATTAAACGAAATTTTTGTTTCGATTGATTTTTTTGAAAACCTGACTGAGCAAAAAATTGACGAGATTTATATCACCGGGGGCTCATCCCAGCTCTGGGGGTTAAGAGAGTTCCTTGGAGGGTACCTGGGCCTTGAAATTATCTACCTTGATCCGCTGAAAAACTTTTCTTTCTCCCCAAATATCCCGCGGGAAGAAATCGCAAAATTCTCACCGTATCTGTCCGTAGCTATCGGCCTTGCCTTAGAAGAAGTTTAAATTCAGTTTTTTCTATTTGCTGATTATCTGGCTCAACTTGAATATCGGCAGGAACATTGCCACAACGATAAAGCCGATAGTAACGCCTAAGAAAGAAATAATAATCGGCTCAATAAGGGAAGTAAGTTCATTCAGGGAATCGTTTACCTGTGCTTCGTAATAATCGGAAATTTTAGTAAGCATCCTCTCCAGTTCTCCGGTTTGCTCTCCGACAGCAATCATCTTCACGACAAAAGGAGGGAACTTTCCGGTTTCTTCCATCGGCCCGGAAATATTCTCTCCGGCGCGCAGATTGGTCCTGATTTGGTCCGTAGCTATCTCTATTACCTTATTACCGGCAACCTTACCGGCTATTTCAAAGGCATCCAGGATACTGACTCCGCTCTTTACCAGTGTTGCCAGAGTCCGGGCAAACCGGCTGATACAAATTTTGTTTATAATCGGGCCAAAAATCGCTAGTTTAAGCTTAAATTTATCAAAATTTAACTTGCCTTGTTCGGTACTGAGGTACTTTTTAAAAGATACAATTATAATTACCACCGCCAATACCAAGAAAGGGAAAAATTTCACGCTCATATCGCTGACAAAAATTAATATCTGCGTCGGCGCGGGGAGCTGGCCTCCCAAGCTGGCAAAAATATTCTTAAAAGTAGGGATGACTTTTAAAATTAAAAAAGCAATTATCAGCGCCGCCATGCCGACGATTAAAATCGGGTAAGTCAGGCTTGATTTTATCTTGCGGCTTAAGTTTTCCGTCTTTTCCAGATAATCGGCAACCCTGTCCAAGATTTCATTAAGGCTGCCGCTGGATTCGCCGGCCCGGATCATATTGGAAAAAATGGACGGAAATGCCTCAGGATACTTGGCAAAAGAAGCAGAAAGGCTGTTGCCGGCTTCTATATCATTTTTAATACTTAAAATTATTTTTTTCAGGTATTGATTTTCTACCTGATCATGCAGAATATTCAGCCCGGTAATCAGGGATACACCGGAATCAATCAGGGTTGCCAGCTGCCGGGAAAAAACCACCAGATCCATCGGTTTGACTTTACCGCGGTTCCTATGCTGGACAACCTTTTTTTCCTTAATATCCTCCTGAATAATATCAATGATGGTTAAATTTCTTTTTTTTAGTTCTTTGATAATAAAAGATTTATCCTGCGCCTCCAGCGTGCCACTGATTAAGCGCGAATCCCTGTCTCTGGCAGTATAATTAAATTTGGCCATTGTTTCCTCTTTTAAACCTAATAATTTTCCTTAAGTGCGCTTTCTATCTGAATCTTTGTGCCGATCATACAAACAAGCTTATGCTGAGTTAATCTCTCTATTTCATCTATCGCATCCTGATCAAGCGGATTAACCATTACCACTGCCAAAATACCGCCCAATTTTTCTAAAGGCAGGCATTGATATTTAAGAGCCAGCTCTTTAGGGATTGCATTTAACGCATCTTTGGAAACCTTGTATTTTTCTATCGGCAGATAAACAGCTTCCATCTGGCTGGCGAGAGTCATGCTTAATGCTTCCTGAGAAATAAAACCCAGCTGGGTAAGCACATCGCCAAGCATGCCGCCCTTGGTTTTCTGAATATTCAAAGCCTTATCTAATTGTTCCTGATTAATCAGGCCGTTTTTGATTAAAATCTGGCCGAGTAAATTTGCCTTTCCTACCAGCCTCTGGCTGCTACGATCTTTTTCCATGCCCTGCCCTCATTCAAACTCCTAAGTTAGCTAATTATAATATCATATTTCTCTGCGGATATCATCAGTTAAATTTTTATCTTCTTTAGCAGCTTTAAGCGCATCTGCGGCAAAATGATCCTTCCTTGCTTTTAACGCGGATAGAGACTCTCTGGCAATTTTTGTATCTGTATCCTTCAGGGTTTCCGTTAGAAGCAAAGCACTCTCCTGTCCTTTCATTTTACTGAGCGCAAAAACAGCCTTCCTACGGATGATAATATTAGGGCTATGCAGGGGAATCCTTAAAATCCCCACTATCTCTTCATGCTCCATCGCTCCGACGATTTCAATTAAATTTTTTAGCATATAATCCGGTGAATCAGCGGGTATCTCCTTTATCATTATACTTAAAATGCTTTCTTTGGAAATATGCGCAAGGATCCTGCCGATAGTCCGCCTTCTTAAATATGCTTCGAAATATTTCCCTTCAGAGATGCCTTTTTCAAATAACGCCTTATCAATCAGAAGTTTCACTGCCTGATCCTTAAGCAAAATAAAGCTTTCCGATAATTCAGTCCAATCAAGGTTTAAATCAATCCTCCTGATTAATTCTTCCACCAGATGCGAAGCAATCGGGTTCAGGGCATCGGAGAGAATCAAGGTATTTTGCGCATCTCCCTCATATGCCCGCATGATTCCCTGCATTAGTGAAAATTTTCTGGAATTAATCATGATTTGCGCTATTTTTTCCAGAAAAGGATTGAAGCAGGAAAAAAATATTGGCACAAATCCCTTATCTTCAGCAAAAAATTTTAATAATTTAATAATAAATTCCGGCAGTAATTTATCCGGGGAAACTTGAATAAAACTACTTAACATCTCCCTCAAATGGATACCTAGATTTTCCCCGGTAATGCTCTTTTCCTGCCAGGCCCTGATAAACTTCTCACCAAGAGCCTCTATCTCTTTCTCTTTGCCTGAAGAAAAAAATTCTTTTATCAGCGTAGAAACCTTCATCATCGGCAATACTTTCAGGAAACTTTGAGTGTTGGCCTGAGAAATGCTTTTAGCCTTATCTTCTAAAGAAAGCTGTTCCCAATTTTTCTCCTCAAATATCAAATCGCATTCATCATCACTGGCGCCTAATTGTTTAAATTGTTCCCTTAATATAGGCGTAAGTCTCGCCTTTTTCTCAGGAGTAGCCAGAAACCGCGCAACCATGGCCTTCATTTTTGCCCAATCCGTATCTTTCTGTGTATATTGTTTGACCAAAACATCGCTAATCACTTCATCAGGAAGCTCAAGGCCTATCTCTTTTATAATGTCTGTTTTTCCTTTGCCCCCGGGCCCTCCTTTATCTTCTTTATCTCTTGCTTCTCTGGGCAGCTCCTGAGAAAATACGCTCGCACGCAATTGCGGTTCCATTGATAGAATAGTTTTAGCCAGGCCTTCCCTGTATTTTGACCAATCTTCGCCTTTATCCAAAAACTGCCTTCCTATTTTCTGGATGCTTTTTGCCATAATTTCCGCCTTGACTGCTTCTTTATCTTTACCGGTCTTCGCGCTTACTTGTTCGCCAAGTTTTTCCAGCTTCTCGGCAATTTCCTGCGCATGTGTGACAATGTTTCCGGATAAATCTGCCTTATTATCAGCGGATGGCAATTTGCCCAGAAGATAATCCATCAGCATAATCTCTTCCAGGCTTTCTTTCTCTTTAAATTTTCTTTTGGAAACATCATAGGTTATTTCATTTAGCTGGATATGCACAGAATTTTGTTTCTGCCATAATTCAGCAATGGCCATGTCTTTTAATTCCGGCATGCTGATTACGCCGATTAATTTATTTAATTCATCTATATCTGTTCCCTTTTGAATGGTGATACTTTCAATGTTTAAATTTTTTAAAGCAGAAATAAACGACCCGACATAGAAACTCGGGAGTTCTTTGCCGACTTTTTTATTATTTACGATAATGCCTGACTCAATCACCGCGATATTCAATATTTCCGCCTCGGTAAGAATATCGGACAATTTTTTATACGCATCTTCCACAGACTGAATCCTCATTTTGTTTTGCGCCGGGTAAAGCGTATAATTTACGGCGGCTAATGATATGCTCCTGATTAAAGCGGGAATCGCCGCCCAGTTTTTTTTGCTTAAAGGCAGGAGTATTTTATCCTGCACTACCTCCTCAAGCAAAGACTGGGCGTATTGTATGGTGCGGTCATAAAGCGCCCCCTTGCCTTCCCTGACAATCTTTGCATATTGCTCGGCGCGAACCTGATCTTCAGCTTTTTTAAAATTATAATACAGCTCTCCGGCGATACTGTTTAAATTTTCAGGATGCAGCTTCTCTTGGATTTCCCCTACGCGGCCGTAGAGATGCCTGGTGCGCTCTCCGCCCATTGCCTCAAAAAGAATGTTTCTGATTTCATTAGTGGCAAAACCAAATTCGCCTTTCTCAGCAGACCCCTTTTCATAAATTAAGCCGATTTTTTTCCCGGCTTCGATCAGATCGAGAACATAGCCCCTGTCCTCGCTGTCAATTTTCTGCAACAGGTCGACCTGAAAATTTTCCCCGATAACCGCGGCCTTGGCAATCATCTCTTTTGTCTCTTCGTCCAATCCTTCAAGGCGCATCTTTATCGTACCTTCCAGCGAAGAAGGAAGCTTTGTTTCATCGATCTCCTGCTGCAGCCACCTGCCATTACGAAAAGAGATATAATCCTTTTCAATCATATATTTCAGCAGTTCTTCCACAAAAAGCGGATTGCCCCTGGCTTTGTTATAAACCGCATCAAAGAAAACAGAAGTGAGGGGAATATTTAAAAGGATGTTTGAAATTAATTCCACCACAGCATCCTTTGGCAAAGGGGATAAAGCTAAAGGCTGTATATATTTCGGCGGCTCTTTAAGGAACACTGCCAGAGGAGATTCTTCCATATCAGGCACAACTAGTTCATCCTGCGAAAATGCAGCAGCAACCATGACGCGGGCATCGCGGTTTTCCTGAATCAACCGGGTAATTATTTTTAAGCTCTTCTCATCTATATAATGCAGCTCATCGAGGATAAAACAAAGCGGGGAGTGACGGGAAATATTCAGCAGCAGTTTAATCAGGCCGGGAGTTAAAAAATCATCCGAGATTGCTTCCTCTTGCAGGGTGCCGGATGAAGCGATATCTTTTAACACGGGCATAAAAGCAGCAAGTGAGCCTATTTCATTTTCAGGAATACCTGCTAAAAAATCAGCAGGGATATTATCCAATCCAATCAAGTGCCTGTTTAACGGCTCACCCACAGCATAAAACGGCTGATTAAGAAATTTATCTTCGCATCGTAACGAGAGTATAACCGCGTGTTCTTCTGAAGCCGCGTGTTCGAATTCAATTAAGAGTCGGCTCTTGCCGATTCCCAATTCTCCGCTTGCCAGTATAAAGGAAGATGCGTTGCCAAACACCTGCTTAAGCGTTTCATTCAACTTACGCAGCTCATTATTCCTGCCCACCAGCACCGGGCAGGGAAATCTTTCCAAAAGGCCTTTTTTCCAGAAGAGTTCCGGAGTAATTTCAGAAACAACCGAAAAGCAATTTTTTCCTTTTTGTTTTGAAATATACAGCGCCTTATCAGCAAGATTGATTAATTCAATAGGATCTGATGTATCCTGAGGATAACCGGCAATGCCTACGCTGACAGTAACATGCATTTCTTTTCCCGAATGTTTCTCTTTAAAGTGCCGCTCGTTTATTCTTGTGACTAATCTATTGGCTATGCTGATAACGTCTTTACTCTCAATACCGGGCAGGATAACAGTAAATTCGTCCCCGGCATACCTGATCCTTTTATCATTGCTCTTGGTATTTTCTTTTATGGCAACCGCCACTTCTTTAATCAGGTCGTCACCGCTTAAATGGCCAAAGGTATCATTAATCATTTTAAAATTATCAATATCCAGCATGAATAACCAAAGTTTGCTCTTATTGGCCTGCGCCTCTTCCAGCTCCCTGGGCAGCTGGCTATAAAGATACCGACGGTTATAAAGGCCGGTCAAATCATCGCTAAAAATTAAATTTTCTTGTCCTTCGATGGGCATATTTTTAATCGTTGGCAGTAACGCGATAAATCTCTTCGATAGTAGTGATCCCGGCTGCAGCCTTAATAATACCGTCACTTCTTAAAGTAATTAACCTTCCTTCTTTAATCGCCATTTCCCTGATTTCCTCCAGAGGCTTCTCCTGAATTACCATACTTCTGATAATATCATCAACCAGAAATGCCTCCAGAAGCGCTATCCTGCCTTTATAGCCAGTATTGTAACAAACCGAACAGCCCCGGCCGGCATAAAATTTCATTTCTTGGCTTTGGGCGATTCCCAATTCTTTCAATATATTTGCCGGGGGTGTTTCCACAGGTTCTTTACAATTAGAGCAGATTTTACGGCAGAGCCTCTGGGCGCAAATCAGGATTAATGATGAAGCGACGAGGTAACGCTCAACGCCCATATCAATCAGGCGGGCAAAGGCACTTACTGAATCATTGGTATGCAGGGTACTTAAGATTAACTGGCCGATCAGCGATGCCTTAATGGCGATGTCGGCAGTTTCCGCGTCACGGATTTCGCCGACCATGATAATATCCGGGCTCTGCCTTAAAATACCGCGCAAAGCAGTGGCAAAAGTAAAATCTATATCCGACCTGATCTGTGTTTGTCCTATACCATCGAGCTGATATTCTACCGGATCTTCGACAGTCACGATGTGGCGATGAATTTTATTCAGCTCGTTCAGGACAGCATAAAGAGTGGTAGATTTTCCGCTGCCCGTAGGCCCGGTAACCAGGATCATTCCATGATCTTTAGAAATACCCTCTTTCAATAAATTAAAGGAATGCTCGGAAAACCCTAAATCCTGCAATTTAACCGTAATGCTGGATTTATCAAGGATTCTTAAAACAAATTTTTCCCCATAGATGGTTGGCAGGGATGAAACCCGGAAGTCTAACTGCTTTCCTTTGGTATTCAGCGAAAACCTTCCGTCCTGCGGTATATAGAATCTGGTGATATCAAGGTTGGAGAGGATTTTAATACGCGCGGCAATACCCCTCTGGGTTTTTTTTGGCAAAGAATAAATTTTATGCAGGATGCCGTCAATGCGGTAACGGATAGTTAAATCCTCGTCCCCCGGCTCAAGGTGTATATCGGAAGCGCGTTTGGCAATCGCTTCACCAACAATCCGGTTTACCGCTTCAATAATCGGCTCTTTCTGGCTTTCCTGAATAAGATCTGCCGATTCTTCATCTTCAGTTTTCTTTACACGGATGATTTCCAGGGCCTCCTCCTGATCGCCTTCGTATTTTAATATCCCAGGCAGGCTCTGAGTTCCCGTATCCGAATAAAATGTATTGATACAGTCTGAAATTATTTGCTCTTTAGCTAAAACCTGCTTGACTTCGCATCCCAGCGAAAGGCGCAAGTTATCGATAGTCAAGATATCCAATGGCTCGGCCACGGCAATCAAAAGGGTTTTGCCTATTTTATATAAAGGGAAAAATACATGCTTACGCGCCAAGTCCTCGGGGATAGTGGCAATAATTTTAGGGTCGATTTCATACCTGGAAGGATCAACAAACGGAATATTCAGATGGTAGGAAATTACAGAAAGCAGTTCATCTTCAGACAAAATGCCTTCATTAATAAGGATTTCTTTTAACTCGCGGCCGGCCTTTCTCTGAATAAACAAAGCCTTTTCCAGCTGTTCAGCCGTGATTTTACCGGAATCAATTAAAACCTTGCTTAAGTTTAGCTTACTCCTCGGCATAAATTAATCCGCAGGCGTAACCCGCAGCACCTCTTCTATGGTCGTGATACCAGCGCGGGCCAAAGCCTCTCCTTCTTCCCTGAGCGTCTTCATTCCCTCGGAACGGGAAATTTCCTTGATTTTTTTCTCTTCCATTTTTAGAGATGCAATAGAAGTTTTAATTTTCGGGGAGATATATAAAATTTCGGCAAGCAGCACCCTGCCTTTATAGCCTGAGTCCATGCATTCGTTGCACCCGTGCCCGCGAAAATAAGGCTGGTTGGGAATTTTTTCCTTACAATGGATACAGATCCTGCGCACTAATCTTTGCGAAATAATACAGAGCACTGAAGCATTAATTAAAAACGGCTCCACCCCCATATCAAGGAGCCGCACTACAGAGCCTGCGGCAGTAGTAGTATGCAAAGTGCTCAAAACCAAGTGGCCGGTTAAAGCAGCTTTAATCGCAATATCCACGGTCTCAAAATCACGGATTTCTCCGACCATGATAATATCCGGATCCTGCCTTAAAATAGAACGCAGGCAGCGGCTGAAAGTAAGCCCGGTTTTTAGATTCACCGCGACCTGATTAATACCTTTAATCTGATATTCGACGGGATCTTCTACGGTAATGATATTTTGTTCCGGGGTGTGGATATATTTTAAGACCGAATAAAGCGTTGAGGTTTTTCCTGACCCTGCAGGCCCGCAAACCAAAATCATCCCGTGCGGCATATGGGAAACTTTTTTTAAACCTGCCACTGCTTCTTCTTTTAAGCCTAATTTATCAACATCCAAAAGCCCGGTAGTCTTATCAAGAATCCTGATTGCCGCTTTCTCGCCGGTAATCAGCGGGAAAATCGAAACACGGAAATCTACTTCCCGGTCCCTTAATTTTATTTTAAACTGCCCGTCCTGAGGGAAGCGGTGTTCGGCAATATCAAGGTCAGAGATAACCTTAATACGTGAAATGATAAATGGATGAAACGAACGCGGCAGGCTCTCTATCTGGCGGTACAGCCCGTCGATGCGGAAACGGATACGCGTTGATTCTTCCAGCGGCTCGATAAGTATATCGCTTGCTTTTGATTCAATGGCTTTATCGAGAATAAAATTGGTGGCTTTAACAATCGGCATCTCCTGCGTAATCTGAGCAAGCTCAGTTAGCTCTACTTCTCCGCGGGTCTTCACCGAAATATCGGCAAATGCGCTGCCTAAAATATCCTCCATATTCTGCTCTTCGCGGCCGCCGCCACTTTCATTGACAGCATAATAGGTCCTGATTAAAGCCAGCAATTCTGCTTCCGGTGCAAGCACCGGGTTAATCTGCTGCCCGTGCAATTCTTTGATATCGTCTAAATCAAGGATGGTTACCGGATCAGCCAGCCCAAGAGTAATACCAGCTTCGCTTTTCATTAAGGGAAAAATGTTATGCTTACGCGCAACTTCCGTAGGGATGAGTGCCGTGACATCCGAACTGATCTTCAGCTGAGAGGTATCGACATGCGGGATATTAAGATGGACGTTGATAAATTCAAGCAGGGCTTCCTTAGGGATAAAATTCTTCCCGATTAACAGGCTGCTGAGTTTGCCGCCTTCTTTTTTCTGGGTGCTGAGGATCTCCTCGGTATGCTGCAAAGTCAAAAAACCCTTTTGCACCAACAGCTGGATTATCTGCCGCTTAGAATAATACATTTATATGCCTTTGGAAAAAATTATAGCTAAGACCTGAGGATAAGTCAAGGAGTGTTTTGAAAAGGCGGATTATTTAATATCTATGAGGCTGAGGTCTTTGCCAATCACCCCGGAAGAAGACATCACTACGAGGCCGATAACTTTCGTCCCCGGGTCTGCATATTGAGCAGTAAAAGACGCCTGTTGGCCTGAAGGCATATCTTTGCCTGTATCTCCGGACCAAAGATATTGCATCTCAACCGACATACACCCGCTTGCTCCGGAGAAACCAGAAGCAATAATCTGCACCGGAGAGCCTGCCCCTGCTCCGGAAGGATTCACATTTAAATCCACCCTAGATGTCTCGGGGCTTAAGGGGCCCGGCTTTAAAGCAGCGTCCAAAAATGATTTTAAATTATATTCCATCGGCTTAGCTGCGTTAATTTCTTTTATCCTCTCGTTGGCAAAAAATACAGACTCTCCAAAATTGGCTCCTGCTAAATCGATTAATTTATTAAAATATGTTTTCGCTGCTTCATAATTATTAACCCATTCTGCCAGAATTCCAAGCTGATAAAGCCCGGAAATTACCTGCGGGCTTACTGAATCTTTTTTTGCTAATTTTTCAAAATAACTTTTCGCTTCATCAAGATCAGTTAATATATAAGCTGCGATAATCCCTGCCTTAAAACAGGCTTCATCAGCATGAGGGCCTTGCGGAAAACGAGTAGCTAAATCATCATAGAATCTTTTAGCTAAACCATATTCTTTTATTTTTTCAGAATTTATCGCGCGCAGGTACAAGAGGTCTTCGCTAAAAGCATCCTTACCGCCTATTTCTTCAATTTTTTCAAATATTTTTTCCGCGTATACCGGACTAGACGGGCCTTTAACCTTTCCGCCGTAGGCGGATCCGCCTTCGGCGGAGTAAGCAAATGCTTTGGCGATTTCAATCAAAAGCGGCAGGGATTTATCCTTTGGGTATTGGATAATTTTTGCCGTATAAATATCATAAATGCTTTGTGCTAAATCCATACTGCCCTGTTGATAAAATCCCGCGGCAATTTCCTTTAGCCTATCGTCGCTGGTTTCCGAAGAAACCGTTCGGTCCAGATAAATTTTATAGAATTGTTTTGCCTTAGCTTTTTCTCCCGCAGCGGATAATTCATCGGCAAGGCTCTTCAGCGGCTCTGCATCATTAGTTTCCTTTGCATAGGAAGAAGCAAAATCCATCAGGTCAACCAACGCAGCCTCGGCCTGAGAACCCTGCTGTTCATAATGGAATTTCCATAAAAGAATACGCGCATAAATTCCCAAGGGATCAGAGGCATCAATTTGGCTGATTGATTTCTTAAGAGACCCGGTTAACTCATCACGATAAACATTGCCCTGATTAAAATATTCTTCCCAAAGCTGAGCTTCTTCCAAATGCTCCAGTTGATAATAGCGGCTCAGAGCAATGTAATAGCCTGCTGCCGCAGCAAGCTCTTTTTTTTGCTCCGCCAAAGATTTTAGAAATTCAATATATTCATTATATTTATTTTCCTTGAAATATAAATCGGTTAAATTTTCCAAAGCCGGATAAAGCTCTTTATTGGACTTGGCCTCCATAACCTGCTTAGTCAAGTCGGCTAACTTTGCATTATCCTGAGCATACGCTAAATGACAAATACCAAAGCACAAAATCCAAAATAAGCACAAATGGCAAATGATAAATGACAAAACGTTTTGTTTTGAAATTTGAAATTTGAAATTTTGATTTATTTTGTCATTTGAATTTTGATATTTGTCATTAATTTTTCTCATTTGGATTTTACCTTTCCTTTTTTATCGAATTGACTTATGCTCGGGTTTTTCCAAAACTCTCTGATTATATAATAACTTTTTTTAGGAATACGTTTATGCAGGCCGTTTTCCAAATCTTGTGAAAGAGAAACAATCCCAAACCACTCCTCATTCATATTTTTATTGCCCGGCACTTGTATATCAGAATAATAACTGCCATTGGACCAGTTTGATTCGGTATCGTGCACAAGCCAACCTTCAGCATAAGCATCATTATGCTTCCACCATTCATCAGTCCACTCGAACATAAACCCGCCGAGGCAATTACCTTCGCCTTCCTTGCCATTGGCAAGATTATCAAAAATCTGCCGCCACTGAGACTCCAGGAAAAATGCCTGGATATTCTGGTCTTCTTTATTTAAATAAGCATCGTAGCTGTCCGCACCGAATTCCGCAATCACTATCGGCCGGTTAAAAGTTGCTTTCAAGGATTTAAACAACGGCCCGAACGTTTTGCCTCGATAAATAATGCAAGCGACTAAATCTATGTCCGGGCAAAATTGCCCGGCAGTATCCAAGCCTACTAATTCACCGTTTCCCAAAGCAACCGGATGATTCCTATCAAGCATATGGATTTCTTTGGCAATATTATTTACATAAGAATAATAAATTTTTGCGCGCATAAATTGCTGGGTGCGCGGGTTTATCTCTTTATCTATTTCGTCGGTTGACCAGGGATTTACCCGTCCAAGGCAGGAATAATTATTTTCATTGCCTAATATCCAGAAAATGACCCCCGGTTCGTCTTTGTACAGGCGGACCATTTCCAGAATTTCTTTTTTAATCCGCTCTTCAAACTGTTTATTGCCGTAGAGCGGGCAAGGGTATTCCCAAAAGCCCAGCCAATGCCCTAAAGCAGTGCGGATACCATAAAGATTATATAAATCACGGATGGCTTGTTTTACCTTTTCCGGATCCTGCCCTGCCTGATAGATCCTGACGGTGTTGATCCCCATTTCCTGCATTAATTTTCCGTCTACTAACCACGGCTTGGCAGAATCTGACCACCAGTCGTATTCATGGTTTGCTCCGATAGGTGCGGGGTTATAACAAACGCCCTTGATAATATAAGGTTTATTATTAATGATTAATTGATAATGGCCGGTTTTTAATTTATTTATATAAACGCAAGGTTTCTTAGGCTTAACAAGAGAAAAAATTAGGATAAAAACTATTATTGCGGCAAGTACAGAAAAAAATATTTTCTTGAGCATATCTCTAGTTTGAGCAGGTAGGCGAGGTTTAAACCTCGCCTACCTGCAAGACTTCCCCCTACCTACTACCTACTAGTTTATTCGTACCTTATTTCATCCAGATAGAACGTGGCACCTTCCGGATTAGCGTCTAAATTCGATGACCAGCAAAAACCACCGATAATATAGGAAGCATCTTTACCTTTTAAATCGATAGTATATTGCGTCCACTCTTTGTTTAAAATCACAGGGCCGATAGTGGCAGTATCTGAATCAGAATACTCCCCCATAATCCCGCCGATTTTAAACTCTTCGATTCTCTCGCCGCCATTTGCGCCTTTAGCCCAAAAGGTAAGCTTAGTAGCCTTGGAAAGATCGAAGCCGCCGTCAACTGTTCCCCAGTTATTTGCCGGGTTCAGCCAATAAATACCCGCCCAGCGGGAACCTTGCGTAGCTTTATTATTATAAATAAGCTTTATGCAAGTATCGCCTAAATAGGGATCTTCTTTATTGACGCCCTCATATTTAATATCGCTGTAATCACCCATGAATCCCGATGCGATAAAATGATTCTTCGGAGAGGAACTGTCGGAATAAACATAGAAAGGCATGCTTTCCTGTTTGCGGGTTTCCGGTTTCAGCCCTGTATCAACTTCGTATTTTACATCGTCGATGTAAAAAACAGCTCCGTTTGGATTCTGATCTGCCGAAGCAACCCAGCCAAAACCGCCGCTGATAAAGGAAAGATCCTTGCCTGCAAGATTAATTGTATATTCTTTCCATGTATCAGTTAATTCAACCGGCCCCATTTCTACCAAAGTCGAATCAGGATAAGCGCCCTTGATTCCGCCAACGACAAACTTCTGAATTACCTCGCCGCCTTTAGCGCCTCTGGCCCAAAAGGTAAGCTTGGTCATACCGGTTAAATCAAATCCGCCTTTTTTAGAACCCCAGTTATTCGCCGGATTTTGCCAATACATACCTGCCCAACCTTGGCCTTGGGATTTTTTCGCACTGTAGCTAAATTGCAGGCAGGTTGTGCCGCCATGCGGATTTTCCATAAATTGATCGTTTAATTTGAGATCTCCGGAATCACCCATCCAACCTGAAGGTATAAAATGATTATCCGCAGAACGCTTATCCGTATAAACATTAAACGCCTTCTGTCCGGCAGGTTGTGCCGCTACCGCTGCTTCTTCGGCAAAAGCAAAACCTGCAAACGATATAACGCAGGCAAGCGCTAATGCCATGATACCTATTTTTTTCATTTGTTTCCCTCCTTTTATTTTAGCTGCTTCTAACAAGTAAAAAAATTTCATATCTGTTTTTATTGTACTGCCTCCTTTCTACCTCCTCATTGAGCCCGCTATTACAAATTATTTCCACATCTTTTTATATGTATAATAACTTTGCCGTAATTGCCTTAAGAAAGGGCTCAATTTACCGTCGCCCTGTGAATTTAAACCAAACCATTCCTCATGATAGTATCCATCAGGAAACGGCCCCATGGCCACACCCCGCGTATCATGAATAAACGGCTCATACTGTTTCCACCATTCATCAAGCCATTCAAAAACAACGCCGCCTAAAGAATTGCCTGCGCCTGTTTTAAAAGCCATGTTATCTTCGATATCTTCCCATGAGCCTCTATAATATTCTGCTTGCAAAGATTCTGATTCTTCTGTATTTTTGCCTTGGGCATAAGCAGGGCAGCCAAATTCAGTAACCACCACCGGAATATCTGCTGCTTCTTTTGCCTGCCGCCATAAAAATCCGAATCCGTAATTACCGCGGTAGGCATTAACTCCCACAATATCTATATTGGGTGCATCTTTGCCTAATTTATCGAGGAATAAAATATCTCCGTTACCGATAGCTACAGGATGATCCGTGTCAATTGCCTTAATTGCCAGCGCTACTTCATCGGCAAATTTGAAAAAAGCATCCGGTTCTTTGTCGGCATTGCAGGCATAGCCATAGACATTTTCATTGCCTAAAAGCCAGAATAAAACATACGGCTCGCCTTTAAATTCCTCAACCATCCCCAGCACTGATTTTTTCATCTTCTTTTTCTGCTCGTCATCGGTATAATCCGTGCCGGGATTCCATTGGGCGCCTGAGCCAATAGCATACTTGCCGAAAAAATCGCCCATGATTACCATTATACCATATTTTTCGTACATGTCCCTGAGGAGTTCTTTGTCCACTTTAAAGGGCTGATGATAAAGCCGAATAGTATTGACGCCCATTTCTTTCATTAATTTAAAATCACCTACTGCCGGCTCATCTTTATCCTGCAGATTATTCATATTTCTGTCCACAAAAGCCTCGTAAGGCCCGTCGATTATGCCGTTCTGATTAAAATCGTCTTCCATCCAGTTGGTTTGCGTGCCATTATCCGGAGACTGGCCTACTTTGGTAGGAGTATATGTCACTCCTTTGACTACATAAGGCTTACCATGGACAATCAACTCCCAATCACCGGTTTCATATTGAAGCAGATGTACTTTGCCTTTGCCGCGGCGTTTTTTCACACTTAATAGATTCCTGTCCGGCTTGGATTTTAATTTCTCAAGCGGTTTAATTTTAATAAATGCCCCCGGATTAACTACTGCAATATCATTGGAAACATCATTATCAAAACCATTGATAATTTTAATATCCGCATCAGCTAATTTATAGCCTATCTGCGGATTGTTTTTCAGCAAATAATTTATTTTGGCAACTGCTGCTTGGCCTAGGTACCAAGGGGTATGCCAATAAGTCCAGCCATAACTGCCGGGGAAATGCACGACAATAGCATAGTAACATTTAATCGCATGCTTGATCAGGCCGGATTTTTCAAGCATTTGCGCAGTATAAAAAAGCCGCACACCCTGTGGCTCAGAGGAAGTTGCCCATTTTAAGAATGCTGCTTCCAAGTCAGGTGAATGCAGAAAATCCCAGTGTGTACCTTCAAGCCTTTTTTCTTTTAATGCCTTTTTGAATTCCGGATCCCAGCGTATCGAGGTAGTGTTAGGAAAAATCCCTTCCCCAACAGCAGCGCTTAAACCCTCCTGATCATTAATTGCGTATTTATAATCTTTGGTCCCCACATTCTGAAATTCACCGTATTTTTCATAATTCACAATGTCTTCTTTGCCCGGGTCATATAAAACTATTTTTGTGGAAAGCTGGCTTACTTTTGGCAGAACCTGTTTAGGCGGCGTTTGGCTGGTGCGGCCCTCTAGCTTATCAATACTTTCTTGGGCAGTCTTGGAAATTTGCCAAAACCAGCCGCGCTGATCCCAAGCTTGCGCATAATTATATTTATCAATGATAATTTTAAAAGTTTTAACTGCTTCTTCTTTCATCTGGCGCTGCATGTAAGACTCAGCCTGAATAAAATAAGCAGTGGCAACGTCATTTAAAACTTCCACCGCTTCAATTTCCCGCTTACCTTTAGGCAGCTCTTTTAACGAAGCTTGTTCCTTATCAGCCTCTAAGCTATATAGATTAATGCACTCTTGGGTATATTTAAAGGTAGCCTCAATATCACCCTGACCATGTACCGCCCAGGCCTTAGTGATTAACTCACCGGAAGATGGCTTAGCATCTTCAGCGTATAAATGACAAATACCAAAGCACAAATGACAAAATAACACCAAAACACAAATACCAAATAACAAAACTTTAGTTTTGATATTTGGTATTTGAAATTTGGATTTATTTTGTGCTTTGAATTTTGTCATTTGTCATTAACCTGCTATTGACCTTCCCGTCTTTCTCCTTTTCGCCTTTCTTCTTCTACCCGTATTTCTTCATTGCGTCTTTCTGTTCTTCTGCGCTCTACCTGCGCACGGATGTCATAGGCTTTAGCTTCTGAAATATCGAAAGTCATAATAATAAAAATAGCAATTATAGAAGTCACAATCGGGATGCCGATATCGCACAGGCGCATATACAGTAAAGCTTGCGGTGTCTGGCTGGCGCCTAATGCAATATTGAAGCCGGTTACATTCAGAAGGATGCCGGAGAGAATCGATGCACCTGCTTGTCCGAGTTTTTGTATCCACCAGTAAATACCGCTAAACATACCTTCTCTGCGGGTACCGCAGCATAACTCATCTAAATCGCAGACATCAGCGACCATAGAAGGAACCATAGTGAAGAGCGCTCCCAGATGAAATGCCAAAAACGGAACAGCGATCATCAATAAATAGGGATGTTGAGGATTATACCCTATCCATTTCAAGGCATAACCGACAATAGCAAGGCACATGGCAATTAAAAAAGTTTTCCGCTTTCCAATCTTTGTGGAGACCCAGGTGGTTAAGGAAATTGCAATTAAAGTACAAACAGAACTTGCCGTTCCGAACCAACCAAGCAATGTGCCACCCTTCCCCCAATCGCCACCATAAACATAGTAGACAATAACATAAAGTGTAAAGGCAGAAGCAAGCATGAACCCGTTAAAAATTAAAAATGTTACTGCGATAAGCTTAACAAAAGGGAGGCATTTTAAAGAGGTTGCGCAATTGCTCAAGAGGTTTTTTATAACATTCCAATAGCCCTTTTCTCTTTTAGCCCTCGGCAAGTTAGCAAAGAGCTCTTTGCTAAAGATAGCGGGAAGTATGCCGCCGACTACGATAAAGACTCCGACCATGATAGCAATGGAGCGTGCTCCATGAACAATATCGGTAAACATAGTCTTATTGTTCATTATTTTAAAGAACCATGGCGCGACAAGCCAGGCAATCTGAGCGAAAAAGTTGCTGAATCCCTGCAACCGGGTCCGCTCATGGTAGTCAGGAGTCATTTCATAGCCGAGCGCGATCCAGGGGATCGAATAACAGGCAAAGGAAACAACAAAGAAACATTGGATGATTAAAAAATACCAAAAATAGAAACTTTCCACTTGCCCTTTGTGGAGATTAAACATTAATGCAAATAAAATTCCGGAAGAAAGAGCTCCAAAGAATATCCAAGGTTTACGCCGTCCCCAACGGGTCCGGGTATTATCTGAACTGTGGCCGATTAATGGGTCTGAAAAAGCATCAATAAGACGGGGGATGGCACCGATTAAACCGACTAAAGCCGGATTCATGCCTAATCCTAAGTTTAAAACAATGACAAGCGATCCAATCGCAGCAGCCTGAAATTGATTAACAAGCCCTCCTATACTATATGCGATTTTTTGAAAAATAGGGATACGATCTGCGCGGGCTGTAATATGGTGTCCTGACTGGCCTTTTGATTGTTCCATTAATGAACCTTTCTCCTTTATTAGGCTTTATCTAATTGACGGGTGTGCATAATTGCACACCCGTCATTGCGAGGAGCAAAGCGACGAAGCAATCACAAAAAAAGATTGCTTAACTCCTGCTTCGACTGCGTCTCGCAGTCGCTCGCAATGACAATAGAGGTTGCATTATAACAAATATATCTAGTGTAAGCAATATTATTGTCTGCCGTTTCGCCTTACACATTAAACAATTTTTTCATCCGAATACCGCTTCCGGAAGTCACCCCATTAACAATATACTTCTGCATAAACAAATAGACTAATATTATAGGCAAGGCAGTAATCGTAAGGCCTGCCATCAATAACGGATAATTGGTGACAAATTCTCCCTGAAATGTCTTTAACGCCACCTGCAGCGGCATAAACTTGCGGGAATCAAAAATAATCAAAGCCAGAATATATTCATTCCAGACACTTAACGCATTAAATACTACCACAACTGCCAAAACCGGCTTTGCCAAAGGAAGCGCTACATGCCACCAGATTCCCAGTTTTGAACATCCGTCAATACGCGCAGCGTCTTCCAGCTCCTTAGGCAACTTATCAAAAAATGTTTTCAATAAAAATATGCTGGTCGATAAGCCTACATTAATCATACAGAGAATATAGCCGATTGGCGTGTTCCTTAAATGCAATTTATTCAAAAGCACATACAGCGCAACAAAACTTCCCGGAATAGGAATCATCATCGCTGCCATAAACATAATAAAGAGCAAATTACGGCCCGGAAAACGCAAACGCGCAAAAGCATAAGCTGCTAAAGATGAAATTATCACAATTCCGAAAACTACGGAAGCGGTATAAATTATGCTGTTTAAAAAATTGCGGCCAAACCCGCCTTCGCGCCAGGCATTGATATAATTCTCAAAATGAAAGTGGCGCGGGATAAGTGAAATATCGCTAAAAATTATATCCTGTGTCTTAAAGCTGGAGGAAATCATCCATAATAAAGGGTACAAACAGGTAATCGCGACGCTGATTAAAAATAAATGAATCAGTATATTCAGGGTAATTTTTTTGCTTTTATAATAGAGTTCGCTTTTCACCCCGCACCTTCTCCTTATTTAATTTTAAACGTCATCCCCACGTCTTCTGAATTTTTTGAAGGTGCGGGGTTCATTCTTTAGCTTTCTTAGAAAATCTGTATTGGATAAAAGAAATTACGACCAGCACCATGCCAAAAGTAATCCCCTGCGCGCAAGCATAACCAAATCTCGATGAACCGCGCATAGAAGCAAGAATGCGCAAGACCGGCACAGAAGTATGCCCGGCAAATTCTCCGCCGACAAGCCCGATAATCAGGGCAAACGCCTGCATTGTCCCCAATATCGTCAGAATTGCCACCAGCACAATTACCGGAATCATCAATGGTATGGTAATTTTACGAAAAGAATCCCATGCGCTTGCACCATCTACGCGCGCTGCTTCATACAGTTCACGCGGGATAGTCTGCAGGCCTGCCAGAAAAATTAAAAATCCCCAACCAAAACCCTTCCAACAATGCACCAGCGCCACCGTAGTCAGGGCGGTATTCGGATCAGAAAGCCAATTATGCATTAAATTAGGAAAACCAATACCGGCAAGCATACGGTTAATTATATTAGCTCCGTCAATATCATTAATAATAAATCTCCAGCTCATCCCCACGACAATTTCTGATAATACCGGCGGGATAAAAAAGATTACCCGGTAAAAATTCTTCATGCGGATTTCGCGGTCGCATGCCCAAGCCAATAAAAACGCCAGAATATTCTGAAAAGTAAGGGCGATAAGCGTAATATAGCCGGCATTACGCATTGCCTGCCACCAGCTGGGGTCCTGAAAAAGTATTTCTTTAAAATTTCCCCAGCCCAAAGGAATAGCATCCTTAAAAGGAATGATGCCGTCCCAATCAAAAAAACTTAAATGGAAAATCTGAATAAAAGGATAGATATAGAATACAGAAAAAATCAAAACTGCCGGTAAGACAAATATGTAATTTTCTAAGGTAGATTTAAATCTCATGAACGCTTCTTAGCTTGCTCCCGCTCTTTAACCTTCTGGACATCAGCTGCCACTTGCTCGGGAGTTTTCTCGCCGATAACGATTGACTGGATCCCTCTGTCCAATGTTTCAGTTACCAAAGGAAATTCAGAAACCCCCCAGATATTCGGGTGAGTGGCCAGTTCCATATCATCAGCGAACTGCGCCAAAATCGGAGAAATTTTTTCCAAACAATCTTTATTCGCCGGTAAATTTGAAGTTACTTCAGCCAAATACACCTGCTGTTCACCATCAGTAAGCCATTTAAGAAATTTTACTGCTTCTTCTTTATTTTTTGAACGGGCATTAACCATAAAAGAACTGCCTGCGCCTTCCCAAATGCTCATCGGATGTTTGTCTGAGGCCTTAGGAGGAAGCATTACTGCATAATTCAAAACAGGGTTCATGCCTTTATAAACGTTTACGCACCAGGAGCCGTTAAAAGCAAAAACCGCTTTATTTGTTGCAAAAAGCTGCTCTGCGGTTTTATTCACCATTGTAACTGTGCCATTGGCTAAAACGCCTGATTCCCGCATTTCTTTAAAAAGGCCTAAAACTGTAATCCAATCAGGATCAGTATATGGGACTTCGCCTCTGATTGTTGCTAAAACTTTATCTTCGCCCATAATATTAAAGGCGTAATTATTGGCAAGGCAATCAATCATCCAGACCTCGCTCCATCCGGAAACCAAACCCTGCATATTTTTGGCTTTGAGCAGCTTTCCGATTTCAATAAATTCTTTAAAGGTTGCCGGGGGACGGTTAGGATCCAATCCCAACTTTTTGAATAAATCTTTATTATAAAGCATCTCGATAGTCATGATATCTATGGGCACGCCATAAATACCCGGGACAACCTTATAAATATTACCATCGGGGAATTCATTGACAGCAAGAGCCTTGGCAAAAAACCTGTTTTTCCAGGAACCAAGCAAATCATTCATGTAGGGGGTTAAATTTAAAACATGGCCTGCTTTGACGAAAGAAGCAAAATCTCTTTTCTCGCCTAAGATACCATAGACATCAGGAAGAGTCGCGCCTTGCGCAGCAGCGTGCACTTTTTGCGCATAAGCATCCGAGGGAGCGTAAAGCTCAAAATTCACTTTTATTCCGGTTTTGGCAACGTATCTCTTGGCTAATTCCTGAAAAGCCGGCTCGCGGTCAGTCATCCAATGCCAGATAGTAATAGTAGATTTGTCTGTCTCTTGATTACCTTGGCCGCATCCAGCCAACAGAATCCCCAATACCAAACACCAGGCTACCTTACGCATTTTTCTCATAAAATTATCTAAAAATAGGACGTTTCAAACTGCTGAAGACATAGTATTAAAATTTAACATATCTTTACCTATAATTCAAGGCTTTTTCTCTTCTAAACTTAAACCCTTAAAACCCGTGCCAGGCCCATTAAATCCGCTCTTTCCAGATTGATGCCGCAGCGAAATGCATTACCAGCTGCAGCTTGCGACCAAGCCACTTCTCCGCGGGTATAAAGCGGCTCGCCCTGATCCGGGATATCCAGCCAAAGCTCTACTGGGGTATGTGCAGGTAATTCCGCGCCTAAAACCAAACCCACGCCTTTGGCGCTGACATCACAGGCCGTAGCGCGGCCTTCTTTGTTGGAACTGGCATCAAGGAACCTTGCAGGAAAATGAGCAGGGAAACGTGCAAAAATCCTTCTGTCCTTAAGCCTATCTTTTTCCATTGCTTCTCCTCCTTTCTCCAGATTTTTTATCTCTTTATCCGGCCACCACGTGCTTTGCACCTGCCGGGAAAAATCATTGTGAATAAATTGATACATTTTTTCTTTGTCTTTATCGGTAATTTTAATGAAATAAACTCCATATATAGAATAGCCGTTGATTACCTGCTGCCAGGCGACCTTTCCCTCGATATCCAGAACAATATCGCTGGTCAAGCTGAGGCTAAAATGGAATGGCAGGCCCTGCGCAGGAAATTTGATCTTGGTAATAACCTGCATCCCGCGGAAACCGAGGTTTTTTAAATTGCAATCGGCAAAAGCATACGCGCCAGCAAGTTTTATCTTTGCCTGCCGATTCACTTCCCATCTTCCTGCTCGACGGTGATTGGGCATATTTACTCCTCTAAACCATAATAAGAATAAGTACAATAATATCCATAACCATAAGAAATAATCTCAATAATAAAGAGACTGCTATATCTGTGATCCCCATTCCATTGGGAGCAAATAATAACGGTCCTGCCAAAAACCCCATTTGCAGGAAGAATGAAATTATAGCTGCTGCCTGAAACATTGTTTTTAAAATAATCCCTATGGCTACAATCGAATCTACCCATCTAACTGGCGGAACGCCTTTTAACATATATAGGCCTGAGATAACCATAAAGAAATAAATTATGAACCAAAAGAAAATATAGCTGAGCAGATCAACCGGCGTATTAATAAGCTCGGTGAGATTAAAAATTATCCCATGTAAACCGATTAATAAGAAAATTACGCCATAAATAATAACTAAAATTGCGCGTTGTTTCATTTTTTACTCCGCCCAAGACATACCGAAAATTGCCTGATTATCGGTGCCGATTCTAATTTGCTGTTTTGGATTATTTATTGGAGTTACATAAATACCTGCTATGCCATACCAAAGTTCTTTAGCATAAACTAAGTACTTTCCGTCGGGTGACCATCTAACAGGAAAAGACCCTCCAATACCAATAAGAGCTTTTTTGACAGGAATAATTAACTGGACTGTTTGCCTTGTTTTATCAAAAACATCCATAATATGATACCCGCCTATTCCTTCAAAAGCTAATTTAGCTCCATCCGGAGACCAAGCTGGCTGCATAGCTAAATCAATGTAATTCTCTATATTACCGGTAGCTATATCAACAACACAAACACCACTCATATTTCTTTCTTCCCTAAGGCCATTGCTTAGATACCTGCTAACTTTATTTTCATAGGTAAAAGCTATTTTTTTACTATCCGGAGACCAACTTGGCTGATCTTGTTCTGGTCTCATGCTGCTGACACGAGTAATTGCACGAGTATGACGATCGATAACATACAGCCCCTCTTTATTAGTATTTTGCATTATGAAAGCGATTTTTTTACCATCCGGAGACCAGGAAGGACATACCACGTTTGTTTCTTCACCTAAATCCAAAAACAATTTTACATTTGCGCCGTTTGAGTCCATAATAAATAATCTGTTGGCCGAACTTTCATCTCGACTAAAAACTACCATACTGCCGTCAGGTGAAAAATAAGGATCCATTAAACCAAAATTATCTCCTGCATTTTTTGAATATACTGTAATGTCTCTTTGTGAAGGTAATTCTATAACTTTAATAGTATGACCACCTAAACCATAAACAATCTCTCCCCGGAGGTCTTTTTTCATAAAAAAAGAGGTTACTACATCTTTATAAACTAAGAAATAGAAAATAAAATTACCTCCGATAATAAGAACTAAAAAAACAGCTAATATAATTTTTAATATTTTCATCTTTTACCTCCCAAAATTTGGCGGCGGCTGATACTTAGGTAGCTGTATCTGTGGCATTGGCTGATATTTTGGCATTGTCATCGGCTGAAATTTTGGTAAATCAAATTTCATTGGCGGCGAATAAAAATTCGGCGTCTGAAATACCGGCTGTTGGAATCTCAACTGTTGAAAATCAACACGTGGCATTGAAATATACATCGGCTGAGAAAATGGGTGCGTCTCATAATGAGTCCAGATTTGTGTTTCTCTGGTGCGCGTAGATAAATCAGGGTAGCTTATTTTTTGCTGCATTTTAAATGAATAATTAAAATACGGATCTGATATAGCCCCGGACATGGAACGAGAAAATGCCATATTCGGCACTAATGGCTGCCATGGTAAATCAGTAATTGGAGTATTAATACCTATATCTTTAAGAAAACTATTGCGTCCACTATAACAATTTTTCCCTAAGCCGGGGATATTGAACATATTATATGATTCGATCTTACCACGATAATTAGCTATATTATCAAAAACTTGCTTTGTGGCTATAGGATCAACTGTCAAGGTCCTATATATAACCAATCCATCCAAGATCTTTTTGTCTACTGAATTATATATCCCCTCAGTTGCAATAAGTTTAGAAATATTTTTATCTTTAGGATTAAAATCTATTGTTTTTGTGAAATTATTGTAAGTAACGCTTATAAAGGTATGATCTTGGCCTGCTATTATAGGGCTATATCCTATTTCTACCCCCATATTTGGCCTAGACAACTCCTTCATCGACCAACCACTAATACGCGTATTAGGTATTAATGAATTCTGGATCAAATCCTCTCCAATAAAACCAGCCCGATCAGGAAGATTTCTTAAAGCTGAAGCAAAAACATGTTTAGTAAAAGGATCCTGTTCCTGCTTCAAAGATTGGGCAAAAGTTTTTGTTAAATCAGGATTACCTGGTAATCTTCCGCCCAAAGACAAAGCTGAGCTTTGACGGATGCCAACAAAGTTGTCATGAAGGCCGGCAGAAAGTATCGGCATCATTTTAGGTGAATCAATTTTGCCTGCAACATCAATAGCACTCTGGCGCAACAAAGAATTATTGCTACGAAAATTATTCTCCACAATATTGATTATTTCCGGCGACTTAATTTTATCCAAATAGATAGTAGCGGTTGCCTGAACCATAGGAGTAGGGCCCTGACGAGCTAACCTTAGAAAAGAATCGCTTATAGCCGGATCTATGCCTACCCTACTATTTGTTACCCGCATTGCTGCTATCTGTAATTCCGGAGCAGAGCTAGATAAAAAAGGCCTGCCCATCTCAATCGCCTTCGGGCAACTTGATTGGCTTAATCCTGACAAAATCCCCAACTGAGTATTCAACTCCCTTTCTTTTAACATCCGGCTAATCGGCTCTTCTAACCTAGGATAATCCCCGATATGTCCTGATAAAATACCTGCCGCTGTAGAAGACACATCCGGAGATGGATCGCTTAATTTCTGAAATGCTTTATCAAATACGACTGGATTCTCCTTAAACCAACCCGGCACAGGCAATAATGCTGCCTGCCGCACAGCAGGCTCTGGATCATCTAAAGCCCCGATAATGATTTCTTTAGCCTGCGGTTCATTAAAATCTGCCAAACCATAAATTACCACAGAACGAACCTCTACATCAGGATCTTTAGCCATCCCTACTAACACATCCAATACCTCTTTACCGCCGATTTGCGCCAATGCTACCGCTATCCTTGTCTTAGTTTCTTTTTCTATGCCCGGCTGTTGCAACACATCTTTTAGATGAGACACTGCCCGCACATCACCTAATTTACCCAAAGCTGTGATTGCCTCGTTGACGATATTTTGATTTTTACTATTCAAAAACGAAACAAACAACTCAAAGGTACGTGAATCATCCATATTCCCCAGTGCCCAAATAGATACACAACTCAATTTCTCGTCGCTGTCATAGGCTGATTTCATCAGCGCATCTGTTACTTTTACTTCGGAGAATTGTCCCAAACGAGACGCCACATAAACTCGCATCTCTGAATTGTAGTTCTTCGCATCAGAAAGAATAGTAATAAGCTGATCTATGCATTCCGGCTCACCCAGCTCTGCCAAAGCCAATGCGGCATATATAGAGACATATTTTTGTATTTTGTCCTTACTATCCCGCGAATAGTTATTGGCGTATATTGGTAGTTTATACTGAACTTTTTGCTTCACAATTTCTTCTTGCGATAAAGCAAAGGAAAGAAATCCGGGATTAGATATTTTATATTGGCCCCTAAGGCCAGTAATCAGAATATCTCTACCTGCAGGATTACCTGCTAATCCCAGATTCATTGCTGCGTAGAATGAAATTTTAAAATCATCATTCTTTAAGGCCCTTAAGTACCCTTGAATTAAATCATCTTTTGTAATACCGATTTTTTCATAAAAACTACCCTGAGGATCTAGAAATACCGGGTTGTATGTATTAAATCCTAAAGACGTCTGATAATCCACTAACCCTTGTTTAGCTCTTTCATCAAAGGCATTTGATGATGGAAAAATCTCTGGATAGTACTGATAGATAAGACAATATTTAGAGAATGCAGCCATATAATTTCCTTTACTAATATTTACTTCTGCCAGCCTGCGGCTTTCCAAAGCATCTTCTAACGAGAAACCAATAAAACGGATATACTCATTACTATAAGTCTGTGTCTTGCTGTTTTTAGCTTTAGCGATAGGCAAATTCTCATAATCGATATCATGCATACACCCACCGGTTGTACTTATAAACCCTATTATCAATGCTATTATAACTCCTTTTTGCGTAAATCGGAATAACTTAATTACTTTATTGGCAACGAGTTGCAGAGCTGGCCAAACTTGGCTGATTCCGGAAAATAACCAAGGGCATATTGAAAATATGATGAGAATTATTGGTGGGGCAAGGCTAAAAATACATTCCCCCACTTGCCCCAAGGCGCCGAAGTTATCCACATTGTAGCGGAGGTTTAAACCTCCGCTACATGCGGCAGAGGCGAATGAAGGCAGTAGCGTTGCGCCGATTACCAAACCAAAGCAAGCTACGCCCAGCATTGTGCAAACTTCGCTGATGCCTTTTTTGCCGCCGCCCCTGTCCGGGCCAGCGCCGGGATTTTGTTGTGTGAATTGTAAAGGCTCAAAAGATTCGGAACGCGGGTCATATTTTGTTATTTTATTATCGCAGTAATGAAAAAAGGTGGGGAAGTTCCCAAGCGGGAAAGATATCTCCGTTCTTTGCTTTGAGGTAAATTGAGCTAAGTCGTATTCTTCAGAAGCAAATACCATAATAAACGACTTATCTCCTCTGGCTCCAGACGTCTGGTAAGTCCCCCTCAATAAACCCAAAGCGCCTAAAGCTTTTTCCTGCGTGTATGAATCTTTTATAAACGGATAATAGCCAAATACAAAAATTTGCTTATATTTTTCTGTTAATAATTCTGAAAAGTAATAAGGGCGTTGTTTTATTAAATCGGCAAAGTTAATAACAAGGGTTTCTTGAGCATCATACCCTTCCTTTATTTTCTCTATATAAAGTTTGGCTACCTCATCAGGGACTCCAGAAATGAAAACTGGCATTACATCTGAAATGGCCTTTTGGAAATCAGCGCATTTATGTAAGGCTAATTCTAATTTTTCAGCACTGCTTGACGAAGCGCCCCCGCCCGCGCCTCCGTCAATATTGTTATTTTGGGACACTTCTGGCATAACAAGGCTTTTAGCATTAGATTTAGTCTTAGGCCAAACTAATCCTATTTCATAGAATAGTTTTTTCAACTGAGAAGGCATATTCCTTAGAAGATATTTATATCCATTTATTGCGTTCGTAATTTCCAAACTCTCTGTTCCGATTATTTCAAAAGCTAATTCTCCAGAGAAAAACTTTGAAATAAATTCTTTAAGTGCATTTTGTGGAGTATCAACTACAGACGATCCGAAAGTAACGCTGAAATATGCCAAAGAAAATTTCTGATTTTTATTATTAAGCGCTTGTGTTTGATCTACTAATTGCCTAAATAAATCTTCATGATCTTGAGATGCTAATTCAATATAATCATGCAAAAGCTCATGACGGATATTTGGTTCTGTAGTTTCTTTCGGAACAACTACTACCCGCTCAAGATGTTTATTGAACTTACCATCAAAATATTCAAATACTCGTAAATAAAATTCTCTAATCTTTGGTTTATTAGAATTCTCTACACAATGCCTATTCAAATATACGCCCTTAGCCCAGAAAGCGTCCGGAGTATATTTTGATGCTATCTCCATAATATCCCTGAAGGATTCATCATCCGAAATCACCTCAACGCCCGGGATTATAAATCCATCCCTAATAATTCCCTTGGGGAGAATTGGGGACGTTTCTATTTTTCCGCCTTGTCGCATTTCCCTATCTTCCGGAATATGCTGAAATAACCGCCTGCCCCCGAACAAATCAAGTAACTTCTGCGACGGATAGACATCGCCCATTCCCCGCGGCTGGATAGGATTCTTATCTGGCCAACGCATATCAACATAATGCGGATTGCCCTTTTGAAACCCTTTCCCGCCCGCGCCGCCGCCGCGCGGAAATAGGCCTTCCGCCATTATCGCTGCGAATAATTTTGAGGTTTCAATTGCTGTCTCCAAAATAGAATCTCTGATATACTCTGCGTCCCTGCGGTATGTATACACTGACAGGCCGAGTTTCTGCATAATTTCCCTTAACTCTTTCTTAAATTTCGGCCTTTCGCTTAATGACTGGAAACGCCAAAGGTATGCCCGAAGCAGATAATGGTACGGCGTCTCTGCGTAAGCATTATATATATTCGGACCACGCGTGGCCTTATCGCATACTTGAATTATATGCTCCGCATCCGAGTGGAAAGCCGATTTTCTTACTGCCGCTATTTTTTGATAAACACGCATCCAGCTCAATACTGCAATTTCGTCCTCTGTAATTTTAGGGATAACAACTTGGCCAAATAGGACTTTCGTATCATGCGGTTTCATATACGCGCTTAAACTACCCTTAATATATTCGGGCGCAATATCCACAGGCACAAGATGTATATGAATAGGAAGACCCTTGTATTCAAGAGGCACTCGCCATAAGGTTAAACTTCCGTAGGCCTTTCTCATATCTTCTACAACAACATAAGTGTCGTAATCATTAAAAGTATCATTTTCCCCAGCGTAAACAGCTGAACCGTATGCGATTATTGCCTGTAAATTTGTTGCGCCAAATAAATCTATAATAGATTGTGTATAACCAAATTTTTTCTGCTCTTCTGTACTCAATTCTGCCCGGCGGGCTAAAGCAGCTACTCTTGCGCTTCCCGGAAATAACGCCTTCAAATAATCTATTAATTTAAGTTTTATTTCCATAAGCGCTTCTCTGGGAGAGAAAGAAGAGATATCCAGAAGCTCATCTTTCTCTATTTTTCCTTCAGTTATCAGTAAATTTCTTATTTTTAGATATTTCTCATATTTCTCCTGCGCCCGGGCTTTGTTAATTTCTTTTTCGTGTATTATCTCATCATCTAGTGGCCCAATTATCCTGTTTATCCCATTTTGTAAATCAAGTAACTCAAAATCAACCAAAGGTATTCCCGCAACCTCTGCTCCCATCAAACCTGTGGTTGTCCCACTACCTAAGATTTCTTCTGCTTCTCTATAATGAGACCGGTCAAAATACCTTAACCACTTTAGCTCATCCACGGACCAAACTGTAAGTTCTATGTCCTTGGGCAACTGCTGCAATTGCGCATCTACAAAAGCCCACGTCAAAGGCCCATTGACGATTATGCATTTATGCGTTACATTCTCTATTTTCTTTTTACCTTGCGCTAGTATAGAAACATCTGTATCAACTGGTATTTTAAGATTAATTGGAAGACTGTCTTTGTGCCGAGCCGAGCTAGTGACCCCACCCCCGCCCGCGGCGCGGACACCATCTTGAGCGTGCGCCGGGCTGCCGGCGGTTTCGCCCCTGCCTCTTTTCTTGCCTAACGCCCCCATATTCCTATGATGCGCTAACCGAAAATCAAGGATATTCCCCCCTAAAGGAAATTCCCTGCCCATTAGCTCAGGCCAAGTTATTCCATCAAATCCGCCTAGCGATGGAATATCCTTATAATGCATATCCTGATTTATCCTGTCCCTATTGCCACCAGCACCGCCGCCAGATACCAGATATTCTAGCGTTAAAGAATATACTGCGTGATTTTCGATACTTATACAGCCACCGACAAACTTAATAATAAAAGGAGCGGACTCTTGAATCGTTTCTTCGGTATACCCCCTGGCCTCAACTGGATTAAAGCTAACCCCATCTTCTCCTTTTAATATATCCCTAACAAATAATTTCTCTTCATGTCCGTCAAAATCTAAAATCTCAACATCTACTTCTTGCTTACCAGCGCAACTATGGAACCAAAATTCAAAATGCCTATTTTCACCTGAAAGCTGCTTCTCCACTGGGCCTTCTTCTACGATAATGCGCGATATAAGTCGATACGGAACTATTGCTACATCAAGCGTTTTATTAACATAAGGCCGGATTTCTCGCTTCTGAAAGAAATGAGAACAATCTTCTATCGCTTCATAATCCTGTCTTATTTTACCAAGGCCAATTTTTTGTTCTTTATATGAACGCTTAAATTTTAAGACGTTTATAATATAGTAAATAGCCGCGACCGCCCAAAACAATACAAGCGTAGAAGCTACGCCAAGCCCAGAAGCAGCTTTCCTATCATCTAAAACAAAATAAAATAATATACCCGGGCAACTTAAAGTCGCGATACTGACTAAGTAAACTACCCAGCGAAAGGATACCCTGCGTTCTTTTTCAGCTTTATATATTGAAGCTATCTTGTCTTGGCATAAACGCAGCTTATTCCCAACGCGAATTTTCTGAAAGTGCCGCTCTATTTTTCCGCTAGGATATGGTTGTTTGTTCTCTAGTGCGCCAGAACTATGATGTTTTATATTGAAAGCTCGAATACTACTTTGAGGATATTCATTGGGATTGTAACCTGGCATATCACAAGAGACTGCGGATAATTTATTTTTAGCATCAAGAAAATATAAAATCGCTATGACGAGTAAAATAATTACGATGACCTCCGGTGGAGCAAAACTGAAGATACATTCTTTAATCTGCGCCAAGGCGCCGGAGTTATCCACATCGTAGCGGAGGTTTAAACCTCCGCTACATGCGGCAGAGGCAAATGAAGGCAGGATTGTTGCGCCGATTACAAGAGCAAAACAAATTAAACCCAACATTGTGCAAACTTCGCCGATGCCTTTTTTGGCGCCCCCGCCCGCGCCGCCCCTTTTATTTTTGGTCCCAGTTGATTTCTGCAAAATATCGTATTTGTTCAACATGGCTACCATACAATTTAGGATTTCGTTCGCAAAAACCTTGGATTGCTGATAAACCATATAAGAAGAGGACCTGCATATAAAGACGGCACTGAACCTAAAGGAAAGACCTTGTAATATTTGCATGAAATTCTGGATTTCTTCTTCAAACCGATAGGCCGGCATCTCATTGAAAGCATCCAAATCAAGGCTTAATACGTATTGCCCATTATCCTGAGGCCATATCAGCGCGTTTAACCCATTCTCAGGAACAATATTAAATGTCATGTTTGCTGTTTTTCGTATTCTTTTCACAGGGCTGTCGTAGGAAACTAAATAATATCCTTTTGCCGTTTTTGCATCGAAGGGAATTCCAACCCCGGGTCCTCTCGGCCCTCTATGTGTACTGACGTGTTCTTCATAAGCAACTTTCAAAACCGGTGAGGATTTATTAAAATAAACAAATCTACCAAACAGCGATCTTAGGCTTGGTATCCAGAATAATTCGCTCAAGTCGTTTTCTCTGACCAGTGCGGTAAAAATACCGCCTTCATGCATTGTCTTTTCGGCATAGCGCATGACTGTCTCAAGCGACGGACGCAACGGTATTCCCGTTTTATAATCCGGCATCACTGTTGCCCCGGTATCATCATGAAAATCATTGTTTAAAACGATCAACCTGTTCCCGAGTTTATTTTGCCGCTGCAGTATTTTCACAACCGGAAGCAAAAGCTGATGATCTTCCGCGACATACAGAGGAACATTTTGTGCGCCTGAAACTGTTATTTGGAATAACCCGCCTCCCGGATAATCGAACCGACCATCTTGTTGCGCGGCAATGAGTTTAACCGTGTCACCTTCTATCTTAATTTCAGCGGCTTTTTGGCATCGCATAACGGCATATTTTTTCTTCCAAACAAGAAGCCGTTGCCATTTTTCAAGAAGATATTGTCGATACCATCTTCGATCATTATCATTTTTGATAGTGATGGCGTATTGTAATTTTTTAACCAATACTTCCTTCGAAAGTCCTGTCTCGTTAAAAACACTTACCATCTGCTTAATAGCAGCATCCTGATCGTTTTTATGACACAAAATCTCATTAAGCAATTCCTGCATCCTTTTTTCCTGCTCGCCCTTGTTGGATGTCCATCTTTGATCTTCATTAATTGAAGTTATGCGTTCCAGATAATGTTTTTTTCCTTCTTTAAGCAAATGCTTCTCGCGCCGAACTGCCTCCGGTGAATGAAAGCGGCTGCTGTTCTTTATTTCCTGTTCAACAATCTGTAAAATTTGCCTGTGCCATTCAGGATGATATTTTTCTGATACCGGTATTTCGTCATGGTGTCGGGCAGTGTTCCGATCTCCGGCGTGATATCCTTCTTCTTCCAGGATAACAGCTAACGTCTCTACGCTTAACACTTCAAACAACTGGCGTGTCATATATATATTTTCTTCCAAACGCCCTGCGGTTCCGGCATGGGCCAAAACATATTCATCGCCATCCTTGATGATATAATACGGATGCATTTCATCTCCCTCCAAAAGCACAAGATTGTGCCTCTCCATAAAGGGCGGGTATGTTCTTGTCATTAAATTCTCAATAGCTGCCAATTTTAACAAAATCGATTCAGGCGTTCCTTTTGGTAAGAAGACTAGATGCAGGTCCGTTATTTTGATAGTGTTCTTAAGTCCAATTTGGTCTGCAATAAATTTATTAATACGGTCATGGAAGGCAGGGGTGTACGTCCCTTGAGTTCCTAAATTATTGGGCGAACTTTGTATAATAATGGGGACGGTTCTATTTTTTGCCCGCCAGAGGAATGTGGCAACTCCCACAAGGGAAAATAATGCGAGGATAGGCAATAGGTATGAAGAGAAAGCGGCTGTCTGCATTTCCTGTCCCGGCGGGGCGAGTGAGAAAATACATTCCCTAACCTGCCCCAAGAAGGCGCCAAAGTTATCCACATCGTAGCGGAGGTTTAAACCTCCGCTACATACGGCAGAGGCAATCGAAGGCAGGATTGTTGCGCCGATCGACGCGCCAAGGCAAGCTACGCCCAGCATTGTGCAAACTTCGCCGAGGCCTTTTTCTTTCCCGCCCGCGTTGCCGGCTTGAGCAACCTCTCTGATATCTTCATCGGTTCTTCTCCTAAAGGAAAAATATTCGAAACTATCCCGAATTACTAATAATTTTTTACTCAGTATTACAAAATCATTCATTACAGAATTAGTGAAAAAACTCTTTGGTACTTGGTTCCTTATCGTATTCAGTTTTGCTATCGAGCCTTCGCCTTTTGTTTCGACTTTAGGCTTAGCGTAAAATGTCTCAATATTTTCTTTGCTAGAGAAAATAGCCATTAATTCAGGTTGCCCTGTCAATAGTCGCACAAGTTCCTCAGATTCTGCTTTTAATGCAATTAGTTGTTTCCTCTGAGATTTTCCTTTACGATATCCACTAAAAATGTCTTGAAGCGAACATTCAAGAGAAAGTAACTTATTCTCTAAATCGTGCAAGTAAATATATTCTCTAATAACTTTTTGGGCTTCGTAAGATAGCAATTGGCCTTCTATCTTCTTATTAAAATAAGTTTCAAAAAGCCGATTTTCCATTACAGAAATACAGTTATTACAATACGACTGATAGGCATCAAAAGCCTGAAGTAAATCAATCCGTAATAATATATATTCGAGGGCTGCGGGTTCCTTATCTTGAAAATATTTTCTGATTTGATTATAAGCCTGTAGCCTATTCGCTAAATCAAATGGCTGTTCTGTGTTTTGCCTGACTTCGTTCATTACAAGATTCTTTAGTTTCTGCGGCAGACCGCATTTCCATGCAACCGGCACTTGTTCGGGGATATTTTTAATTTCTATTATTTTCATAATTGCTTGTTTAAAAACTTTTAACCTGCTTCCGCTCCCTCGCGGCCCTAGGTTACTTTTATAAAACCTCCAGCCCATAAAGCCGCTTCTCCCAAAAGGAAACGCCAACTCCATCGGGTCAAAACTCCTTAGCAGGTCGCCTTTCGCTGAGAATAACGAACTGTCATTATAACGAACACCGGGGCCTATTTTGCCACCCCCGCCCGCGCCGTTGGCCCGCGAACCGATCAAAGAGTCATCAGAATAGCCCACCCCATAGAGCGTACAGCCCTTCCAGGGTGCGAAGTCACCCTCTTCTTTCCGATCATCCAGCTCCACGTAATACCGGCGGGAACCCTTAGGATCCTCTACCAGATAAACACTTTCCTCAAAACGTTTTGTCTCTGTTGCATCCATCACGGCGAAAAGGGCCTCCCGGATGATGGATGCGGGCAAAAATGGTGCCGCGTATCCTTTCACAACCACGGCCATGGCTGTGTCGAGATGGCGCAAAAATACTATAGCCCGTTCAGAAGACATTCTCCGGATAATCTCCAAAATCGCGTCATTCCTTTCTACCTCCGGAGCCAACTCGGCAATCAGTTTCTGCGCAGCCGCGTTACGAAGAACTTCATCCGGACGCGTAATCATCCGCGTCATGCTCATGATTTGCCTGTTATCAATACTATCGACCTTCATACATTTTTCGATATTCGGCATCTGCTCTTCGAGCCAATCCCGGGGCCAATAAAATCTCGGAGGAACTGCCAGCCCTTCCCGGAGAAAATCGCGCTGCAGTATCCTTAACTTTTTACCCGCCTCTTCCCGAGCATAACCCATTGCCTGAAGGCGGGCATGGATCAATGGCAAATAATACCAAAACATGTTGAAAGCAGTCGTCTCACTTTCGTAAAGATACTTTCCCGCTTCCAAAGCTTCGACGGGATTAATACCTTCCAAGAAAGAAAGCATAGCCTCGCGGCTCTTTCGTCCGGCCAAAAGCGCGGCAACCGGTGAGGCAATGCAGTGATGCATTAACAAATCCCGCCCCTTTTCCTTTATAATCAAACCTTTAATTCCAACTAAAACATCGTCAGAGAGAAGAAGAGCCAGACGCAAGTCTCGATCATCAAGGTCAGCGCGATGAACGTCCGCCAATAAAGACGCGATCTTAGCTTCAGAGAGAATCTTCCGGGCCCGCTCTTCCATCCCGGACAACGACAGCCGCGAGAGAAATGCCGGACGTAAGACGCCCCAAGGATAGGAACTCTCAGGGAACCCTACCAATTCCACTAATGCAGGATACTGCTGCGCGTAATTAACAACTCCAATCTTTCCGTTTTGTACGGCCCTTCCAATAATATTATCCACTTCCACTGTAGTCAGATGGCTTGGAACTACCTGCAAGAGATCCCTAGTCAGCTTCTCCAGAGAATCCGCTCGCCCGACGGCGTCCTCTAACAGTACCAATCCTAAAGAACTCCATCCCGCGCATGTAAGAATCTCCTTAACACTAAAATTATGGTCGCAGAGAAATACATCATTAGGATAAATATGATGCGCCTCATGATTGATAATCTGCCACATTAACTCTCCAATGTCATAGAGATGCTCCGTATTAAGGAAGGACGCCCGATAAAGAGGAAGGAATGACGCGCGATAAAGAAGCTTGAAAAGATGCGCCGGTAGAAGGGCTTCACCCTGAGCGGGCAGGGCAGCGGCCACGATGAATTTATTAGGGCCTTCGTAAGCCAGATACATGTCGCGGGCATCCGGCTCTCTGCCCGAAGGATAATAAAACCGGTATCGTGTCCGGTGCATACTTTCAATTTCTTTCTTCGCATACTCCGGGTTAGAATAATGATGCTTACGGACATACTGTTCGACCATAGAAAAAATATTCGCAAGCTCGGGATCGCTGGACGCTTCGACAAAACGGCCCGTCTTTAAAAGACCTTCGATTGTCCAATTCAATTCCTCTCTGCCATACCCGCGTGAAATGCCTTCGGCGCCCTGATCGCCGCCCCCGCCCGCGCCGCCGTCATCTATAGGCTGCATCAGGCTGCCTAAATTGACATCTGAATCATTCTTTCCTACTCCTATTGGCTGTAATAATATCGAGCGAGGCTGTCTAAATACGCAGGCATAAGCAAACTGAACAGGATTAAAATGGTTTAAATAATAACCGACGAGCAACAATATGATGATACCAATTTCTACTTGACTTAGGGGCAAGCATAGTATATTCTTAAATGAAGGGAGGAAATATATGCATAAGAAACAATATATGGTGATTATTGAAAGGGACGAGGACGGTATGCTGGTAGGTACTGTTCCCAGCCTGAAAGGGTGCCATAGCCAAGCTAAGAATATGCCAACTTTACTTGAACGAATTAAAGAGGCGATCCAGCTCTGCTTAGAGGTAGAAAATCCTAAAATTCCGTCTTTAGAATTTGTCGGGCTGCAAGAAGTTGAAGTTAATTGATGTCGAGGCTCACTCCCCTTAGGCCAACCGAAGCCATCCGCATTTTGACCCACTTGGGTTTTGAACGTATCCGCCAAAAAGGCAGCCACATTTATTTTCGCCATCCTGACGGCCGCTCTACGGTAGTACCTTTTCACAAAGGCGAAGACTTGAGCAAAGGCCTTTTGAGCGCAATCCTTAGGGATATTGAGTTGCCGTGGGACGAATTTATTGCCGCTAAGTGAGTTCCTACAAACCCTGCAAGCCACCCAAATAAAAATCGTAACAGGTAAAATTAAAATCGCCGGATAAGCGAGCCTGTAAATATACTCTCCAACTTGCCCCAAGGCGCCGAAGTTATCCACATTGTAGCGGAGGTTTAAACCTCCGCTACATGCGGCAGAGGCAAATAAAGGCAGGATTGTTACGCCGATTACAAGAGCAAAACAAATTAAACCCAACATTGTGCAAACTTCGCCGATGCCTTTTTTGGCGCCCCCGCCCGAATTCTTTAACATTGGTCCCACGGCGCTATCTTTGACGAATCTTTCAAAATATCTAGTGAAATCAAAAATTCCTGATTTTGAAAGCGCTTCGGTAATACTGGTTTTAAAAATATTCCCTACTACCGCATATTTATTTCCCTTGGGAATCATAATATCTCCGCGAAAATCTACAAGAACACAGGTACTTCTTTCGTCTGATTTTAGGCATGCTATTTTTAATCTACCAACGTATGGCAAATTAAAAAGACTCTGGGTAACTTCCTGAAAATCCTGGTCGCTGACAAAATAGTCATTTGCAATAGCAGAAGTCGCTACTCTCCCAGCAGTAACATATTGCCTTATGCCCCACTCGGCGACACCCGCATCGGCAAGCTGTCGACCCAACAAAGGCAAATCAGCTATATTCTTTTTTGTAGCCACAGTAGATACAGCTAATACAAATTTACGCCTGATTAATCTTGAGAATAGTTTCCAAACATTTCTGTATTGCGCCCTAGATCTCTCTCCTCTTACAGCAACGTGGACATCTTCAGTAGAGCCTTCTATTGGGATAGACAATGTATCAAGATAAAGTTCAAGTTTATCAATTATATTTTCATCTAACAGATCACCAGAAATCTGCAGACAAACTAAAATTCTCTGCTCATAAATATATTTTATTATTTCAATAATATCGGGGATCAACAAAGCGTCTCCTCCGGTGATAACCATAGACCTGATCCCTTGTTCCTTTAATTTATCTATAATGCGCTTTGCTTCTTCAAAAGTAATTTCTCTTTTGGAGCACGAAGCTTTTCTCCGGAAACAAATCGGACAGTTCACTTCACAGGAATCAGTGGCATAAAATGCTATATGAATAATTTTCGGATTCTGTTGGTGCAGTTTTCCTATCTGCCCCCCGCCCGCGCCGCGGAGGTTTTTGTCAAACACTGGTCTGCTGTAGCCGGAAAGCAACTTGACATTTATCGTTGGAGGTGGTATGGTTATATTGTGAGGTGAAAAACTATGAATAAAAATGCCCGGGAAGCCAAAAAACATTTGCAAAGACTGCGCAAACTTACTGCCAACACTCCATCCCCTTTCAAAGGGATGACTCTTGAAGAGGCAATCACGAAGATGCGAAAAGTTAGGGAACAGTTGTGGGAGGAAAAGCTTGCATTTCGTCCTTGATACAAATGAATTTGTGGGCGCGATAGGGTTAGTCAGGAACCCACCTTCGGAAATCCTTTTTAATATTCTCATAGAATCATCACCGCGGCATACCATCCATGTCCCCCGGCTGATAATTAACGAAGTAAAACGCAATATTCCTCCTAATATTTTCACGGAATTCATAAAGATTGTCATACCGATTGTTATTATTGACGAAGATATCTTTGTGCCTTTTGAGATAGGCATAAAATATGAATCTGCCGGCCTAAAACCCGCGGACGCATTTATCGCCGCATACGCCGAATGGACGGGCGCTGAAGTATTAGCGACTGAAAACAGGCATTTTCTCTCCCGGCAAACCAATCTTCCTTTTAAGGTCATGAATGCCGAACACTGTCTTAAAATTTTAGGCAAATAATACCAAACCTTACCAATCTTTCTTGACATCCACCATATTCCCTTTATTAGCTTATACACCGGCCCGGTAGGAAAATTGTAGAGAACAGACCCGCCCCCGCCCGCGCCGCCGCGTGGAGTTTTACTCTGCAATGCTTCATAAACATCAATCGCCTTTATGCCTAATTCTTTCCCTGCCTGAAAATCAGTAAACCTTCCGTTTATAACACTCATCCCTTCTGCGAATCCTGCGTCCCTATAAACAGCTCCTTCTGTTCCATACAACATCAAAAGCTCCAAATAAGGAAGCATCGCTATTTCAAGCATGGTTGAAGCCAAATGAGCAATTTTACCCGGTTGAGCAGGCATATTTGGTATCAAGTAGAAAATCGACTCTCCATAACCGACTCTTACCGGTTTATCATAAGAAGTTACTTTTTCATCTAACCCAACAACCACAGTTTTATCCGGCCTGACAAATTCAAAATTTCCACCGGCGTTAATCGCTACATCCACAAATACGCGGCGCTTGGGAGATCTATCACTTATTTCTATAATTAATTCTTTATTGATGGTAACGGGCGCTTTCCTGCCGGGAAGTGATGCCGCTCCGACAACTGCGTCAGCCTTTATCAGGGCATCTTTTATCTTCCGCTGCTGGGAATCCGAGAGAACCTCTAATCTGCCGCTAGCTATTTCTTCCCTAAATATCTCCCGGATATCATCCAAGTTTTCGGATAGATCAGTAAGCGTAACCGTAGCGCCCAAGAAAAACGCTGCTCCACAGGCAGCCAAACCAACGGTGCCTGCTCCGGTAATCAACAGGTGTTTTCCTTTAAGGTTTTCATCATCCAGAGAATAACTATAATGCATAATGTTAATGTGTAAAATCCCTTCCCTGCGCTTAACATCCCCTATAACATCACTGCCGGAAACTCTCTCTTCGTTCTCATTCAGATAAATCAACGCCTGAAAAACTGCCTCAATACCGGAAACAATATTCATTGCGTCTAAACAGACGCGGGTTTTCCCCTTGCGCACTTTTATTCGGCTGATCCAGTGAGGAATAATATTAAGCCCCCAAGAATCCATAAAATTTGGATTAAATAATAAGCAGGTATGCGCGTCTGCCTCAATTTCCTCTAAGGCAAGGCAGCTTACTTTTGACTTGAGGATCTTTTCAGTCATCTCTTTATCAGAAGCAAAATTAAAATAACTAGCCAGGATTTTACCTGCCCCAAGATAGGCTAATTCATTATCCATAGGTGCATTGACTTTTAAAATTATAACTTCTTTGCCCTCTTCAACTGCTCCTTCTCCTATCTTATCCAACTGTTCCCTGTCTGCTGCTATTTTCGCTCCGAGCCTTTCATAATAATCATCATTTATCCCGCTTAAGGATCCGGCCTTAGACTCAACATAAATTTCCAATTTGATATTTTTTTCTTTAGCAAATTTCAGAAGTTTATCCACAGCAAGAGACAGCCCGACCCTTCCTTCATTAGGCCTAATTTCCCGCGGCACAAGAATTACTGTGCCGGTTTTTTTAACAGTTTCAAAAGTGGGTACGAGTAATTTACGGCTACCGGAAGAAATCAATCTTTCTAACTGGCTGGGGGTGCCGTCTTTCTTTTTTGTCACTATTGCGCCAAGTGTCCTGCATTCCTCAATTATTCTAAGAAGAGTTCGAAGGCAAGCCTCAGGCAAATCTTTCCGCGAAACATCCTGTGCAGTAACAAAAGATTCTCGCCGCCATAAATGCGCACCATACGTCCCAGCTACTTTAAAAAGCCCCTGCAAATTTTCTCCTAGTATAGAGATAACTTCTCGGTTAAGATGGTTGCCGGCAATACAAAAAAGAATATCCCACTGAATCTTGCCAACAGGAGCGGGTAATCTTAATACATGAAAGCCCCATCCCGTCTCATTATTAAATGGCGCTAAGGCTTCTAAAATCGGCCTTAAGAATTCCGCTTCTTCTAATGAAGGCGCTTTGCCAATTGAAAGCAAGTGCGGACGGCCGGTAGAATCAAGCCCGGTTACTACCGGGTCATCAGCTGCTATACAAATAGATATACCGGATATATTTGAAGGCCCTTCCTTTGCCACCAACTGGCCCGGAGCATCTACTTTCACTATAGCTTTACCCGGTGGGCCTGCCGGCTTGCCCGCGCCCGCGCTGGCGGGATTTTCCCGCGCCGAGCTGTTTGAGGTTTCGGAATTAGCCGGCTCCGGTAGTAAACACTGTTGTGTATCTCCTAATAGATCTTCATCCTTTATAATATCGATATGGTCAAAATCTATCATAGAAAAACCATCAAGGTCCTTCCTGTTTATCGCTTGAACATTCCATAAAGAATACACCTGACCATGGCCATCATCACTGTCCCTGACGTAGTGGATATATACATCTTTCTCTTGGCAGCGGATAATAATTTCTTGCCCGCTATTAGAAATGAATATGCCTATACGTCCATCAAATGATTTTAAGTATTTCTCTGCAAAAATAAGTATATTCCTGAGAGGTTGATAAAATTTATCATCGAATAAGCTCCATCCAGACTCCATAGTATTCAAGAAGCTTGAAAGGGAATTTGCAATTTCGACAGTAGATATATTTGTAGCTAAGCTAACAGCCTTTACAAAAGGATCACGCCTCAAAAGAAGACCGGGATTTTGCATAGCTATGGCATAACTTAAGCCCTGATTAGTCATTTTACCTGCGGCAACCGACTGGCAAAATCCTTTAAACATAAGTACTTCGCTATGTTCCAAATGAATTTTATCATTTCCGGGCCAAGCTTCCGCAGGATTAAAAAAGTTTGCTGATTCCTTAGCATCGGCAAAAACTTTAGACACAAATTTACCGTATTCTTTAAAACCATATTTATGTAAGATAGGCTTAATTCTTGTACTATCGTGGAAAAGTAAAGCCAAAAACCAGATATAATAGAAATTTTTTCCTACCATTACTTCGCGTAAAACCATGGACCAAAACAATCCTACTAAAGAACTGTCTAGGCCATAATCATTAAACCATTCCCTATCTTTGGAATTAAAACGCAGCAGCCTTAAATAAGTTTCAACACAAAGCAATCTAGAAGATATCTTCTTTATTTCCGGGAAAACTTTAAAAAGCTCTCCGCTATTTTTTGCCTGGTAAAATCTTTCTACGTTATCAGGGGCATTTAATATTTTCTGTATCAAATCTTTGCCGCGGCGTATTTTTAAAAATCTATGCAATAAATAAAATGAAGTGGAGAATATCAAAACTATCACTATACATAAGGCTAAGCTAAAAATATATTCCTTTGAATGCCCTGGAGGGCCGGTAGGTTGGGCCTGCGCCAAGGCGCCAGCACCATTTCTAACCGCGTAGGTTAGGAAAATTGCGCTAAGCGTGGGCACGGCCAGCAAAACTTCCGTTATAACAAAAGCCTTGTTTTGTTTACCTTGTTCGTAGCTATATAATTTATCATCAATGGCATAGTAAGCCGCGGCCACAGCTTCAAATCTTGCTTTCGCGTCCTCCCTGTTATTCTTACTCGGATGATATTTAAGAGCGAGTCTCCTGTAGGCTTTCCTGACTTGTTCTATTGAAGCCTTTTCAGTAAGCCCTAATGTTTTATAATGTTCACTCAACGGCTCTTCGGCCGCTTTGTCTCCACTGCGAGGCATCTTAACATTTTCTTGGAAATATTGGTTCATGTCAAAAAGTACGTGCTCCAACGTAGATAACCCGTCGGGACTCCAGTGACTCACATAATATTTACTGATTTCCCATACTATGCTGTTAGGAGTGAAGAGTATTCCGTCGTCCCGATCGGCAAAAACAAAAATAACCCCTCTTCTCAAGGCTTCGATCATTTTCATTCTGAAAGTTTCTGCGTCCGGCGTTGAATAAAGAAGTTCTGCAAACTTGAAGTAGATATCGCAGCTTTCTTCTTCTGCCCGGATTCTCTGGCCGTCAAAATAAAGGCCTCCTTCGAACAAGCCTGGATTATAGGATTTGTTCGTATAATTCGCCGCCTCCTTCGCCTCCTCCTTTTGAAGATATTCGATAGCAGCCGAACGAGGAGTTTGCTGTTTCCGTATCGAAGCTCGACGAGCGGATGCAACATCTGGCAAACTTAATTCCGCCAAAAAAACCTTCAAATCAAACACGAAAGCCTGCTCTTCTTCGCCTAATAAAGACCTGATGGCTTCTATATTTTCATCCTCTGCGCTTATAAATTCAGCAAAAGCGACAAAATGTGCCAGGTTATACCCGTTGGCTGAATCTGCGGGTTGAGATTTCACGACCTTAAGTACTCTTTTCATTTGTATTTGCAGCAGCTTCCTTGAAACTTCTTCATCTTTAAGCGCAAACACAATCCAATTCGCGATTGATTCCTCAACAGCCGCTACATGCTCACCGGATAACCGCTCATATCTCTCGAAATCAAAATTCAGGCCGCAGATATACGGGTGGTCCATCCCTTCTGTCATCGCTCTCGCCAGCTCTCCTTGATCAGAGCAAAGCGCACGGATGGGATCCTCAAATATTTTGTGCCCGGCTTCATGCCATAACATCGCTTCTATCACAGCCTCACCCTTCATTTCCGGATCTTTCAAAAATTCACAAACGTTCAATAAAACAGCATGTTCATAAGCGCCGTCCGGTAAAACTTTTTTTCCGACACCTACAATTTCTTCAGAATTAACAGAAAAATGCAAAACAACTTTGTCAAATTTAAACCCTATGCCATTCTTCTCAAGTTTTTGATAAATATTATTTAAAGTACGTAAGGAAAGCTCCCTCAGATCTCTTAGTTCTTGTAAGAGCTTTTCAAAATTTCCGCTATGCTCCTTGATAAAGCCGTATACTCCCGGGTTCAAAAGATCTTCCGGTTTATGTTTGCTCTTCAAGGCCTGGCCATAATCAATGTTAGGATTAAACATGATATCATTACCGAAAATAGCTCTTAACGCCTCCCCCATCTTCAATGCCCAGCATTTTTCTTCACTTACAATCAATTCAATTCCAGCCAATTTATTTCCCTTCATGCGCTGTTTTACTTCTGAAATCCGATTTTCTGTAAATATGTGCCATCTTGCACTTGCATCAAATGCCACTCTTGAAGTGTAGACTATCTCGTTTATTTTTGGCCATTCATCTAGCAACATTAAAGAAAAAGCCTCTCGATCCACTCTATTAAGCGCCGGAACAAATTTCTTGTCGCTAATAAACACCAGCGCCGCCGGAATCTGGTTGAAAAATAGGAAATAATACTTTCCTGATTTAAGCTGAAACCCTAAAAATCCGTCAATCTTTTTAATATTTTTTTTGTTTCGCATATCGAGTTCAGCTACAACAAGTTCCCCGACAGGAGAAAATATATTAAGCTGAACTTCCGATTTATAGGCTCTTTTAACAGGAAGATAGACTGACGGATCATCCCATTGGCTGGCCTTTACCGAGCCGTCCGCATTTGTTACGGATCGTAATTTATTCTGCCAAACGAAATATTTCCGAATTGCAAATATCGCCGCAGTAACCGCGAAGACGAACAATATTGCATATGGCGTGATTGCAGCGATCTGAATATTCTGCGTCGGCGGGCCGATAGTTTGCAGCCATTCATCAAGCTGCGCCAAGGCGCCAGAGGAAAAATAAGGAAACGCCGCGGCAACTGCCGCACCAAGGCAAGCTACGCCAAACATAAGAAGAGTATCAAGGAACCCCTTTGTGCCCCGTATATTTTTCTTGGATAACCGGCAGAATCTGCTTGATGATTGCAATATTTTTTGGGCCGCTGCAATAATATCTTGGATATGCTGCCAGGAAAGTGAGTACTTTTGGGAAAGTTCTCGGGGTGAGATCCCTTGCGTAAAAGCAAGAAAAATGTCTACTTCTTCATCTCTAAATCCATTTTCTTTTAATACGTTAATCGCTTCTTGTATTAATCCTGCGCCTGCTGTCTTTCTCTTAACCCTCGCCTTGCTTGCCCTCCGTTGAGTTTCACCATCATAAAGGCTTACAATATTTCCATCTTCAATCTGCACTTCAGGAGTTTTTTCCGGCCTATGCTCCTTGGCATAAAGATAGATGTTTCTCCCTATCGCTTTAGAAACAAAAGAAACAACAAATTCCCAAAACTCCCCATACTCAAACCGTTGGCAATAATCTACTATTTGGGCGCGCATTTCTTGTTCTCCTGTACGATAGGAATCTTCAAGATCTATCCCTTTAAAAATCCAATCTCCCAAACGAATTTTCGCACGATAAAGAATATGCTTCGTAATAGGAATGATCCCGTGCTTGTTGGCGTTGACTAAAACAGCTTCGGCAGCGATATTGCCCTTCTTGGCTTCTCGCGCAAGGCGGATTTCTTCATCACGATTCAATTTCCGGTAGCGCCTGCATTCGGACTCAAATGGGCGATCAAGATCTATTTCTTCTTTCAGGTTCGTATGCTCCGGCGCAATATGCTCCACAATCCTTTCATCAATATATTGCAATTTTCCTGCCGCCGGATAAATGGATAAAGGCGGATCATAGGAAAGAAGTTTCCCTGTATAATAAAATTGTTTCTTTAAGATACCTATCAATGAAAGCGTTTTGAAGATATTGTTCGTATCCAGGAAGTACATGGCATTACTAAATAACCTTACATCTTTAATCCCCGCGGATATATCCTGCGCGGACATGCCTTCGTCTGTTATAAGTAAATTGAGAATATACCGTGCCACCTCCATCTTTACTTCTATCTCGCCGTGATAGTCAATATCCGCGGTGCGCGGCTGAACAACGGATAACAATGCCCAGACAATCGATTTTTTAATGGGGATGTTATTTGATATTTCTTCAGTAATCCGCTTAGCAAAGAATTCTTTGATTAATTTTTTTGCCTCGGCAGAAATTTTAGTGGAATTCATAAATACAGTTTCTAGTTTTCTGGCTATCAACTCTTGATTGCCTTGAGTGGCCAATTGCGCATAAAAATTCTTTCCATCAAACCTGATGCGCATGGCTGAATCATGGCTAAGCGCTTCTGTAAGTTGCTGACTTCTCTTATCAGAAGCAACCTGCCCTGCCCTAATCCTCAAAGCCTTCATTTTTTCAATGATATCTTGGGAATAATGCAATTTTTCTAAAACCTTTTTGATAAGCTCTTCGTCTAATTCGGCAATGCTTGGATCATCTTCTAATGCTAACTTAAATATTAGGTCCCCTTGATGCAGAAGATCCTCAATATATTCATCGATTGTATCTCCCGCAATGAGGCTATAGACGATCACTTCGCGCTTTTGCCCTAACCGATATAAGCGGTCAACAGCCTGCTCAAAGGTTTGTATCGTCCATGGCTTATCAACAAAAATAATATGATTGGCAGCCGTTAATGCAATAGACTCCCCACCGGTCTGTATGGTGCAGACAAGAACTTTGCATTCCGGATTTGTTTGAAAACCGGCGATTTCCCTCTCAAGGGATTTTGATGACATGCCGCCGATAAGGTAATTTACACCGTATGACTTCAAACGCTTTCTCAATTTACGCACGACATCACGGTAACTTGTAAAGATAACAACCTTTTCTCCTTGCCTGGTAATATTTTCAACCAGCTCTTCTAACTTATCGAATTTACTTGAATGACTGGCCTTTTCCCCGTCATTAAACATAATTGTATTTTCAACTAAATTAGTGGCAATCGCAGCTTGTTTGAGCTTGCCCATTTTGGTCATAACAATTGGCAAAGAAAGAACTTGATGCGTGCTGAAAACTTTTAGCCAACGAACGAAATTATCCCTAATGCGGTTATATACTTTACGCTGTGCCTGACCAAGCGGCGTAGAGACAGAGACATATTTAATAGGCGGAAGATCAAGCACATCTTTTTTGTACCTGCGAAGGACAAAAGGCCGAAGATCCACACCTAATTGCCTCATTGCTTTGGCATTTCTCCCGTATTTCCATCCAAAGGCTGCCTTATTACTATACACATCTGGATACAGCCAATTCAGGAGATTGAACATCTTTGAGACCTTCCGGCCGACAAGCGGTGTTCCGGTTACTAAAAACTTATATTCTGCGTCCAAATCACGGATGGCTTCTGTCTGAAGAGATTCATTGCGGATGCGATGAGCCTCATCAAGGATGATACAGCCGAATCCTATCTGTTTAAGCTTTTCTCTCAGCTTGTTATGTTCCCCTATAAGCGCCTCATAATTGACAATGATAAAACGAGCCTTTTCTATACGTTTCTTCTTTAGTAGCAGCCCCCAACGGTTATTAATGATAACGGCAGCCTGCGGCCCCAGCAGTGTCTTCTCTTGAATCTCCCTTCGCCAAAGGCCCTTGGCTGGCTTCGGACAAATAATCAGCGTTTTTTCTGCTCCCCGGCCATTATTAATATTTAATGCGGCTAAAATCGCCTGAATTGTTTTTCCTAACCCTGGTTGATCGGCAAGAACCGCTTTTTTTACATCAATGAGGAATTTAATCCCTATTTTCTGATAAAACTTGAGGGTCAAGGCTGCTTCGTTAAGCCACTTGATTCTAAATCTACCTATTTCTTTATAATAATCATAGACTTTTTGATAAGCTTTTCGCAGAACTAAGCTGTTAGCTGTATTTTTACTTTCCTTAAATACTTTATCAAGAAAATGATAATCCTCAACAATGTCCTTATAAACATTGCGGATAATCTCATCCGCAAGTATATCGATATTATCCAAAGGCAGCTTTGCAATAAAAGACACCCCACGCAGGCCAATAAAAGAAAAATGCTGTCCGGCGAAAGAGGTAATCCGGGCCAATCGTTCTTTTCCTAAATAACTGGTAAGATCAAAAAGACGCTTTTTTAGAATAACCGGTGTAAAATTATAGATTCTTAAAAGCATCCGGAATGTTCCTTGAAGGCCAAAATTGTCAAGGAACCTTTCGACAGCGCCGCTATCCAGTAATTCCTTAAACTTATTCTGCATAGCTTTATCTTTATAATCTTCTGTCTCATATATAGGATTTCCGTCTTTATCAAAAGCAACGGATAGTTCTCCTCGCTGAAAAACTACGGTTATGCCACTTGTCTTCATAAGGTCTCTTCGCCTAAACCAGGGATTTTTTCTCCCAAAGTAAAAACATCCCTCTTGATCTAAGCTACAGTTTATTAAAACATAATCAGAAAATTCTTTGATAGTGTCTAAAGGTGCGTTGTCCGGGAAACTTCTCACAAAAGCCCCCCCCTTCAATCTTCCTTGTTCAATTTGTGTATTAATATACAGGGCTCTTTCAGAATCCCTATCTCCCCAAAATGGCATAACTTGCCCTTGGCCGTTATATAGCTTTACCGGTATGCCTCCTTTAAAAACAACGGTTATCCCATTATCATGATTAGGGATACTAATTTTTAAAAGGAAGCCTCCAAGACATACAAATCGCCTCGGCTGTCCGAAAACATTTCTAACTACACAATCAGGATATTTGGACAAAATAACCTTAGGAAGGCCAGAGGGATAAGCGCCGATTAGTTTGCCGCTAATAAAGTCGCTCCCTTTAAATTGCGCATTAATATAAACCGCGTTTTCCTCGATTCCCGGAGTATATATTTTATTCCCTGTTGCATCGTAAGCCTCAACCGCGGCTCTACCTTTAGCAACTATGGTTATGCCTTTTTCGTTTTCATGGCCGGGTAATTTTGCCCATTGGGTTTTACGCAGCATTGAAAAACCTCCGCGGTGGTCCAGTTCGGCATTACATACAATGAAATCCTTGTGTTTTCCGATAATCCTATCAAATACACCTTTAGGATAAGTCCCGATCCATTTGCCGCCAACACGTTTGCCATTTTTGATACAGGCATTTAGATAAATAGCATTTCGGCCCGTTTCATCCAATCTTCTGTAAATTTCTTTTCCTTCTCTATTATAAGCTTTTACGATCTTTCCCTTTTCTTTAAGGAGAACAATGTCTCTGGCGTTTTTCAATTCAATACAGGAATTCCAAATCATCTCTCCTGCTAAATTCAAAGCGCCTCTCTTGTTTAACTGATCAATCTCGATAACTGCGTCAGGGTATTTACGCCAAATACGGATTTCAATACGCGTGTTAAATTCTCCAACCAGCCTACCGCCCTTGCGTTTTCCTTTTTCAATCTTGGCGCCAATAAAAATTTTCATCTTTTTAGATAAGATATCCGGCCTCTGGTAAATAAATCTGCCATTTTTATTATATACGCCTTGCAGCGCTTTCGCTTTAACCACCAGAGTAAGTCCTCTTTCAAAAGGATGCGCCTTTTTAATTTCAATATCTATTGTTTTTGCAACCTTCAATCTTTTACCTTTATTCACATTGGCGTTCACAATGATACAGTCAGGATTTTTTTCTAAGATTGTTTTTGGAACTCCAACGGGATAGATGCCAATACACTTTCCTCCAACTCGCTTTCCTCTATGAATCGCTGCATTAATGTAAATAGACTTCTGCGGATACGGACCTCTTCTTTCTTTCTTATAGATTACCTTTCCTTGCTTATCGTACAAAGCTATTAACTCATTATTTCTAAAGTAGGCGGTCAAACCCTGTTTATTCTCAAACCCTGTTTTACTATCCCAGAAATTTTGTCCGGCTAACATAAACCCGCCTCTGGAATTTGTTGCGCAATTTTTCATTACGCAGTTAGGGAATTTTTTAAACAGGCCATCCGGCGCTTTTTTGGGAAAGGCTTCCACAAAATCGCCTTTATTTAATTTGCCATTAACAATTTTGGCATTGACATAAAGGGCATTTTTTGCATCTTCATCACCCCAGAAAGGTACTGCTTGCCCACGATTATTATAAATCTTAACCGGCTTGCGGTTTCTAAACTCAATCAGTAAACCCTTTGCGTTTGATAGCAGGTTTTGCTTAAGCATAAAACCGGCAATTGACAAACAACCTGCTTGGCCTACTTCAACATCAGCGATAATGCAATTGGGATATTTCTGTAAAATGTAGGGTTTCACCACAAACAGACAACTCCCTACATATTTACCTCCTTTTAACCTGCCATTTTTAATTCTTGCACCGATATAAACTGAATTCCTCTTCCCTTTTTTACCTCTTGTATCTATCGGCCCCACTGCCCCCAGTCCCGGTAAGCCTTGCTCTAGCCAAGGGCCGGTATCAGGACTAAATCGCTTATTGCTACCTGAAGCCTCCTGTGGAATATCTTGAGCGAATGCCTGTTTTAATGAATTAACTAAGGGGTGAGCTAGATATTGGGGACGATTATTTAAGTTACAACTCATTGCATAACAAGATACTACGGATAGCTTATTTTTGTTATAGATAAAATATAAGAAGGCGACAAGCAGGATTATAAAAACAACCACCGGCTGAGCGAGGATATTCCCAGCAGTTAAAACCTGCCCCAAGGCGCCAAAGATATCCACATTGTAGCGGAGGTTTAAACCTCCGCTACTTACGGCAGAGGCAAATGAAGGCAGGATTATTGCACCGATTACCGCGCCAAGACAAGCTACGCCCAGCATTGTGCAAACTTCGCCGATGCCTTTATGGTTCCCGCCCGCGCCGCCGGAAAAACGATCGCTATCCCTATTTTTAATTGATTGTTTTATTTTAGTTATAAAACCTCTTAACAATTCTTCCTCGCTTGGGATTAGCTTATCTGCCTCCAGAAGCTCTAGAAGCTTCTCATAATCATCTTTGCCTAGTATTTTCCAAGCCTCTTCTACTACATAGCCTAGTAGCGCTAACTCATCTGCCCGAGGAACCCTACTTATAGCCACATTCTCTAATAAGCTCATTATCAGTGGGCTAAAATACCAACCCATACTACGCCTAACATCTTCGGTAATGCATAATAAACAATCAAAGCGATCTTTGCCACTATAAAATAGAATTCCTGCTTTCTGCATTTCCTCAATAAGCATTTTAAAGCCCGCAAAACCACAAAGCATGGGCCTGGTAAAGACATCACCATCTATTATTATGGGGGTATTATTTGCCAGTTTTGAAGAGATCTTCCTTAATAATAAGATTGCATCCTTGTAGTTAAGCCTAAGCATGCCCCAGTGAAGTTCTTCTTTAAGCTCTTTAGGCAAGGCAGAGTAGATATTGCCCAGGTGCATCTTTTTAATCCTCTCGCCGAAGGTTTCTTCGTAGAAGCGGATCTGGCCGTCATTACCACAATAAACCTGCGCATCTTTAACCAGTAGGGAAAATTCCAGCAATGCCAAGTCCATCCAGGGCATCTCTATTGCCTTCATCCTGCTTATTTTATCTTTTAGCGCCTTACGGACAAAGTTTGGGCTTAAGTCACCCCCCATTCCTATTCTATATATATGAATTATTCCCAGCATATGCGCTATTTGTATATCCCGCGCTAGCCTGGCAGAGCCGTTATAGAAAGCATATGCAGAAACATTATTTAAATTTGTTAAATCAAGTGTCCCTAAAACAGGCAATTCTATTTTAGGGATATTCAATGAGATAACCGGTTCATTCTTCCGCAGTTTTTCAATTAGTTGCGCCTTGGTAAAGACGACTGGACTGTATTGCGCAGGGATAAGCGTTGTTCTATACCTATCTAGCAAACGTAATAATGTATTATGGGCGGTCTTGGGACAAGCACTCCTAAAACCCCTAAGGACATCTTCTAAAGTATCTGGTGATTTCCCTACTATATTTTCCGCCCCGCTCCCATCGGCAAAAAGCCAGCCGGTCATAGGTTCTCCGTAAAGCGGGTTTCTGATTCTACCGCGGAACTGTCCCGCTCCCAGAAAATTTGGCCTCAGCCCGCCGCTAAAGGTCATCCAGCCGCCTTTGCCGTCCTGGATAAAGAAAATCGACGGATTTTGGATATCTTCAATCTGCTGACCTTCTTTGCCCGGTGTCCAACGGTAGCGTGCAGGATCAAATCCTGCAGGCAGGTCTATTGGCAGCAATTTAAACTCGCCTTCTTCAATGCTGTTATATTTATCTTCGCCGAACATTTGGGTAAAATACGCCCAGGTCTCTTCATGCAGCGGTTTAACAGTAATAGTTGCAGCCTTTCGGTAAACAACCATTTCAGGTATCGTATTTTCATTATTAAAATTGAACGATGGCCCAACATCTTTGGGCAACGCGATCCCAACGCAACCCAATTCTCTGGCTAAAAGGTTTAAGGCCTTGAACAAATTCGTTAAAAGCTCTTTTCCATCGAGAGAAGGTGAATTCACCGTGTCGATCGTCAGAATTTTTGCCCCACCTTCCGTTTTTGCCAGCATGAGGCCGACATAGCCTTTCAGTTCTTTGCCCTTGTAAACGAAATAATAAATGGTGTCTTCATGCATCGCCCGCGTATAAGCACTTGCGCTGTCAAAAGAACAGTCGATCATTCCCGCCCGGCCGCGAAAAACGCTTAAGAACCCTTGAGGCCCAAGTCGGTAGCTCTCATCCTCACCCTGTCGCTTGACTACCCGCGCCTTGGCGATCTCCTTATAAACTTCCGACGCCAAATCCTCGATCGCTTTGGTCAGGGCTTTGATCTGGGCGATTTTTATCCCGACGGAATTCGGCAAGTGATTCTTGTAGTCTTCGTAAAAATTCTTGAACGCCTCGATCTTGTCTTCGATATCCCTGGAACGCATTTGGGCAAATAGAGCCTCGTCCGAAATTACGTCACTAACAATCAGATCGCGCATAAGCAAAATGCCTTTTTCGGCAATAGATTTGTCGCAAAGCCGATCTTTGAGCAGAACAAAAATGGTCTGATATAGCACTTTCCGATTTTCCGGCAGCCATAATTTTTTCTTCATTTCATCTTCCGACGGAAAATCAACATGGAACCTTTGGCCGGCCTTGATTTGACCGTTCGCAACCGCCACTCTCTGCTTGAACTGGAAATAAAGGTTCCGAAGAGTAAAGGCCTTATTGTTTTTAAATTCATCAAGCCATGCAAGGCTATCAACTATCTCTCTGATCTCGGTCAAACGGTGCAAGTGGCTTTCTAAAACACCTTGGTTAACATCTTTCACGTCCAATTGCCGGATGCCGGTGGCGCTCACGTCAATCGCTGTTAACCCAAGATTCTTGACTTTGGTAAATAGTTGTTGGAAATACCCGGGATATCGCCGGTCAAAACTGGCCACGCTTTCGATCCTTTGTTTGAACTCTTCCCATGTGACATTAAGCCCTCTTATTTTTGTCCCCAGAAAAGCCGACCAAACCTCTTCAGGTTTTGAATAATCAAAACCGCAATCAACCATTTGCTCCCCTTTTTGCTTGAGGGTATTAAAAAATATTTCCGGATCAAAAGACCGGCCGCTTTTCAAGCAACGTTCTTGCTCTTTTGCCAGAATATTCAAGAACATGATCAACGCTTCTTTATCGTTATCTTTGAAATATTCGACCTGCTTGACCGGCCAAACGATCTCGGTGTTAAACCTGAACGGCAGGGACTCATCATCTACGGCCTTATCGCATGGCGATATTTTGATAAAAGCGATTTCTGTGAGGTCAGAATATTGCACATCAACCGCAATGTTTTTTTCGGATGCTTCCGGCAGGAGTTCTCTAAATTTCCTCCCGATACTAAAAGTAATGCACCGTGCGCGATATTCTTTAACCGCGGCAAAAACCTCTTCAGCATTGATCCCTGCTTCCGGCGAAAAATATTTCCGGACAAAGGCGCGGAACTCTTCTTTTGAACCGCCGACCCAATGCCTAGCTTCTTCATCGCGAAGAATATCTGCCAATGCTTTTCTTGGGTTTTCGAAAAGCGCCTTGATGACGAGCTGACTCAAGTAATGAATTATCCAATGCCAGCTCTGCGGCAAACCTTCCCCCCCATGATCATAGAAGTGCGCGTTCGTCCCGAGCCAACCATGTTCAAAACAATAAAATGCCACCGGCCCGGCGGACAGCCAAATGCCAGGGAAATTATTGCGTGTTTGACGCCAGCCGAGTCTTTTATTGATCGCTTCTATCCCGACATAATCCTGCTCTTTAACATATTGATCGTCTTTGTCCCAATTGTCTTCATGGAAAACAAATTCCGGCCTGTAACATAAACAAGTCGTATTTAAAGCAAACATCTTCTGTAGCCGCTCATTGCAGGCCGCAATCAGCTTCTGTTTCATTTCATACGCGGCCATCCGCAATGCATCCCTTTCACGATCGGAACCGGGTTCCTTGAGGTCCCCCCAACCAAATCCTTCCCACGGATCTTTTTCAGACAGCTTGATAACAAAAACCTTAATGAAATCTTCGACGTCTTGCGCTTTTTCATCGCCCACAGTTTTTCTGAACTGCGCCCAGACATCGGCCGAATAAAGCGGCCCATCCTGATCAGCCACTCGGGTAGCATATAATTCTTCTTGCGAAGGTTTAACCCGATGATTTTTTTCTTTTAATATCAGACCGGCCAAAAGCGCGAGGTCTTTCGGGTGAATAAGGACTTTCTTTGCAAAAATAAACTCGACAACCACCGGCTCTTTCACCAAATCTGGTGTGAGCCCGATACCTTCAGGAAACGCCTTTTTTGTCCCTATCAACTTGAGTTGTTTTTCCGCCTCTGCCAGCAAGGCTTTCTTATCTCTGGGAACCGGCAGCCCGCCGCTGAAGGTCGTCCAGCCGCCTTTGCCGTCCTGAATGAAGAAGATCGACGGGTTTTCCGTGTCCTCAATCTGCCGGCCTTCTTTCCCCGGTGTCCAGCGGTAGCGGCTTTCGGAAAAAAAGTCCGGTAATTTCGGGATACCGGCAAACGCAACCACATCTTCAGTAAATCCTTTCTCCTTTTTTTGTCCTAATTTCTGCTGCATCTCATGTATTTTCTTATGTAAATCAGGCGGTATTCCTGAAAGGCTTGTAAAAATATC
>JALOQJ010000008.1 GCA_025453445.1 Candidatus Omnitrophota bacterium
TGGGGCAAATTTTTAGCAAGGCAGGCAATGCGCCGCTGTGGTCTGTTTCAATATGATTAACCACAATATAATCAATTTTTTCCACAGGCACGATTTCTCTAATTTTTTCAATTAACTCATCGGCAAACGGCGTATATACTGCATCGACTAAAGTAATTTTATCATCAACGATCAGGTAAGAATTATAGGTCGTACCCCTATTTGTTGTGTAGGTGTGCCCATGGAAATTACGGATATTCCAGTCCACTGCCCCTACCCAATAAATACCTTTTTTAATCTCGAAACCTGCCATAACGCTTCTCCTCTTATTTCTTTTCAGGCATGATCATTGGTGCGCCCTGCCGCATCATATCTTTATCCATCATGCAATTTTTCATCGCTTTCATCATCGGACAGCGGCCTGTGATTCCTGCTGTTAAAACAAAAGCTGCGCTAAGCCAAAGCATAACTGCGATAACAATCCCGAAAGTTTTCAGGCCTTTGGCATCTGCTTTGTTAGCAGCAAGCATCACAAAAAAACTGATTGCCAAAAATATCGCAGCAGGCGCAATTGCAAACAAATACCCCATTTTCCCCATCATCTTACTCCTCCTTTTTAAAATGGCTTTTAACCATTCAATTCTTCTATAATCCGGGCGATAATAAAATCATTCTCCGATAAACCGCCGATCGCGTGTGTAGTGCAGGTAATTTTTAATCTATTGTATACCAAGGTGAAATTCGGATGGTGATTTTGCTCTTCAGCAATCAGAGAAACTAAATCAAGAAAATATTTTGCTTCCTGAAAATCCTTGAAATTAAATTCTTTAGTGATTTTTTTGTCTTCGATTACTTCCCAGCCATTGGCCTTGGCAATTAATTCTTCTATTTTTTCTTTTGCTAACGGTAATGCCCCGCCTTCACAGGGCTTGCAATGCCCGGGCAAATCGCCGCTTACAACTAAAGCAGGCGTTTTTATTACTTCATCGAGCTTACTTAAAACTGCCGCATAGTCCGGCTGCTTAGTCAATTCCTCGACAACCTGAATATACCTTATAACATTGTTTTTATCAAGAATTAATACGCTGCGCGCCAGCAGGTTCAATTCTTTAATCAAAAGGCCGTAATTTATCCCGAAAGATGATTGCTTATAGTCGGAAACAACAGTAACATTTTTAATTTCGAAGGTCTCACAGAATCTCTGCTGGGCAAAAGGAAGGTCCTTGCTTATTCCGACAATCACTACATCCGTAGCAATACCAGCAGCTTTTTTATTGAATTCTTTTACCTGCAGGTCGCAAACCGGAGTATCTAAAGACGGGAAAGAGGTTAAAATTTTAATTTTATCCTTAAAATCAGAGAGCCTGACTTCTTTTAAATCCTGCGCGCTAACTCTAAAATCAGACGCTATTGCTCCTACCTTTAAATTCCTGCCTACCAAAGTCAGGGGGCTACCTTTAAACTTTATTGCCCGTGTCATTTTTTACTCCTTAAACTTCAATTTTAAAAACATTCCTGATTATCAGGCCAATAGCAAAATTAATTACTGCCACCCCCAGGCTTATTCCGGCCATTTCCATAAATCTCTTTTTGAAATTAAGGCCTTTGGCTACGGAAATATAATAGGTAAAGATGAAAATTACCGAAAGCGCAACTGCAATTACCATGGCTAAACAAAGATAGATATTCTTAAGCAATAAATATGGCAAAATTAAAGCTATTACTGTTCCCACATAAGCAATGCCGGTATAAATGCTTGCCTTCAACGGGTTCTTCCCGGTATCTTCCTGTTTTGTTGATAAATATTCTGAAGCTGCCATAGATAAAGAGGCAGCAATACCGGTAATTAAACCAACAATCCCCACCAGTCTTGTATTCTGCAGTGCCAGAGTAAAACCAACCAGGGCTCCGGTTAATTCTACCAAAGCATCATTTAACCCCAAAACAACAGAACTGGCATATTTTAAGCGCTCCTCATCAATTAAGCCAAGGAGCTCATACTCATGCGCTTCTTCATCACTGATTACTTTTTCTACTTCCGGGGATAATTCTCTTAAACCAGCGTAAACATCCTGAGCATTGGCTTCCCCATTCTCCATCAACTTCAAACCAAAGGTCAGGCCGAATATTTTGGCGATTAGAAAATAAAACCAAATTTTAAAATTATTTTTTGGAACATCGATGGCGCTAAACTGCTTCCAGAAGTCATAATGCGATAATTCTTCGCAAGAAATCTGCTCAAGAATCTCTGCCTGTTGTTTATTTTTGACGATTTTTGCCAAGCGATGGTAAATCTCAAATTCCGTGATTTCATTCTGCTGTATCAGGAGAACTTGTTTTTTTAACTGATTATCTATCATATCACTCCACGCTTAATTCTTTGCTGCTTTCCCAAAGCCCGTGTATATTGCAATATGAAGAAGCTAAAAGCGTGCCTGGTTTTTCGGTTTTAAAACTGCAAACTACTGAAGGCTGAGTATAAATAGTGCTGGTATTAGGCGCCTGGACACTTTCGCCGTGGGCGCTGAATTCAAACCTGGCAATTTGATAAGGAAACTTTTCGTCCTTAGGATGAAAGAAAAGCGTAATCCAGCGAATATGATGCTCGGTAGTATTAGGATGCGGTATTTCTTTGCCTACAGTCAGGGTAACTGAAACCGCACTGCCTTTTTTAACTTTATCCGCTGCTTCGATTACCGGTACATGCTTCTCAGCTTTCCAATCTGCTGTCTGAAATAAATCTTTAATTGAGCTCATATCAGTCCAACCTTTCTTTAATACCCCAGAAACTTTTCCGTTTTGATATTCTCTCTGCTGCATTCCAGCCCCAAAGTAATACTGCAAATCGTATCCACCATGCCGGGAGGGCCAAAAATAAATACAGTTCTTTCTTTTAGATCATAAGCCAATTGTTTGATTAAGTCCTTCTCGATAAAACCGAACATACAGGTTTTATCTTTCGGCTGGCAATCAGTAACAGTATAAAATACCTTAATTTTTTTGTTTATTGCCTGCCAGCGATCAAACTCTTTTTTAAAAGCAATCTCATTTTCCGTGCGGTTAGAATAAAGGAGAAAAACATCGGTATCAAGCTTTTTATCAATGATATATTCAACAATGGAAATCACCGGCGTAATCCCAATGCCACCGATTAAAAAGGCAATCTTTTGGTATTCTTCTTTAAAAACGCAGCTGCCTAAAGGCATTTTCAGCAAAACTTCATCGCCAGGTTTTAAATTCAGCAGCCTCTGGGAAAAAATAGACTTGCTGATCCTTTTGGTGAACTCTATATAATCTTTTAGCGGAGAAGAAGATAAGGATAAATATTTATTCAGCTCCTTATTTTCCCTGTTGCCTTCGTCAAAAATAACCTGCAGGAACTGGCCCGGGAGAAAATTAACTTTTTCAGGCAGGCTGAAACGAAAACTTTCAACCGAAGGAGTCCTACTGATTCTCTCTATTAATTTTGCTCTTAATTCTTCCATTAAAAACTTTTCCCTAGTGTATTTTCTTCCAGATGAGCAATTTCTTTTTTTAGCATTTCCGGCAATGCCAAAACATTAACATCCATAAAACCCCTGACAATAATAGATTGCGCCTCTGTTGCGCTAAGCCCGCGGCTCATTAAATACTCTATCTCATCCTTATTAATCTTACCAATGGCTGCTTCATGGGACATATCCACATCGCGATATTCTGATTCCATCTCCGGAATAGCATGAATTATTCCTTTTTCTGACAAGATTAAACCACGACATTCAAGATGTGCCTTAACGTCCTTACTTTCTGCCTTCAGGTGGCCGCGGGAAATAACTTTGCCTCCCAGGCTTACAGCGCGGGCAATAATTTCTGCCTGTGTGTTTTTAGCCCGCAAAATAACTCTTGAGCCAATATCCTGTAAAGACCCGGGATGGGATAAAATTAACGAATTAAAGCTGGCGCGGCTGGCTTCACCCTGTAATACTGCCGTAGGATACATAGTAATATCTCTTACAGGCCGCAAACAGACATAGTTAGAAACAAAAGTCGCCCTTTCTTCTACTAAAGCAATACTGATCGGCTTAACTGAAATATCTTCTTTCCAGGAATGAATCATTGTAAAATTCAAATATCCGCCTTTATGGATAAAAAATTCTGAAATCCCCAGATGAAAACCTTCGTCCGCAGATTTCGCTGCAGAGCATCCGGTAATAAGATGTACTTTGGCACCCTCTTCTATGATAATTAAATTATGGACTCTCTGCTTAAACCCCTCCGCCTTAAGAAATAGGCAGGCCTGAATAGGCAATTCAATGGTCTTTCCTTTTTTAACACGAATAAAATATCCACCTTCAGTATCCTGCGGGTATTCGCGGCCGAGCAACTTAAAAGAACTACCGTAGTATTCCTCAGCTTCAGGATATTCTTTTAAGGCATCTTCTATCCTTAATATTTCTACGCCGTCAATCAGGCTGCGGGAAAAACACGTCTGAGCATCCTGCTGCAGGAAACTCGCCGAACGCATTTTCTCTTCTAAATCAATACCAGCAGAAGCAATAACTTCCTTATCCGCCGGTTCAAAATTATCCAATTCTTTGCGGCTCATGGCACTCCTTACATTTCTCATAACCGAATTTTCTGATTTCGCCAAACATCTCTTTGGGATTCCCCACACACCATAATTTACCACCAATCATTACACAGCCTCTTTTTGCTTTTATATAATCCAAAATATATCCGGTATGAGTAATGATTAACGCAGACTTGCCTTCTTTTTTTAAATATTCATTTAAAACACTGCCCATGGTTGAGATATTTTCCAGATCAACTCCGGATTCCGGCTCATCCAGTAACAAAAGCTGAGGATCCTGCAGGATAATTTGGAATAATTCCGAGCGCTTCATCTCACCCCCGGAAAAATCAAGATTAAGATCCCTGCTTAAATGCTCTGACAAAGATAATTCATTGCTCAGCTCTTTAATCTTTTTTGTATCACGAGACAAAAACCGGGCAACTTGTTCCAGCTTCACACCCCGGATTTTAGGAGGATGCTGATACATTAAACCAATCCCCAGCTTAACTCTTTGCTCTATGCTCATGCTATTGATTTTCTGCCCAGCAAAAATAATCTCACCACCTGTAATATTATACCCGCTAAAACCCATAATCGCCTTAATCAAAGTGGACTTTCCGCTGCCATTAGGCCCGAAAAGAATTGCCACCTCACCTCTGGGAATACTTAAAATTACATCTTTAAGGATAACCCTTCCCGCAGCTTCAACAGTCAGGTTTTTAATCTCCAGCAAATTTCCTTTTTTCTCCATGGGCATATTATAACTCAATATTGCTTTTTGATTAACAATTATTTCTCACCCATACACGCCTTGGCTGATTTACACCAATCAACACAAGACGGCAGCCGGGCCCGGCAGGCAAATTTCCCGCATCCCGGGCATTTGACTTTTATTTCATCAGAAAAAATCTCCACTGTATAACCACAAGCAGGACAAGTTAAATTCTCTACCTTAATATTACGCCTATCCTGTCCGGGGCATTTTTCATTAATCATGTTTTATGCGCCGATAACGATGTGATTGTAATCGAAGACAGTTCTTTTATCACGAATTTTTCAATTTTATCCAATTTCTTCCTAAGAGGGCAAATTTTGATATTCGGACAAAGCATTTTTTTTAAAAAACATTCACTCAAAACTAGTGGGCCTTGAAATATCCTGATAAGATCAATAAGAAACACTCTATTTGCCGGCTTAGCTAGAACAAAACCGCCTCCTGAACCCTTATATGATCTAAGTATCCTTTTTCTATTTAATACCTGCAGTATTTTTCTTAAAAAAGACCTGGGGATACTCAACTTTTCAACTAGCTCCTCCACAGAAACGATTGTTTTCTCACTTTTTGCGATAAAACAGACAGCTCGTAAAGCATAATCAGTGTCCCGGGTAATAAGTTTCATTCCTCTCCTTAAATTAGTTAAAAAATACAGTGGGCAGTTTAACGTCGTACCCGGGACAAGCTACTACAGCCCTCTTTGCAGTGGGCAACCGGGCGCAGCATGTATTTAACCGTTATATCCATATGCCCTCCTTTCACTAGAGAAATGATACCATATTAGTATCATTTGTCAAGAAAAAAAATAAATAAATTATTTGTTGCCAACTGCTCCGGATTTGAAAAAAATTTATTTTATCTGAGCGTCTGTACGAAATCCCAGCCCCAGCCGACAAGTTTCCCGTCCAATAAAACGACCGGTGTCAACTCATTGTCACTGATTGAACCGTCGTTAATTTTGACATCGCTGACATAATAAAGAATTTCGTAAGTTTTATTAGCACCCTTAAAAATATCCGTACGATAAGGATTATCTACGGACTGGCCTTCAGACATCACTGGCTCTGTGCCCATGATTTTTAAAACTTCCGCTCTTGGCATCCCGAGAGAAAGACTATTCAAACTTTTGCTGTTTGAAACAAGTGTTCTGTCTGTCATGGTTGCACAGCCTGCGATAAATACAAATACCGTTAATAAATAAATTATCCGCTTCATTTTATTCTCCTTTCTCGCATTATTTAAAAATACTATTGGCAATATAACCTAAAATAAGGACCTGCGGCACAGTAACTGCCGGCATCCAGAGCGCGGTACGCCGGCCAACATTAGACCACAATAATCCGATTTCAGTATAGTCTGTGGCAACGCCTGCCATCAGAAAAGTGAAGCTATTCCCCAGAGCATGGGTTTGCCGGTAAATTTCAAAAGCCAACGGGCTTGAGCCTTCTGAACAAACTTCGATGATTGTAGCCATTGCCAAAGTAACAAATAAACCCAGTAATGTCGGCCCCATGAATTTATGGAAGAAGTGCACCGGTATGTAGGCGCCGGCAAGGCTGGCAATGAGCATACCTAAAATAATCCACCAAAGCACCATATCAGTTAACACCCACGTGCCTCTAATTATACCATTAAAATCGGCAATTAATCCTTTAAAACTAAACCTATAATGATTAATTCTGATTTTAATATCTTCAATAATGGAAAAATTCTCGCCTACCTCAACGGTATTCTTATTTGTCTCAATCAGATCCCTTTTTTCAAGAAACATAAAAATAAAACCTGTATTAATAGCGATAACTAAAGCAGAAATAATAATAAATAACGCCTTCAGGCCAAAAAATCCGAAAAGCATTATAGTAATGGTCAAATTAGCCCAGGGGCTGGCCAGAAGAAAACTTACTACAGCAGGGTTTGATGCGCCTTTTTTATGCAACTGAATGGATAAAGCAAGTATCCCATGGCTGCAGGCGCTCATTAAAAACCCCAGGAATACGGCATTAAAAATAGTAAACGGCGACTTTTTAGAGAGGATTTTCGAAATATATTCGCGCGGGATATAATAGTCAATCAGCCCGCCCAAGAATAGGCCTAAAATAACCGCCCACCAGATAGTTTTCAGGTATAAAAGGAACGCTTTACGAAACGGCTCCAAGGCAGGTAAAAATAAGGAAAGTAAAATCAAAACAACCGGGATAACACTGACAATAAACAATCTATTTTTGAAGAAAGGCTTGTTTTGGAATCTATCCCTACAATTACTGCTACAGAAAAAATAATTTTCGCCTGCTCTCACAAGCTTAATTGCGTTCTTTTCATCAACCTGCATCCCGCAAACCGGATCTTTAATCATTTTCTTAAATCTTTTTTAAATCCTTGGTTAAGAAATAACTCAAGATTGTCCGAATAACTACTATCGCGCCTAATATGCCCAAACTTTGCCAAGTAGGAGTAATAATCGTCTTTACGATATCTCCGGCAATAAAAAACTCCAGGGCCAAAACCAGATAACTGCCTAATTTTAACCGGATCGCTTCATTTAACTGAATAGATTCTTTTTTTCGGAGAATCTCTTTTTTCAAAAAGTCAGATAGAGAAATAACTATGCCCCAGATCGTAATTAAAGCACCGATAATGTTTAAAACAAAGCTTGTGTTATTTACAATACTATGCAAAGGATCCATATACCCTGCTCCTTTCTTTTATTTGCTCCAGACAAACCAAACAAAAAGATAGGCCGCGCTTACTGCAGCCAAAGTAAAAGGTATACCTATTTTCATGAAATCTTTGAAGCTTACTTCATAGCCTTCTTTTTTCAAAATACCACAGGCAACAATATTTGCAGAAGCTCCGATAGGCGTAATATTCCCTCCTAAGCTTGCGCCAATAAGTAGGCCAAAAAGGAATAATGACGGGTTGATGCCTAACTTAACAGACATAGAAATTGCCACTGGCAGCATCGCTGCTAAAAATGGAACATTATCTATAAAAGCAGATAGTATCACTGAAATGAATACTATTAAGGTATACCCTAAAAATATGTTTTCTCCTACCAGTCCGGAGAGAGATAGGGAGATAGCCTCTATCCAGCCGGTAGCGGTGATACTGCCTACCAAAATAAACACTCCCATCAGAAAAAAAGTTGTTTCCCAATCCAATGATTTTATTCCCTTAACGATAGAACTTTTATTGACAAACTTTTCCCAAATAATGGAGATAACTGCGGCAATCATACAAAGCTGGCCTGCCATATAGGAGAAACCTGTATCAAAGAAAGACGATAGTGCTAAGAGTACAATTAAGGCTACCAGAATTATCGTCGGCACCCATGATTTTACTTTTTCTACCGGTATGAGCGCTGTTTTTTCCTTATGGCGGCGAAAAATATAATATAAGACAAAGAAAGATGATACCGCCCCCAACTCAACCGCAAAGAAAATGCTCGGCCTACCTTTATAAAAGAAAAAATCCATAAAATTCATTTTGGCAAAGCCGCCCAAAAGCATGCTCGGCGGATCACCAATTAATGTTGCCGTGCCCTGCAAATTACTGGAAACAGCAATGGCAATCATCATTTTCATAGGATTTATTTTTAACTTTTTTGCCAGAGAAAGAGCAATTGGAGCAACAATCAGCACAGTAGCGACATTCTCCACAAAAGCGGAAATAAATCCGGTCAAAAAGCAAATTAATAATATCGCCCAAGCAGTATTCCTGGCTTTATCAACAATAATTTCAGCAATATACGCAGGAACACGGCTCTGCATAAAAATATCGGCAACTACCAGTGTGCCGACAAATATACCCATGACATTCCAGTTAATTGATACAAAAGCGTCTTTAAAAGAAATTATACCTGCCAAAATAAGCATGCCGGCACTAATCACAGCAACCTGAGTCCTTTTGCGCGGAAGAAAAACAAACAACAGGTAAGCGGTTATAAAAACCAATAAAGCAATAATCTTTTTATCCATTTTAATTGGGCTAGAAAAATCTTTGAAACTTTCCTATCTCCTTTTTAACATCCTTCTTTGTTACCAATGCCTGTATCGCGCACAAACAATCCGCTCCGGAAGATATAACTTGTTTCGCATTAGATAAATTGATACCTCCGACAGCAACAACTGGAATCTTGACATGCTTTTTTATCTTCCTGATTAAATCCGGGCCACAAGCCGAACCCGCATCTTTCTTTGTGCTAGTAGGGAAAATCGGTGATACACCCAGATAATCTGCGCCTGATTTTTCTGCCTGAATTGCTTCGCGCAAATTGTGTACTGTCAGGCCGATAATGCGAATTTTGCCGATTAGTTTCCTTGCAACCGCATATGGCATGTCGCCTTGGCCCAAATGCACGCCGTCTGCTCCAACTGCCAAAGCTATATCAATCCTGTCATTAATTATCAGAATAGTATCTTTGCAAATCTGCCTCAACTTTGAGGCCTCTTTAAACATTTCTTCTGTGCTAGCTTGCTTATTCCTGTATTGTACAACACCGACACCTGCTTTTAAAGCATTTTTGACATCGCTAAAAATGCCTGCGCGGCTTAATTCCTTATCAGTAACAAAATAAATTCCCCTCACGCTTCTATTTTCTGCATTTTATCCAGTATTTTTTTATCCAGATGAAAAATACAATCAAACAATTTTTCTTTAAAAGTCCCCGGCCCGGAAGATTTCTTAACAGCACATTCTGCAGCTACTTCAAAACACACCAAGGCTGCTGCTGAAGCATATACTAGATCATGTTCTACTGCGGCAAAAGCGCCTATAATTGATGCAGCCATACATCCTGTTCCGACGATGCTTGGCATCATCGGATGGCCATTTTTTATAACATAGGTTTTGCTCCCATCGGTTACAATATCATCTTTTGCGGTTACTACAACTATGCACTCTCTCTTGCGTGCAAGTTCTTTAGCCAGCCCAATCATATCTTTCACAACCTCTGCTGCATCTACCCCTCTTGTCCTGATATCTTCGCCGCATATGCGCGCGATTTCTGAAACATTTCCTTTAATAATATCTATTCCGGCCTCATCCAATAATTCAAAGCTTTTTTTATCGCGAAATTGAGTAGCTCCTGCGCCGCAAACATCCAAAACAACTGGTATGCCTTTTTGATTAGCGCTGACTGCGGCGATCTTCATCGACTCAATAAACTCCCGATCAAGAGTACCGATATTTAATACGAGCGATGAAGCAAGGCGCGCCATTTCTGCCACTTCTTCTTTTGCATGGGACATTACAGGAGAAGCACCGATAACTTTGATAATATTAGCACAGTCGTAAATTGTCACCCAATTAGTCAAATGATGCACAACCGGCTTTGTATCCCGAATTTTCTTTAATAATGTATACACATCTAGCTTTATCTTTTTCACAACATCCTCACATTTGCCTCTAGCTTAATTCTTTAATTATCTGCTGCGCAACCTTCCTGCCTGATAAAAGCATGCCTCCGAAAATCGGCCCCATGCGCGGCCCGCCAAAAACAGCATTTGCGCACATCCCGCAAGTATAAAGCCCATTCGCAACTTCTTTGGAATTCTTCACAATAGTTTCTTCGCCTACCTCTGCCCACATTGATTGTTCACCCATTAGTTTACCAGTTTTAGTCTTCAGCTTCAAGCCGGATTTTCTCTCAGCGATACGTACAACTTCTGCAGCATGTCCTGTGGCATCAATTACAAATTTTGCCCGCATAGTAATTGGATCCACATGCAGGTTTGCGATCTCTACGGCAGTCCAGTTTAGAACCAAGCCGCAAATACGATTTTTCCTGATCATTACGTCTTCGGCGCTAAGTAGATTAAATATTTTTAAACCTGCCTTTACAGCTTTTGAACAAATAGTTGATACGCATTCAATGGAATCCGCCAGATAATAACCCGGTTCATAAACCCGAGTTCTTACATTAAATTCCTCAAGGATCTTTTTCGCCTTTTCCTGCACTACGATTTCATTAAACATAATCCCGCCACCCCACATTCCTCCTCCAACAGAAAGCTTCCTTTCAAAAAGCACTACTTTTTTGCCTGCTTTAGCCAAGTAATACCCACAAGCCATCCCTGCAGGCCCTGCACCGACAATCGCCACATCCACATCTAAAGCCTTAATCAATTTGTCCTTGTATGACTCAATAATCGCTTTGGAAACTTTAATATCATCAATTTGCATATCTTCCTCCATAATTTATTTATGCTTCTCTCTCCCTCGCCTCAATGTAAATACGTTCAACTCAAAGCATGTACGGCAGGCTCGGGATTATTTCGCAGACGTAAAATACTTTGTAGCTACGACTACGATTTACGTCGCTATCCACTCCGTAAATCGTCTGCTCAATAAAAAACCCTCATGCCAATTGCATAAGGGTTACATATTCCTGCCTCCTTTCCCTCCGCTGGCATTATCCAGATCAGGTTATTTGGGTAATCCGCTTATTCCACGGAACTCTCAGGCCGCCCATAGCGACCTCCCCCATATTTATATTAATTATATCCTAAACTATTCTTTATTCTCTGTCAAGTAAAAACCAAACTCTCATCCGCCGATAGTTTTCCTTTCCCGCACCACAACCATCCGCCATTCAATACCATGCAGCCTAATCGTGGTCCAGGCAGCATCTTTATTCACCGGGTCTTGCAGGCCTTTATTTAAAAAATTATAGCTGCCGAAACCTGATTCCTCTGCAGCAATCCTTCTACAGAGCGCAACATAAGAAGGGAATGGTTTATACATCGGATCCTCAAAAACATTCCTGCCGATTTCGTCTTTATCCGGATCGTAAAGGGTCAAGCCGTCTTTCTGAATGATCCAGACATCTAGAGGCCCGCTGGCAACTATCGGCATAATAATCGGGGCAAATATTTTTTCATACGCGATTAATACATTCGCCGAGCCGGTAAATTTATTGCCGTCACTAAATACAGGGTAACAGAAATCAATAGCCTGCTGGCCTTCTTCGGAAAGAAAAACATTACTTACCGCCGGCTGCTGAGTCTTATGCGAACGGATAATATGCTCCTGAGCGCTGATATCTTTACCTTCAAATTCTTTATATTTCTCCGGCTCAATACTTACCATAATCCCGTCGGAATTTACCGCCACGCAATCAACTGCATATGCTTTCCCCTGACAAAGATTATTCAATATTTTTCTTGCCTCGGGACCGGTTAATCCGCTGGTGGCAAGTTCTTTTGCAGCTGAGGCAAGGCCATCTTCTATATTTTTAAAAACCTTATTTACCTTAACCTTCAATTCCTCCAACACAATGCGCGGATCATTAATACTGCCGGCACTGATTTCAGTTATTTCTGCTGCCAAAGCAGTAACGCTGCAAAAGAAAAAAATACAGCCTATTGCCAAACCAGCTAATTTTTTCATTTTATCTCCTTATCGCGTCTCAGGCGAAAACTGTTTCAGGTAAACCACTGCCCGGTTTATATTATTTACTTCGCTTGCTTCCAGGACCTGATTTTCAGGGTCAATAATTGCGGAAACAATATAATTGCCCTTTACCCAAGCCATCGGCTTATAGGGCGCACAACGCAGCTCTACTTCGCCGTCTTTCTTTATCGGCGGGACATCGATTGTACCTTTTAAAGCCTCGCTAATCCTCAAACAGTCTAAATCATCGTCGCAATCAGTTGCTAAGCACTCAAACTTCAGCTTATTTTTCGGGGCATCAGCTGTGCCATGGTTATGAACAAGGATTTTTACTACACCTATAGGCTCACCGTCTTTTGAGGGAGGATCAAAAACAACTGAATGCACCGATAAATCCGGCAAGTTAACATTAGTTTTATTTTCTGCCAGGGCAGTGACAAAAAATAAAACTCCGAATACCGGCAGCAAAAAATAAACTTTTAAACTCCTCATTAATTCTCCCCTTCTAAATTAATCACTCAACATATAAAGCCAATACCGCACCGGTGGACCTATCGACAAACACCCATGTATTTTTGCCTTTTAAGCCCGGCTTTGGCTTGATCGCCAAACAGACCGCCTGATAATCTTTGCCAGCCAGCACATCAAATTTAGCCGCCATTTCCCTATCGAGCCCCTCAAACTTAGCTTCCCATTTACCATTGGCAATATCATAAATAATCATCCGTTCTTTAATTTTGCCTTCTAATTGTTCAAAGGCATTCACCGCTATTTGCACGATTTTTTCTTTCGATAGCTTTTCCTGCGACTGCGAAAATATTTTCTGCTTTGGTAAAATTAATAACAAAAATAATAGGACAATTATAACTACAGGTTGTTTCATCTATTTATTCAAATACTCCGGCTATATCCTCCTGGCAAAAAAGGCATTGGCCTTGTTTTATATTATACTCCAGGATATTAAAACCTTCCCTCTTTATTAAATATTTCTTACAGATAGGGCAGCTGGTATCGCTGCCAAACCCATAGACATTGCCCGCATAAACAAATTCCAATCCTGCCTTTTTCCCTATTGCTACGGCTTTTTCCAGCGTTGCCTCAGGGGTAGCATGCTGTTGGGTAAGTTTATAATCCGGGTGGAACCGAGAAACATGCCAAGGCATATTTTTATCAATACCAACGATAAAATCAGCAATTGCTCTTAACTCCTCATCAGAATCATTCTGTCCGGGAATAATTAAAGTTGTGACTTCAACCCATATCCCCATTTTTTTCATCAACTTTATGGAATTCAAAACTGGCTGAAGGCTGCCCGCACAAATATTTCTATAGGACTCCTCTTTAAAAAATTTTAGATCGACATTCGCAGCATCCAGATACGGTTTAATTAACTCCAAACATTCTGCACTCATATAGCCATTAGTAACAAATATGTTTTTTAAACCGTGCTCCTTGGTAAGTTTTGCTGTTTCATAAGCATACTCAAAAAATATTGTCGGTTCAGTATAGGTATATGAAATACTTGTGCATTTATTTTTCAGCGCTTCATTAACGATATCTATAGGTAAAAATTCTGTGCCCTTGCATGGCCCATCTCTAAAAGAACACTGGGAAATTTCCCAATTCTGGCAAAATTCACAGCGGAAATTACACCCGACAGTTGCAACTGAAAAACTGTTTGAACCGGGAAGGAAATGATAGAGCGGTTTTTTCTCGATCGGATCCACATGCGCTGCAATTACCTCACCGTAAGCATAGGTAAAAAGTGCACCGCCTAAATTTTGCCTTACTCCGCAGAAACCAAACTTCTGATCACTAATTTTACAATGATGGCTGCAGAGAAAACAATTTACCGACTGATTATCTGACTTTTCATAAAGCAGGGCTTCTTTTTTCATATTCTTAAGCTTTGTAACTGATCTTCTTCAATAGACGAAACCATAACAGAATTTGATTCCTGAGAGGGAAATTTTTTATAAAATATGGCTGCTTCAGTTTTATTGTTAAGATCGCAATAGCGGCAGGTAATCTGAGCGGATAATCTAATCAGTTCTGTATCTAAGTTGCCTCTGGCTAATGATGTTGGGCCTGCCAGTTGTTCATTAGGATAAAATAAGTAATCCTGCGGCTTAACTAACTTCTCCAGTTCTAAATCTTCTTTTTCATCGCGTCCGACGATTAATTTCGCACTTGCTGAAAGCCTGAAATGCCTGCCTAACTTTAATAATGTTGTGTTATCGGTATTTAATTCTTTGTATGCGATTAAATCCTTAAGCCGCTTGGAAAACTCCGGGTCAGTCAACAAACATCCCCCTGCCGGCCAGGCAAAATCTTTAATTCCGAAATTATTTGCCAGGTCTAACTGCGGCCTGCGGCTCCTTCCTGAGAAGTTAAGCAATTCACTACGCTTCACCCATCCTGAGCTTTCCGGAATAGTCTCAGGAAGCAATTTGGCAGAAAGCGGCCTTAGTACCAGATTTTCAAGGCCTGATCTTTTGGCAATTACCTGCAGCGCATCTTTATGCTGCGACATCGGCCGCTGGCCCAATACTTCCCCGGTAACCACAAATTGCGCGTCAATTTCTTTCATTAATTCTTTCACTTCTGAAAGCATGAATATTTTACAATCGATGCAAGGGTTCATATTTGAACCGAAGCCGTGCTTGGGTTTATCAAGCAGCTTAAGAAAACCTTCACTAATATCAATTATTTTCAGCTCTTGGCCTAAATTATCTCTTACTAACTGTGCTGTATTGTCACTTTTTGAAGATACTTCTTTGTCGCGGTGGCAGAAAGGGATTCTAAAATTGAGGGGGAAAATTTCTACATTTTGATCTTTGATAACTTTAGCAGCTAAGATACTATCCAAACCTCCGGAAATTAAGGCAATTGCTTTCACCCCGCCCTTCCTCCCATAATAGAAACCCGCCCCATTACCTAGGAAGGGCGGGGTTCATCCCTATTAACGCAATATCCCGAAATTCAGGATCGTGCCGACAACAAGAGTAACACTAATCATAATTATTACCGCCTTGATCAAATATCTCAGGCCGAGTTCTTTAAGCATAATCACGAAAGTAGCAACGCAGGGGAAAGAAATTGCCAAGAGTGTCGCTGAAATGAATAATTGTTTTGCAGTAAGCCCTAATGGCATCAGCAAACCCACTGCCACATCTTTACGCAGAAATCCTATTATTAAGGCGACAATCGCTTCTTTAGGCAAACCGAATAGATTTTTAATTACCGGAGCGAACAATCCCGTTACTAAATCAAAAATCTTAGCATACATCAGTATATTGATCAGGAAAACTCCCAATAAAACAATCGGCACTGCTTCAAAAATAAAACCCTTAATCCGGAAATATAATTTTGCCGCCAGAATATGCAACGGCGGAAAACGGTAAGGCGGAATTTCCAGTAAAAATTCCGGGCTGTATCCTTTCAGGGTGCGATTCATGATGATACCTAAAGTTAAAATCAAAGAAAACAATACCAGATAAACTCCGCCGACATACCAACCTCCGAATCCGCCTAACAAACCGAAAATCATCGCCTGCAGCGGAACGCAGGGCACACCGATAGAAATCAGCGTCGAAGCAATAAACCTTTCACGCTTGGACTCTAAGACGCGCGTAGCAAGAATACCCGGGACATTGCAACCAAAACCCAATAATATCGGGATAATCGCAAAACCATGCAGCCCCAACCTGTGCAGTAGGTTATCCAGCAATATCGCTAAACGCGGCAGGTAACCGATATCCTCCAGAAGGCTCAAGATAAAATAAAATGATGCAATATAAGGCAGCACCATGGCAAATTCAATATAAGGCGCAGTAGTTAATACTCCGAATGATTGCTTAAAATCAATCTTACCGTTAATCAAATCCCCGATCAGCAAATGATGCCAGAAACCATCGCCTCCCAGCACATTGCTCAGACGCATTACTAAAGGCTGGTACAAGTCAAAAAACACAGGGTCGCAGATATTGCTAATCATAAACTCGCCTAAGAAACGCACGATTTTAAACGAAGCATACATTACCACCGCGGATATCAAAAGCCCGCTTAACGGCCTGATCGAAGCATCCTCCAGTAATTCTCTAAAAGTGTGGTGCCGATGGCTCAACTGCTGCACTGATTCAATAATCCTGCCGATTTCCTTCCAGCGTTCTTCATGGCTGAGCCTATTTCTTACAGCCGGATGTGCTTCTTTAATCCTTTCTATTAAAAATTTTATCCCTACGCCTGTAACCGCACAAGTAGAAATAACCGGGATTTGCAGTATTTCTTCCAGCTTTTTAATATCGAGAGTAATACCTCTATGAGTTGTATCATCACACATATTCAGGCAGGCAATTACTGAGTAGCCGTTTTCAATCAGCTGCAGAGTAAGGAATAAATTCCGCTCTAGATTAGTAGAGTCGATAATGTTGATAATCGCTACCTCTTCTTTAGGTGATTCACCCAGTATGGAGACTGCTACTTCTTCGGCTTTTGAAGAAGGTTCCAGCGAATATGTCCCTGGGAGATCCACTACTTCGATTGACTCATCGCGAATTTTTAACTGCCCCCTGAGGATTTCTACGGTAGTGCCGGGATAATTCGAAGAGATTACCTGCACTCCGGTAAGGCGGGAAAATACGACACTTTTACCAACATTGGGATTTCCCAATAAAAAAATCTTTTTAATCATTAATTTCGACGATAATTTTTCCGGCCATGCCATGGCCTAAGGCAATTATTGAACGGCCGACTTTAATTGTCACAGGGCCCCTCAAAACAAAGTGGCTAAGTTTGGTAATTTCCCTACCCCCATAAATCCCCATACCCATCAGCCGGTTCTCCATGACAGCGCCCCCGGAAATTTCCGCGACCTTAGCCTTCTGATTCTTTTTTATCTTCAATAAAGATATTTTTTTCACCACAGTATCAATGCCCGTGCTGCATCTCCATCAACAGAATAAAGATGATGCCGCTTAAGAAAGCGCAGAATGATAAAACGCTCTTTTTTAAATCCGCCTGTTTATGCAATTCCGGCACAAGATCACAGGCAGCAATATAAACAAACCCTCCGGCAGTAAAAGGAAGCAGAAAAAGCGAAAAATCATGCATATACTCAGAGATAAAATACCCGGCAATTGCTCCCAAAGTACAGGTAAGTGCGGTAAGAAAGTTAAAATAAAGCGCCTTAAATTTAGAAAATCCTCCGTAAATTAAAACTCCAAAATCTCCGATTTCCTGTGGGATCTCATGAAATATAATTACTAAGGAAGTAATTATACCGAAATGCACACTAACCATAAAACTTGAGCCGATTACCAAACCGTCGATAAAATTATGCACGCCATCGCCGATTAGATTCAGATAAGTAAAAACATGTATCGGGCAGACGCCCTCATGGCAGTGCCGCCAGTGCAGGTATTTTTCCAGAATAAAAAAAGCGCAAAAACCGACGATAAAATAGGAGAAAACAATTTTCGCTCCTGTTTGCTCAAGGGCTTCAGGAAGAAGGTGAAAAAAAGCGCCGCCCATCAGGCCGCCGGCAGAAAAACCGATTAAAAGAAGAAGTATTCTCTTTAATAAGCCTTCCTTGATCAAAAGACTAAAAATCCCGATTAAAGATACCAGACTGACAATAATACTTGCACCGATTGCCCAAATTAAATTAATCATACTTATCCTCCTTAACTAACTCATTAATCTTATCATAAGCAAACCCTTGGCACAATTGTTCTTTTGAGATAAGTTATTTCAAGACGGAGGTTATGTAAACGTATCTTAAAATACTTCTACCAATATTTTTTACATCGTGGAGGGTCTCAGGCGAAACGTAGATAAACGATTTTTCGCAGGCAACAAAAGATTTTCCTCGACCATAAAAAAAACGCGCTTTCCCTTCAAGGATTACGACTGCTTCTTCTTTATTCCCTGTAGTATGCTCACCCACAGATTCTCCGGGCCTTAAAACAACTAAACCCGAACGCAGATTTATCCCGGGGAGATCTTTTCCCAAGAGCCGTAAGAAATTTTTCTTACCAACAAGCTTAATAGCAGAAAGTTTCATCAGAATTAATGGCTTTTCCCTCTGACCGGTATGCCTTGCGCACGTAATTCATCAGTCTTTTCCTTGGAACATTTCATGCATAAAAAAACAGGTTTTTCATTGCTTTTATCATAGCCCGCTGTTTTAATCAGCCGCCAGAGATGCGATACTGTGCCGCACTGGTCGCATTTCCCTTCTTTGACGTGCCAAACCTCAACTGCCTTGGAAGTAAAAATAAATTTATCCACCCAGAAAAAAATTGCACCGCCAATTAAATTCGCAATTACCGTTGACCAGATGCTTGCCCCCATCTTGCGTACCACAATCCAAAGAATGGGTGTACTCAACTGCCAACGAATCAAATAAAGAATAAATCTTCTCATATCTTCTTCCCTTTCATTACCAATAGTTTATGTTTTTAATTGAATGCTCAGCGGTTTTTCCAGGCTGCTTGCGCGCAGCAATTCTTCGTCATAAAGAATCTTTTTTGTCTGGCCATCAGCAGTAATCCTGCCCTGATGCAGGACGATGGTCCGTTCACACAAATCCAAGGCCATATCCAGATCATGTGTAGCAACTATTTTTGTATGCCGGAAGGTTTTAAGCAGTTCGATTAAGCGCCTGCGCGAACGGGGATCCAAGCTGGAAGTAGGCTCATCCATTACCAAGATATCCGGGGACATAGCCAACACCGTTGCAATAGAAACAGAGCGTTTTTCGCCTTGAGAAAGTTTATACGGAGGCCGTTTTGCTAAATGCGCTACTCCTACAGTCTCAAGTGAACGGACAACAACGCGCTCCACCTCATCTTTTGCTAATCCAAGATTCAACGGGCCAAAGGCTACATCATCAAAAACTGTCGGCATGAATAACTGATCGTCGGGATTCTGGAATACCATACCCACACTGCGGCGCACGGCATCTAAATTTTTTTTAGTCAACGGGTAATCTCCGATTTTTACTGTTCCCTGCCGGGGAGATAGATAGCCGTTTAGATGAAGTAAAAGCGTTGACTTTCCTGCTCCATTTTCACCGACAAGAGCCACAGACTCGCCATGGGATATACGAAAAGTAACACCCCTTAACCCAACCGTTCCATCCGGGTACGTGTAATGCAAATCGGACGCTTCTACGATATGATGGCTCATTTTAAAAGTCCGGTAATGAAAGTGCCTAATTTTAAGGGGACATTAAAATACCTTAAAAATATAAACAGTGCCCCCCACCCAAAAATAAACATAATTTCCTGATAAGTAATTCTCATTGATCTGATAATGCGGATATTGCCATCAAAGCCGCGGCAACACATCGCATAATAAATCCGCTCGGCGCGGTCAAGTGTACGCAACAGTAAATTACCCAGCAATGAAATAAAGGTTTTAAAGCCCATTGCCCCTGAATGAAACGCTCTAAACGAACCGGCACGGACCATCCTCTCAGCCTCGTCGGACAAAACAAATATATACCGGTAGAAAAATAGAAGCTGAACTACAAATGGCTTGGGCACACCGAATTTTATCAACGCTGCGCATACTGCATTAAAACCGGTTAAGGATACTAAAATAAGGGCAGCGGTTACTGTTAGCATAAAACGCAAAACGATGGAAATAAAAGAAACCCATCCACCGGAAATACCTATTGAACCGATATGAAACAATATTCCCCTATCCATCAGAGGGTTAAAAATACCGACTAGTATAGCAAACGGCGAAACGATTAAAACTTTTTTTAGTAGATACCCTGCCGGCAACCCACTTAAAGCAATCAGGACTATAGGATAAATAAAAAATGGGGTCAGCACAGCAAGCGCATATCTATCGAAAGAGACTACTGTTACGATAAATATGAATGTAGTGATTAGCTTAGCTCTTGGGTCCAGGCGATGCAACGGGCTATCGCCGGAAGCTAAAGTATCCATATACCCAATATCAAATGAATTTCTGCCGATATTATTCATAAAAAAATTTAGTGAGCAGCGATAGCTGCTACGCTGCTCACTAATTGTAATTTTATTATATCCCTATATTGCGTACTGTCAAGCCGCGTTCTTACGCTGCCTAAGCCCTAAGCCAATTAAAACTGCGACCATCAGGGTTAATATACCTCCCACCAACCCTGACACAGACGTACCTGAATCAACAGCCGGCCATACTGGTTTTGCTTCAGTTTCAGGCTCGCTTTTTTTAAAACCATAGTCCGGTAAAAAGGCTGTTTTTTCCTGGATGCCGGCTAAAGAAACATGCACACTTTCGTGGCTTTCCAGCTCTTCTTTACCGGAAGTTTTAAACATTGCCCATTCCAATCCATCCGGGTTGCTGGAAGCAAACCAGCTTAACATTCCTCCTGCAATCACAGCTGCTAATACCAAAACCAGTAGGACCTTTTTTATATTCAATTTACCAATCGGAATAGAATTCCTTGCAGCATTTAATATTTCCGGACGCGCTTTCCAGACAAAAGTAACTACTGCTGCAGTAACTAAGCCCTCCACAACACCGATAGCCAAATGAATCGGCTGCATTAAAATTACAAACGTACGAAACGGTAATTCCGATATCCCTGAGAATACCGTTTCAAGGACTACGCCAAAAGCCCCTAGCTGCAAACCAATAATTGCTCCAATGAGAGAACCAAGCATTATTTTCCCCTGTGTAGGGTTGTCTCCTACAATCTTACGGTAAATCAAAGGATAGACAATAAAACACGGGAAAAACCCAAGGTTAAAAATATTACACCCCAAAGCTAAAAGCCCGCCGTCAGCAAAAAATAGCGCCTGAACAATTAATACCGAAGCCATAACAAGAAAAGCAGCATAAGGCCCAAGGAGAATTGCTAAAATCATCCCTCCGCCCAGATGCCCGCTGGAGCCGGTAGCCGGAATACTAAAATTGATCATCTGTGAAGCAAAAATAAAAGCGCCTAATACGCCCATGAGTGGGACTTTATGATTATCTCCCTCTTCTTTTATTTTCTTGGCGCTGTAACCAATAAGCCCTGCTGTAGCAACCCACATTACACCGCCCACAACAGGAGATATTAAGGCATCGGCCATATGCATTGTATTGCTCCCTTCTTTTTAGATTAAAAATCTATTTGCGCCCTCATCCCACCGACAAAAATGCCGTTAGTATCTTCCAGGATATCTGTGCCAAAAGGATTCCAGATATATTGAAAATCAGGGCTGATTGCTAAATGATTATTGATATGTATCTTATAATAGGCTTCTAAATGGCCTTCGGCTTTCGCACTTCTTGGCGCAGAAATAATATTATCGGTGATTTCTGTTTTCTTATAATTATTAGAAGGAAAAACCTGGCCTACGGCAAATGCCAGAATATCTTTTTCCCTGCCCCAAGGCTTACCCTCTACCTGAAAACCGCTGCTCCATGAATGTGCCAGCGAATAATTGAGATCTCCTGTTGCCATAAACGCGGAATCAGGATTATATACGCTGGGATCCTGCCAGCCATAGCGGCAGAAGGCAGTAACTGTATCAGTAACTTTTTGGTCAAAGCTCAAACCAAAACCATAGCTATTCTCTTTGTCTTTAGTGGCGTCCATCCATTTTCTGTGATAGGCATTATTGTTCCATCCGTAGAAACGGTAATTACCTGCGAGGTTGAGGAAATTAGTTTTAAAAGTTACCTGCCCGATATTAAAGGTATTATCAAACATTTTGCTCCAATTATCGCTATTGCTGTTAAACATACCATAGCCCAATTCTATCCATTCTTTTGGCAAATAGGCAACACGAATGCCTGCGGTATTATCCGGAAATTCAAGCGTCGGAGAATTACGGAATATCCTGCCTAAAAATTGGGTGGTTTCATCATTAGCAACTTCATTCTGGTCAAAATAAGCAGTGGGATCAAGTTTGCCGAATGTAAGCGCGACCTTATCCTTAAATAACCCCTGCTCATACCACAATTCAGTTACTCTGACATTCTCATGGTCATCGGCATCGCGATTAACATTACTGTAAAGCGTTAAATCATCTTCCATGCCGCTGCCTTGCCCGCCTTCAAGATGCAAAAATGCCCTGCCGCCCACCTCATTAAATTCTTTGGCTAAAGTTATATCCGCAGAATAAGACCCGTCAGTGCGGTTTTTCTTCTTATCTACACCGGAAGTAGCATTATTAACATTATTTGCCCCCTGGACAATCATCGTCATGCCTGCGCCTAACTCAAGGCCTTCCATAATCTGCATGGTTTCACCCGGAGCACGATGCAGCTTTACTTCAAATTCCGATAATTTTGATTCGTATTCAGCGATCTTTTTCTCCTGTACCCGATCTTCTGAATTTTTAGCAGCGATAATTTTATCCTGTTGGGAAACTTTCTCTTCCAAAGCCTCGATACGCTTTTGCAACTGGCGTACTGTTTCCTCCAATGATGCCTGATCAGCAAATACAGAATTACCGCAGAAAAAAGAAAAAACCAACAAAAATAATACTACTTTCTTTACTACCGCCATAAATATACCCCCCCCCCTCCATTGTTGTTTGCACCAGCTCAAAGTCATGGTATACTTATGGCTGGGCTTGGTTGTTTAGTATTTTCGCCAAGTACCGCGCCCCGCCGGAATCTTTTGCGAGAGGATGGCGGGGTGTTACTTTATATACGTTTTTCAAATTCGTGCTACGATTAAACAAAAAAATAATACTTACTACAATTCTTTACCGGTTGAGGACATGCTTAAGGCCCCATGCTTAACTCCTTTGATCGCCTTTAAGGTATCTGCTAATTCTTGCGCATCCTTAGAAGATCCTTTTATCGCAATAATTTCTAGGCAATTATCATGGTCGAGATGAACATGCTGCGTAGAAATGATTATTTTCTGAAAATCATGCTGGATATCGGTTATCTTATTTAAGAGCTCTCTTTTATGATGATCATAAATTAAAGTAATTGCCCCGGAAATCTCTTTATTCCCTTTCCACTCGGCCTTTACCAGATCTTCGCGGATTAAATCACGGATAGCTTCGGAGCGATTAGCGTAATTTTTGATCTTGCGGTGAGAATCAAATTTACGCAGTAAATCCTTTTCCAAAGAAATCCCGAATCGTACCAAAAAAGACATACCGTTCCTTTTTTAGATTGTATTACGAATATCAAAATTGTAACACTAAGAAATTACTTGTCAAGCGGAATCTTAAAAACTAACGACTTTGTCGCTTTCCTTGATTATCTCGTACATATCCTTCATCGTATTAATCGGGCACATCTCCGAGCTTTCCTGCCCCCTGCTTTTAATACATGTTCCGCAGGCGTAAATTTTACCGCCGGATTTTAAGAATTTATCCGCCTGCTCGATAGTGTTGAATTCATCAGTACTTATCTTCTGATATTCAACACCTTTGCCCATAAAGAAGACTTTAACTCCATCCTTTTGGCTGATAGCAAAATTAGCATAGCGTAAAGCATTCCAGCTTGTTTCCGGATCATTACCTGAAATTATAATCCCTATTTTCATCTTACCCCCTAGAGCATATAATTAATCCTTAATTAATTCAACTGACAATTAATATTTCCTGAAACCTGCTTTTATCATTTTGTATTCTGAACCCTTTATTTAACAAATACCGCCTGATATCCGGTAATCCAGTTTTACCTACTTCATGGCTCATACCCTCGAGAGCATGAATTTTATCCATTATCCTAAAACCGTCTTTGGTAAAATCGCTCAAAACAATTTTCCCCGCAGGAGAAAGAACACGCCTAAATTCATCCATAACTTTATAAGGATCCTTAAGATGGTGCAATGTATTGACTGAAAAGATAACATCAAAACTTTTATCTTTAAAACTCAGTTTCTCGCCATTTCCAATACAAAACTTAACCTGTTTATCCAAGCCATAATACTTAAGATTAAGTTTCGCAAATGCCTGCTCTGTTTTAGATATATCAGAGGTGGTAAAACGATAACCTGCCTTTGCTAAAACAAGCGCAAAATGGCCCTTGCCTGTCCCGGCTTCTAAAATCTTCCCCGAAAAAGGCCTGGCTTTTTCAATAACAAAAGCTCTTTCTTTATCTATATCATAGCCAAAACTCTTATAAAGAGATTTTCTTTCCAGGTACTTTTTGTGGTTTTCGATTAATGGCTTTTCCAAAGATACCCCGCTAATTTAATGGCAACCATGCTGCGCACAGGCATTTTGCACGGTTAATTCTTCAAGTTCATTACCTTTGTATCCCTTAATAATCTCATCTACAGTACCGGCAACCGCTTTATAAGCCTTGATATTAGCTTCGTTTAATTTCTGCACTGCCCGCATCCCCATCCCCTGGCATACAACCACATCAATAGATGATGTGCCTAACACGCCGATAGGATGGCACATGCCGTGAGAATGATGAGCATTAATGTTATCCACTATTTTAAAGGTTTCATTCTCCGTATCATAAATTGTAAAATATGGCGTGCTTCCGAAATGTTCATACACTCTGGCACTTAATCCTTCCTTATTTTCTGTTGGTATACATATTCTCATCTATTTATCCTTTCTTGATTATTAAACCTTTTTTACTATTCCCCCTTCGATTTTAAGCGCCTTGGCGTGCAACAGGACATCGGCTATCTTTTTATGGGCCGAACTTACAATATTCCCGAAAGTCTGCCGGGAGATATTCATTTTTTTAGCCGCATCTTCCTGATAAAGCCCGTCAAAATCCGCAAGTCTCATTGCCTCCAATTCATCCAAAGTGAGATTTATCTCTTCAAGATTATCAACAGGGATCCCGCGCGGCTTAAAGTATTTTATATCAGGGCTGCATCTTATCCTTCTGCACCTGCATGGCCTAGGCATATTGCTCTCCTTGAGTTATTGGCATATGCTAATAATATATAATAAAAAATTACTTTGTCAATAAAATTAATACCTTCTGAAGATTTACTGCAGCTTATTAAAGACGCTGAATTTCCCTGCTCCGATGATTAAGATGGCAAGACAAACACTGGCAATAATCAGGCTATATTCGAAACCTCCCGCGGAAAGAAAAAAACCGTTTTTCAGATGCACGGTTATGGTTGCGACAATAATCAGGATAAGCAGTAATAGCGCAGATACGCGCGTAAATAAACCTAAAATCAGGCACAGCCCGCAGATAAGTTCTGTATAAGCAGCTAAATATGCCCAAAAAACCGGCGGCTGAAATCCCAGGCCGGAAAGCATCTCTGAAAAACCGCCTATGCCCGGCCCGCCGAACATTTTCAATGCTTTTTGACTGCCGTGCGCCATAAACATAAGCCCCAGAGGAATTCTTAGAACCAGGCTCGCCCAATCCATCATTTTCCACCTCCTCTTATTAAATCTCCAATAATCCCTAATTTATTCTTCATACCATAAGACCGGTATATGCACATAATAAAATGGAACACCGTCGGCAATAGCCCTGTTAAATTTACCCCTAGCACTCTTCCGGAGGAGCAATTATTGGCCATCGGAATAATATAACCTAAATCAATAGGCTTGTATTTTATTAAAGGCTTCCCCCTGATGCTGCGAAGGATGTTTATTGCAGCACACTCGCCTTCAACGATAGCAAATTGCACTGCCATTCTTAAAAAACTCTTCTCATGCACAAAATAAGCAGCATCTCCGACAGCAAAACAGGCATCATTTAACCTTAAAAACTCATCAACTTTAATTCTTCCTTGAGGATTTTTCTCAACCTCTAAATCCTGAATGAATTTTGCTGCCTTCACTCCTGCTGCCCAAATCACCATAGCATTTTCAAAAACCCTTCCTTCAGAAAGAAATACTTTCTCACCCTCTATTCTCTCAATTGCACTATTCGTAAATACCTCTATATTTAACCTCTTTAAATTATCAGCAACATATGCTTTCATCCATTCCGGCAAAGACCCTAAGATTGCCGCTGCCCGCTCTACGATAATGATGCGTTTATTTTTGCTCTGTTTATTCAGGAATAATTTAAGATTCGTCGCTACTTCTATACCGGTATACCCGCCTCCGGAGATAATATAAGTATTAAAATCCTTCTGCTTTAATACCTCGGCAATTACTTTGGCGTCTGCGCAGCTATCTAATTTATAAGCATTATTTTTTATGTTTTCATTGCCATAAAAGTTCGTCTCACTGCCTGAGGCGATAATCAGATAATCGTACTCCAATCTTTGGTTCAGAATGAAAACTTCTTTTTTTTCTAAATTGACTGTATTTACTTCATTGTGAATAAATTGAAATTTAAATTGCTTCGCTGCGGATTCTATTCCGTAAGACAAATAATCCGGATTAATGCCTCTGCCCAAACAATCAGGCAGCGTAGGCAAAAAATCATTAGTTAATTTTTTATCAATAAGTCTTACTTCCAGCTTAAAACCGGATCGGAAAAGATGGCTTGCCGTGCTTAGGCCGGCAAAACCCCCGCCGATGATTATTACCTTTTTCATAATATCAACCCGAGAATTAAAATTATACTTACTAAAGCTTGTATGGCAATAGTGATTTTTGATGACTCAATCAGCTTATTTTTGTCAGCGGGGTATTGTTTTAAAATTTTTACGGCTTTTATAGCAGGCAAAATAAAAATTAAAGAAAATACTGCCAACGGCTTCAGATTGCCGAAAGCTACGTTTGCTAAAATGAAAATAAATGCTGCGCATATCAGGAATGCATAAATTATAAAAGCTCTGCCAGCGCCTATCAGGCTCACCCAGGTAAATTTACCGGCCTTTTTATCATCAGGGCAATCGGGAACCTCATTGGTAAATAAAATTGCGGTTGTCAAAAAGCCGAAAGGCAAAGATAGCAAAAACCCTATCAGCGTAGGAAAGATTTTTGTCTGAATAAAATACCCTCCCATCACCAATGCCGGGCCGAAAAGCAGAAAAATTATTACTTCGCCCAAATGATGGTAAGAAAATGCCAAGGGCCTCAGCGAATAAAACCAGGCAAGCAATATTATCAAAGAAAAAATAACTATAATAAAAAAACTGTGCAGAATCAGTGCCAATATCAATATGCAGAGGCTAGCTATGGCAAAACAAACAACTGCAGCAGATAAATAAAAACTTTCATCCAAAATTTTATCCTGGATTAGTTTCGAGCCGCCAAAAAACCCGTAAAAATGCCTGTCTTGCCAGTCTGCCCCGCTTTTTGAATCAGCATAATCATTAATCAGGTTTGCGCTTAAATGTGTGCAGCCAACACAGATTAGGCCTAAGAAAAAGGCGAGAGAATGAAAATTATTTTTGGCTAATAATGATCCGAAAATAAACGGCAGGATACTGGCGGTAATAAACGGGAGGCGTAATGCCCTAATCAAATACACTGGCTTTATTTTATTTGCATTAGGCATACCCATATGTTAACATAAACCCATGCGCTTTAAAATAAAAAAGAAAATTGAACAAGAACTGAAAAAATTCGTCATCGAGCTTGATAAACAGTACTCTTTAAACAAGCTATCCCCTCTGCTCTTTAACTCAATTAAAGAATTTATTTTAAGGGATGGCAAGCGCGTCCGGCCTACTCTTCTTGTCATCGGCTACCTCGGATTCTCTAAAAAAATTGCCTCAGGGCTCTATACAAGCGCCCTTTCCATAGAACTTCTTCATGACTTCATGCTCGTCCATGACGATATTATTGACAAATCAGATACCCGGCGCAACAAACCCTCCATGCATAAAAGGCTGAATGACTACCTCAGCCATTACAAAGGCAATAAATTCAGTGGCGAAGATTTAGCGATTGTCGCCGGAGATGTTATGTACGCCATGGGGTTAAATGCTTTTTTAAGCATAAATGAAAATAAAGAACGCAAAGAACAAGCCTTAAAGCAGCTTATTGAAGCTGCTTTATATACCGGCGGCGGAGAATTCATTGAGCTGATCTATGGCTTAAAAAATATAGAAAAAATTACCCGCGATGATATTTATAAAATATACGACTATAAAACCGCTACGTACACCTTTGCTGCTCCATTGGCAATCGGAGCAATTTTAGGCGGCGCGACTAAAGCCCAATCAGAAAAACTTTTTCAATACGGCATACAGCTGGGCAGGGCATTCCAAATTAAAGATGATGTTTTAGGAATGTTTGCCGATGAGAAAAAAATCGGAAAATCTACGCTTACGGATTTACAGGAAGCAAAAAAGACTATCCTTATTTGGTATGCCTATAATCATAGTGATAAAAAGAATAAAACGGCGATAAAAAATATCCTCTCAAAAGAAAAAACTCACCTTTCAGACCTAAAAAAGATGCGCACTATTATTATCCAATCGAAAGCATTGGATTATGCCAAGAAAGAAGTAGCAGATGCCTTAAAATCATCCCAAATAATTATTGCTTCTTCTAAAATTAAACCGCAATATAAAACCTTTCTGAATATGTATTCGCAAGATCTGCTTACTTTATAGGTAGCTCATCGCAAATTTCGGTTTCAATTCTTGTAGATTAGCAGTAAAATAGCCTTATGTTCACAAATAAACCGCTGGATAATATAGCCCTGGGATTAAGGCGGGCAGCCAGAGCTACAAGGCGCTACGCAAAAAGCTTTTATTTTTCTTCGTTATTCCTGCCTCCCGCCAAAAGAGATGCTTTTTATTCTATATATGCTATCTGCCGCTTAAGCGATGAAGCGACCGATAAAGATGCCAGCCTTTTTGAACTTTCAAATATCAAAAGGAGCATTGATGCTGTTTATGAGGGGCAATCTCCGCATAATAATTTATTGCTCGCTTTTAAAAAATCCGTAGAGGATTACGACATCCCAAAAAAGTATTTTGAAGATTTGGTTGACGGTATGTATATGGACTTTGTAAAGCAGCGCTACGCAAATTTCGCTGAATTAGAAGAATATTGTTATAAAGTAGCCGGGGTAATCGGCTTAATCGTATTAAAAATACTCGGATCCCAAAGCCCGGAGGCAAAAGAATACGCCGTGCATATCGGCATTGCCATGCAACTGACAAATATCCTGCGTGATATCAAAGAAGATTATCAACGCGGCAGGATTTATCTGCCGCAGGATGAAATGAGTTCATTTGGAGTAAGCGAAGCTGATATTGCCAACGCTAATCTCAATGATAACTTCCGCTCATTAATGAAATTTCAGATTAAGCGCGCACGCACTTGGTATCATAATAGCGAACCCGGATTTAAACTGATAGACAAAAAACGCGAGAGATTTGTTGCTTATAATATGAAGGAAATCTACTCTGGAATTCTGGATAGTATAGAAAAAAACCATTATGACGTCTTTTCAAAAAGGGCATATGTAAGCCTGATAGGAAAAATTATCCGCTCCTGGAAAGCCTCCCGAAAGTTAAATCATGAAAATTAACCTGGCAAAATCAGCGGGTTTTTGTTTTGGGGTGAAACGCGCCCTGAACATAGCGCTTAAACTCGCTCAATCCGGCCAAAACGTTGAGATGCTTGGCGATATAGTGCACAATGAGAATGTAGCAGGAGAAATTTATAAAGCCGGGATAAAAAAAGTTTCGGCTTTACGCCGGGGGGCAAATAAAGTTTTTTTAATCCGTGCCCACGGTATTAGTAAAGAAAAAATTCAAGAAGCAATCCGTCTAGGCTACCGCATCATTGATGCTACCTGCCCGATGGTCAAAGAAATACATAAAATTGTGCTGGAAGCAGAAAAAAAGGGATACCGGATTATTATTATCGGCGATAAGTTGCATGACGAAGTGCGGGGAATTGCCGGGCAGATTGAGCAGAAAGCGATAATTATTGATCCGCAAAGCCCACTATCAAAAGAAAAATTAAAGAAAATAAAAAAAGCCGCGATCGTCGTACAATCAACGCAAAAAATCGAAACCGTTTTGAAAATTGTAAAAGAATTAAAACGCTATATTCAGGAACTTAAATTTTTCAATACCATCTGTGCCCCGACAAAAATTAAACAACAAGAAATCAAAACCCTCCCTCTTAAAAATGATGTAGTCATCATTATCGGATCCCGCACGAGCGCAAATACTAAGCGTTTGTATGAAATTTCCAAATTACTCAATCAACGGACTTATTGGATCCAGTCGAAACAAGATTTATTGCCTGCGTGGCTTAAGGGCGTCAAAAAGGTAGGCATTACTTCCGGGGCGTCAACTCCCGCTTCCACAACACAAGAAATTATTAATTATATCCGCGCTTTATCCTAAATTCGGCCTTCTGCCTTTATTGGCTTTCTTTGAGCGCCAATTCAGCTTTCCTCTGCGTTTACGTTTTCCCATTTTTTCTCCTGTTATTAACGGTATTTATAATAAGCCGGCGGTATATTCTGCGCGATATAACGCACAGCCTCAGCCATGCACAAACGAATCGCTTTTTCCATCGGCGTGTGTTTATAATCTGATATGCCCTGCCCCAACTCTATCGCCCCCAGCAAATTAGCTGCACTCGTAGCAGAGGCATCCGAAGCCTGCCCCTTAAGACGTGTAGTGGCAATAGGCTGAGAAGTCTGCGCATCAATAATACGGATCTCTAAAACTAAGTATGCTTTATTAAGAGAAGCACCCAACAGCCCGCCCATCATGCCGCTGTTCACTCCGCCGCCGCCGCCAACACCTGCCCTGCCCCCGGAAGTCTGCGGTTCAAATTCCAGCAATGCCGTACTGACAATTATATCTGATGCCGGCTGCCCCGGAGAAGCACTTGCTGCCTGTTGGCTGGTAACGTAAAAACGGTTGCTATTCGTTAGTGTTGCGGCAAGTAAATCACGCAGCCCTTTGCCAACTCCACTGTTAGCTCTGATTGCTGAAACTTCAAAATCTACCAACGCCAGGCCTGCTTTCGGGCCGTTATAAGGCGGCAAGGCCTGAAAAACAGCCTTACTGCCGCTAATATGGCTAGCTGTTCTTAAAAAAGGCGCGCACCCGGCGCAAATAAAAAATAAAAGCCCTGCGCAAAGGGTAAAAAATATTTTCTTCATCAAAATCTTCTATCTTAAGGTTTTTGCTCTGCCGCTGGTTCCTTATTCGGCATTTCTTCCGTAGGCGGCGGCATCATTTCTTGCATTGCCGGCCCCTCGGGATTAGGCATAGCAGCCTGAGGCTCTACGGGCGCTGTTGCTGGTTCGGTTAAGGCAGGTGAAATCTCTTCTGATTTTTCGATGCTGATGTTCTTTGCAAGATTAACCCCTTCAGGAGTAACCACATAATCAACACTGATAGTATCCGTCGGCTTAAGTTGTGTCAAAGAAGACAAATTATCATAGGTAGTAAGCTCGTTAACGCTAATATTCATATCTTTTTCGTTTTCAGTTTCATAATCCAGGTATTTCAGGATAATTTTATTGCTTACCGGGTCTGCTACAAGCACTTCCCCCCAAACCCACTGCATCTCCGGATCCGGAATAACCGGCTGCATCGAAGGGCCACGAATAATATTAGATTCGTCATTGCTAACAGCAATATTTACGCCGACAAATACTAAAAAAAGCGCGCTAATTAAAATTAAGCCTTTATTAATTTTCATTTGGCACCTCCTTAAAGTAAAATAAATATATCACGGACAAAGCTGCCTGTCAATAAGATTAACGCTTACCGATAAAAAGGCAAAAAAGTCAGCATGGCCCAGGCCAGGCAGGTAGTAATCAAACCAGCGCTTAAGCCTATCCAGAACCATTTTAAAAAACTGACATGTATTTTTTTCTCTTTTTCTAAGATACCTAAGGCAACAATATTGGCAGTTGAGCCGACTACAGTAATATTGCCTCCGAAACAGCCTCCAAAAAGCAAAGCCCACCATAGCGGCTCAAGATTAACATGTAATGCCTGAAAACCCTGGATAATCGGGATAAAAGCCGCTACCAATACAACATTATCCAAAATGCTGGAGCCGATGGAGCTCATCCATAGTATTGCTCCGCTTAAAAGATGCGGGTTACTACCGGTTACTCCGATAATTTTTTGCGCCAAGACATCAGTTGCGCCGGTATATTTAAGTGTCCCTGCCTGCGCAAAAAGCAAAAGAAAAAAAAGCAACGTCCACCACTCCACATCATGTTCCACATATTCCCTTGCTTTATGCCTTTTCCAGATCATGATGCAGCCGCTGGAAACCAACGGCATAACTAAAAGCACGGTATTAAGTTCAAGTTTCCAGAGCAATTCCAGCCGGTGATGCAAAGAAATAATCAAAATGGTAACCCCGAATATCAACAGGCTGATTTTTAACCTTTTTTCTACCGGCACAGAAATAAGCTTAATTAGGATATCGTTACTGCCGAGCTCTTTAATATGTAAATCAAGTTTCTCAAACGATTTTTTATACCAAAACATAACCAAAAAAATAACCGCCACAAGGCAGACCATTGCCACAGGAAATGCTTTGAAAAGGAAATCTTCGAAAGTAAGCCCGGCCTTGGAAGCAATTAAAATTCCGATCGGATTCCCCAATACAGTAGCAGCACTGCCAATATTCGTAGCAAGCACAGAAATTATGATATACGGCAGCGGGTCAACCTCAAAATAATCGCAGATTTCCAAAATTGCTGCAACCATAAATATTATCGAAGTTACTTCGTCAACCACGCAGGCAAGCAGCGCTGAGATTATAGTAACAGAAAGGACAAACCTTTTCGCGGAAAGGTTGCGCATACGTAAAATCAAAGAAACAATCCAGGCAAAAAATCCTTCATCTTTCAGCAGGCCGATGATAATCATCATCCCGACTAAAAAAAGAATAACTTCCAGCGAAGCAAATCTTACCAAATGTTCCAAGTCGATGGTCTTGGTCATCATCAACACGGCAGTGCCAAGAAAAGCAAAACTCAGGCGGAAACTCCAGAAAAATAATGTGCCTAGTATAGAAACGGAAAATATCGCGATAGAGAGAGCCTGGTGCTGGTTGAGGCCCAGGCCAAGATGGGAAAGAAATCCTAATGCAGTAGAAATAAGGACTAATAAAGTAAACTTAAAAGATAAACTGGGCATTATTCTTTATATTCTGCAAATAAAGCCTTCAAAACATCCCCCCGGGAGACTATCCCGCTGACTTCCTGATTTTGATTTAAAACCGGCGTGCGCCTTGCCTTCTGTGTCAGCATGACATGCGCTGCTTCGCAAAGAACAGTATCTTCATTGACAGTAATTACATTTTCCCGCATTACTTCTCGCACGCGCATTTTAGCCAGAAGGGAAACCTTCTGCCTGACTGCCTTGGGATTCTCGTCATAGACGAATTTTCCCACTGCCTCCATATAACTAGGAAGAATTTTAACCAGGATTTCTTTTTCTGTAAACATCCCCACCAGTTTATTTTTATCATCAATCACCGGCAGGCCGCTGATTTTCATCTTCTGTAATACATCCCAGGCATCTAAAGCACTCATCTCAGGAGAAAGGCTGGTAATTTCTTTAATCATTATTTCTCTGATTTTCATATGCTCCCTCCTTAAAATATCTCTTTAATCCTGGGTTTTAACGCAAGATAAATACCCGCAGCAGCAAATGCCTTAATCAGATCTCCCTCGAACCTAAAAATACCCGCAGCCAGATTGCCCCACAGGTAAGTAATAGCAGGTCGGCTAAACAGAATAAACAAAATACCGCAATCAAATTATCTCTGCCGTATTTTATAAATTTACCGATAAAAAACGCAGCTAAAATAAAACCCGCTAAGTATCCGGCAGTGGGGCCGTAAAAATAAGCTAAGCCGCTGCCTGCCTGAGTGAAAATTGACAGGCCTGATGCCCCTAAAAATACATAGCTCAGCTGGCTTACTGCCCCCAGCCGAGACCCAAGAAAAGCTCCGGAAAGCAGGACAAAAAAAGTCTGCAGAGTAAGCGGCACCGGAGTAAATAACAAAGGTATACGTACAAAAGCCCCCAGGCTAGTCATAATTACAAAACCGGCAATGCCAATCAAACGGCAGAGCTGCTTATTGGTAATAATCTCTTTTTTTAAAATTGCTTCCATTATTTATCCTCCTTAGGTTTTGTTTTCCACCTGCGGTGGATCCAACTCCATTCCGCAGGATACTGGCGAATATAATTTTCGATAATATTGGTCAGCCTTTGAATATTTATTTTTATTGTTTCACTCGGGCTTCTGCCTTCCTCTATTTCCATGGCAGGCTCAAAAATAATTTTATGCGTATCATCCGGCTGCCTGACAATAAAACAAGGCACTAATTTTGCTTTTGTGCGCTGGGCAAAGATAATCGGCCCGGTAGCAGTAGCTGCTTTTTGCCCGAAGAAATCCACGAATACCCCGGCTGTGCCGAAATTCTGGTCGATAGGGATAAAAACAACTTCATTCTGCCTAAGCGCTTTGATAGTCGTATCCACACAGGTATTGCGCGGCTGGCTATAAATGGTGCGCACCTTGAATTTTTCTCGCTTCTCCAAAAAGATTTTTTCCACCCGGCTGTCGCGCATCGGCCGCATGATCCCGGCAACCTTAAGCCCTTCCTGGCTTAAACGTGAGAGCATTAATGGAAAATTCCCGAAATGCGCGCTGACTAAAATCACTCCCCTGCCTTCTTTTAGCGCCGCATCCAGATATTCTTTGCCCTTGAAGCCAATGCGTTTTTTTAAGAGCTCAGGCTTATCCGTCATAAAAATCAGCTCAAAGCCTGACTTAACCATATAGGTAAAGCTGTCTTTGGCTATTGTTTCAATTTCTGCTTTTGTTTTATCCGTGCCAAAAGCAATATTCAAGCTTTCCTGAGCAAGCTTTCTCTGTTTTAGCGCTAAAGTATAGCCTAATGCAGAAAGCTGATCAGCGAGGCCATACAGCCAGCGGCTGGGAATAAGCTTAACTATCGAAAAACAAACAATTATGGCAATCCAGCCAAAAAAACGGGGAATGCTTTTACGTATTTTCTTTGTATCCATTTCTAAAGTTTATAACCGATTTTGCGTAAGAATTCATGGCGCCAAAGCTTGTCTTCGCTAGATTCAATGCCTTTGGGTTTAGCGCCATCAATTACCCCTAAAATACCATTTCCAAAATCTGTTTCTGCGACGATCACTTCCACCGGATTGGCAGTGGCACAATATATTGCGCAGACTTCCGGAACAGCTTTAATCGCATTCAGTACGTTTATAGGATAAGCACCTCTTAAAAATATCAGGAAACTATGGCCTGCCCCTATTTCCAAGGCACTATCTTCAGCGAGTTTTTTTAATTCTTCGTCTGTTCCCTCTGACCTGACTTTGCAGGCTCCGGAAGACTCAACAAACGCTAAGCCAAATTTTATCCCCGGAACAGTATTTACCAATATTTCATAAAGGTCTTCTACGGTCTTGATAAAATGGCTCTGGCCCAAAATTAAATTTATTTCATCGGGTTTTTTGATTTTTATTGATTTCATGTTCACCATTTTATTCCCCCCTAAATAGGTTAATTTTACAGAAACCTATCGTATCCTCTGGCAAGGCTCCGGTGTACGCCCTTGCTGAAGCAAGAATAAAATCAGGGCTGCCTAATACTTTAAGCGGCACTTTTAATGTCAGATCCTGACGTGATAAATCTAAAGACATTCCTTCCGGAGTAATTTCTTTTTTACCGTCGAAAACCCTGAAATTTTTATGCTTGGTAATAATATGCAGTTTAGGCATCTGGGCAAAGGGTGTATCAAAACTATAACCGAAAAGATAAAAACTTGCTGCCACGCGGCGGTCAGAGCTTTCTTTTGTTTTATGTATACGTATTAAAAATGCATTATCATCAACGTTAAAATTAAATTTACCTAATTCACCCGGGATACCTTCATTTAAACCTGCCCTTTTATCAGATAACTTAAAAATAGCAGCAAACTGCTTTTTTAATGCCGCTAATTTATCCGCTTCTTTGGGCTTAGCCGGAATAACCAATTTAATTTGAGGGTAACTGCCGAATAATTCGTTCTTACGCGCAAAAGCCAACAGATAAAAAGCGCTGGAAGCAGTCTGGCTGCGGTAACAAAGCACAGCCTGATGTTTTTTCTCTAGCCCCTCCGGAGTCAATTTATCTTCCGACCAGAGTATCGGTGAACCCAAGAAGCTTTGCGGCGGAGAAAGCGTCAACTCAGGCCGATAATGCCGGGGCATGGGCCAGCCTACCCAGTGAATCAGGTAAGGATAAATTTTAGGCCGCGGCAATTCCCATTCTAAATCAGCCAAAGCTACTTCCAGAAACAGATATAATGTTTTATGATCAACATTTACATCCGCTGGGTGAGAAACAAAAATCTTCGTCGGATTGTATAAACGAAGTAATTTTTCCAGATCATCGAGGATATTTTCCGCCTTGTAAGGCGCGCCATATGATAAATCTTCTTTATAAGGGACAGAAGAAATCCGGGTAAGAAAATCCCTAAATGGCCGCTCACTCTGCCAATAATCTTTAAAAATGTGAAATGTCCCGTAATCAGGATAGCCTAAAAATACAAGCCTGAGCCTATTTAAACCTAACAGTTTCATTGCTGCTATTGCCTCTTTTTTGCGCAATTCGCCCATGGCGATAAATTCACTTGTCATCCAAATAAGCTCTTTTTTATAGACGATAAAAGCGAATTCATTATGATCGCCGTTAGTTAAGTAGGCCACATGGACATCTGCGCCTGCCTTAAGCGCCTGCTGAATAATCCCGGCGCAGCCGATAGTCTCGTCGTCAGGATGAGGAGCAAGAATCAAAATGCGGTCGTTCTTCTGTATCGGCTCAATAGGGGATATCTGAAATCCCTGTTGGCACCAGGCAGAGCTTATGGCTATAAGGCAGCAAACAAAAGTAAAAATAATTTTTCTCAACATGAGGGTATCTTATCATATAAAGCTTTTAAAATCAAATGCTAGGATGAATAAATAAATTGAAAATATCCGGCTGGAAGGTATAATTATTAGTATGGAAATGAACCTGCAGCAGCATTACAGCCATATCCGCAAAGTACTCATACTAGTGCTCGTCTTAAACTGGGCAGTAGCATTTGCCAAGATTATCTACGGGCTGACCAGCCGCTGTTCCAGTATGGCTGCCGACGGCTTTCATTCCCTTGCTGACGGCACCTCAAATATCATCGGCTTAATCGGAATTCATTTTGCCTGCCAGCCCAGAGACGAAGATCATCCTTACGGCCACAAAAAATATGAAACCTTTTTTTCATTAGGCATCGCGGCTTTGCTATTCCTGGTTTGTTTTGAATTAATTCAGGAGGGTATACGCCGTCTGATTAAACCGGTTACCCCTGAAATCAATACTGCAAGTTTTATTGTAATGCTCTTAACCTTAGGGGTGAATTTCTGGGTAATGAATTATGAGCGTAAAAAAGGAACGGCCTTGCGCAGCGATATTTTGGTTTCAGATGCCATGCACACCCGCGCAGACATCTTTACTTCTTTCTCAGTCATCGTTACCTTAGTAGCTATAAAATTAGGTTTCCCGCTTTTGGATGCCATCGCGACCTTACTTATCGCCTTATTTATTGCTCATGCTGCTTTTGATATTATTAAAGACAGTTCGCGCATACTTTGCGATACGGTTGTTTTGGAAGAGAAAAGGATTACTGATATTGTCCTGGGGGTTAAAGGAGTAAGAAACTGCCATAAAATCAGGACGCGCGGCAGGCCGGACGATATTTATGTTGATTTACACGTGCAGGTCAATCCTGATATGCATGTGGATAATGCCCACCGGATTAGTTACGCTATTGAAGACGCGATTAAGACAGGTATACCAGAAGTAACTGATGTTGTCGTACACATCGAACCAAAAGATTAAAAACTACAAATATTCCAGCGGATCCTGCGCAATGCCGTTCTTCCTCACTTCAAAATGCAGATGCGGCTGGATACCATTGGAACGGGCATTACCGGTTTTACCGACACTACCAAGCACAGTTCCCTGCATGATAAAATCCCCTTCCTTGGTATAAATTTGTTGCAGGTGCCCATAAATCGTAACCACATCACCGCTGTGGCTGATCACCACATATTTGCCCATACCATTATTGCTGCGGGCAGCAATTACTTTACCTGAACGTACAGCAACTACCGGTGTACCGACCGCGCCCAAGAGATCAATCCCCTTATGCACCCTCCTGCCGTTGCGCGGGCTGGCAAAAGTCCCATCGCCTCTTGAATCAGAACGAATAATAAAATCGCCTTTGTATTGCACCGGGCAAAGAAAAGGCTTTTTATCCAGAAAAGAAATGCTAATAATAAGATAAATGGGCAGGATTAGTAATAAAAATAAAAATATTTTTTTCATGATTTTATGGGGCGTATTATACCATAAAGAATAATTAAAAAACAAGCAAGAATAAATTTATCCCCATAGCGCGTATAAAAAGAAATCGGGACATTTATAGGCATGGGCAGTACTTCTGTCCGATAACCGGCAATAAATATGTTCCTGCCGCGCCCATCCTGAACTAAAGAAATAATTTTACCTGTCGGAGCAATAAACCCGGAAACTCCGGTATTGGCAGCGCGCGCCAAATATCTGCGGTTTTCCACTGCCCGGAATACCGATGCCTGTAAATGCTGATACGGCGCAGAGGTTTGTTTATACCAGGCATCATTAGTGATATTTACTAAAAAGCCTGCACCCTTTTTGGTAAACTCTCTGGCTAAATCGGGAAAAACATCCTCAAAGCAATCAAGCACAGCGAATTTAGCCGCTACCTGAAATATTGTATAGTCTCTGCCTTTTGTAATATCACCGATAGGAACCACTTTACTTAAAAAAGGAAAGAATCTTTTCAACGGTATATATTCACCGAAAGGAACAAGATGTAATTTATCATAACGCTGCTTTATCATACCTGAGCCGTCAATTAACAGGGCACTGCCGAAATAATCATCTTTTTGTCTTACCACTGCTCCGGCAAGCAGGGGGATTTTAATTTCCCTGGATAAAGAAAAAACCTGCTCAAATACCCAATTATCCTCGCCTAAAATTCCCGGGATAGCTGCCTCCGGCCAAATAATCAAATCAGGTTTATCAAGCGCGGCTTGCCTGGTTAATTCAGCATACCTATCCAGAATAAACCCCGCGTATCGCTCATCCCATTTGAAACCTTGAGGGATATTGCCCTGGATAACAGAGACTTTTATTGCATTATTGCCGTTAGAGTATTTTAGCGGAGATAACTTTAAATATCCATAAGCCAAGACTAAAAACAAAAATGAGAATAATATAATAAACGCTAGTTTTAGCCGGCCCCAAAATTTATTTTTAAACGCCCAGATTATCTCCACAATTGCGACATTTACCAACATTACTAAAAATGAAACTCCCCAGGCCCCGGTAATATCTGCAATTTGAATTACGGGCAAATTAAGATACTGCGAATACCCTAACAGCGCCCAGGGAAAACCGCTAAAGAGATATCCTCGGATATATTCTAAAAAAACCCAAACAGCAGGAATAAATATTAGCCCGAAAGGGGTAGATTTTCTAGTTACCGGCCGGATGATCAGGCCGAATATGCCAAAATATAAAGATAAATACACAATCAGCATAATCGTACCGATTAAGGTAACATGCACCAGCCAATAGATTATGCCCGACCAGAAAATTATTCCCGTTAAGAACAAAAGTAAGAACGCCTGTTTTAAAGATTTATCTTTTAGGCTGAAAAACACCGGTAAAAACCCGAACCAGGCGCATGGCCAGAGGTTGAAATTAGGAAAAGACAGGATAAGCAGGATCCCTGAGGCAATAGACAAAAAAACATCTTTTGCTGAAAGCTGAAAGCTGAAAGCTGAAAGCTGTTTTATTGTCCGCAGCATTTTTTATATTTTTTTCCTGAACCGCACGGACAGGGATCGTTCCTGCCGACTTTCTCGTGCGTGGCTTGTTGAATAGCCGGAGATTTTGTTTTCAGAGGATTGACTGAAGGGGGCGGCGCTGAAGTATCTTCACGGGAAGAAGCAAATTCATTTATCTCCGGATGCAATAATTGCTGGGACTCGGTACTAAATACGCCCTTAAATTTTTCTTCTTTAGCAGGCTGCAGCCTAAAGATATTTTCCACTGCTTCATCTTCAATGCCGGTAATCATCGCGGAAAACATAGTGAACGCTTCCCGTTTGTATTCAATCAGCGGATCGCGCTGGCCATAGGCGCGCAAACCGATGCCTTCACGCAGAGAATCCATGGCATAGAGATGATCTTTCCAGCGGCTGTCAATTACTTGTAAGAATACTATACGTTCCAGATGCCGCAGCAGGCCTTCGCCGATAGATTGTTCTTTCCTGTTATAAAAATCTTCGGTTTCCTTAAATAAATATTCAAGCAAGGCATCCCTGCCTAATTCTTTTATCTTCGCCAATTCAACTTCCAGCCCGAATTTCAATCTTAAATTATTCACAAGGCCGACAAAATCCCAATCTTCAGGGCTTAAATTTTCAGGGGCGTAGCTTGCTGCCAACTGGTCAACGATTTTATCAGCAATATCCAGAACGTTATCTTTAAGAGAAATCCCCTCCAGTATAGAATGGCGCTGAGAATAAATTACTTCTCTCTGTTTATTCATTACATTGTCATATTCCAGGAGCTGTTTTCTGATTTCAAAATTATGCTGCTCCACGCGGCGCTGAGCAACTTCAATGGACTTTGTAATCCAGGGATGCTCAATTACCTGCCCTTCTTCCAACCCAAGCATATTCATCATTCCGATAAGCTTCTCTGAACCAAAGAGCCGCATCAAATCATCTTCTAAGGCAACATAAAACCGCGACGATCCGGGATCCCCCTGCCTGCCGCAGCGGCCGCGCAGCTGATTATCAATCCTGCGTGCTTCATGGCGCTCTGTGCCTAAAACATGCAGCCCGCCTAAGCCTACTACTTTATCGTGTTCGTCTTTGGTTTCTTTTCTGTATTGTTCCAGAAAATTCCTATATTCCTGCTGAAAATCCGGCTGGTCAGGATCGAGTTTTTGTTTTGCCACGCTGCGCGCGATAAACTCCGGGTTGCCGCCCAATAAAATATCTGTCCCGCGTCCGGCCATATTAGTGGCGATAGTTACCGCCTTAAACCTGCCTGCCTGGGCAACAATTTGCGCTTCCATTTCATGGTATTTAGCATTCAAAACCTGATGCGGGATACCGCGCATCTTTAACATCTGAGAAAGCAGTTCTGATCTTTCAATAGATATGGTGCCAACCAGCACTGGCTCGCCTTTTTCATAAAGTGCGGATATTTCTTCGACTACGGCATTGAATTTTTCTTTCTCCGAACGATAAATACAATCTGCGAAATTGCTGCGGATGAGTTTACGATTAGTCGGCACTACTGCCACATCAAGCTGATAAATTGCCTTGAATTCAGAGGCCTCGGTAAAAGCTGTTCCGGTCATCCCGGCTAATTTTTCATACATACGGAAATAATTCTGAAAGGTAATCGTAGCAAGGGTCTGGTTTTCCCGCTCGATTTTCATCCCTTCCTTGGATTCTACTGCCTGATGCAGGCCGTCTGACCACCTGCGGCCGGGCATCATCCTGCCGGTAAATTCATCGACGATAACCACCTCCCCGTCTTTTACCACATAATCTACGTCGCGCTGAAAAAATTCCTTTGCCCGCAATGCCTGTATAGTGTGGTGCCGGTATTCAATTGCCTCAAGGCTATGCAGGCTCTCAATACCCCACAAACGGCAGGCCTTGGCTTCGCCTTCTTCGCTTAAAGAAATAGAATTGCTTTTCTCATCGGCTAAATAATCATAACCCTTAGAAAGATCAATCCCTTTATATTTAGCGTTAATCTCGTCTTTTTCAGTAACCCGCCTGCCCTTTAACTGGAGAGCAATTTTTTGCGCGGTATAATATTTATCAGTAGCTTCTTCTGCCGGCCCGGAAATAATCAGCGGAGTGCGCGCCTCATCAATCAATATGGAATCCACTTCGTCAACGATAGCAAAATAAAACGGCCGCTGCACCAATTCTTCTAAGCCATATTTCATATTATCGCGCAAGTAGTCAAAACCGAATTCGTTATTTGTCCCATAAGTAATATCGCAGGCGTAGGCTATTTTTCTTTGTTCGTCCGACATATCATGTTGAATTGTTCCGACAGTAAGCCCGAGAAATTCATAAACCGGCCCCATCCATTCGCGATCGCGCCGCGCCAGGTAATCATTAACCGTTACAATATGCACGCCTCTGCCAAGCAGGGCATTCAAATATGCCGGCAAAGTTGCCACAAGGGTCTTACCTTCTCCGGTAGCCATCTCAGCGATTTTTCCTTCGTGTAAAATTACTCCACCGGCAATCTGCACGTCAAAATGCCTCAGGCCGATGGTGCGCTTAGCTGCCTCACGGACAACCGCGAAACTCTCAGGCAATATTTCAGCGAATATTTTATTCCGGGCAAATTTCAGTTTCTCTTTAATTTTTGCTTTTTCTTCCGGGATAGCCACAGAAAGCAATAATTCTTCTAATTCCTTCAACTCCTGCGCAAACTCTTCAGCTTTTTGCGCGATGTGTTCTTTAAAAAAATTTGTTTTTGCCTGCAACTGGGCATCAGAAAACGTGCTAATCTCAGGTTCAAAGGTATTTACCCGGTTTACAATCCCTGCCAGTTCCAGCATTTTATTAATAGAAGGAGCCGGCATATCCGCGTGCAAAACCATATTAACTCCCGGATAACGTTTGTTAATAGCTGTTTGCTTTTGCCTTAAAATATTTTTCTTAATGAAAGCTAACATATGCGTTAATGTCAAATGACAAAATTCAAAGCACAAAATAAATCTAAAGCACAAATGTCAAAACAAAAGTTTTGTTATTTGGTATTTGAATTTATTTTTAATTTTGTGCTTTGTTATTTGACATTATCCTTTCTTTTTGTTTTCTGCACTTAATTTCAAATATGCTTCGATAAATTCATCCAAGCCGCCATTCATCACTTTATTAACATCTCCGGTTTCATAATCCGTGCGTAAATCCTTGACCATGGTATAAGGCTGCATAACATATGAGCGAATTTGCGATCCCCATTCGATTTTTTTCTTATCTGTTCCGTAATTCTTCTGCATTTCTTCTTCTTTTTTCTGCCTCTCTAGTTCAGAAATCCGGGATTTCAGGTTCTTACTGCCGAATCCGTAGTATTAACACTTTGTCCGCCTGCGCCTTTGGAACGATAGACGTCGATCTTCAGGTCTTTTTCATCAAGCTTAATATTCGCGCTTTCTTCTACTTCAGGAATAACATCCACCGAGGCAAAAGAAGTATGCCGGCGCTTATTAGCATCAAAAGGGGAAATCCGCACCAGCCTGTGCACTCCCCGCTCTGCTTTCAGGTAACCGTAAGCGTATTCACCTTCAATAAATGCGGTAACATTTTTAATTCCTGCCTCTTCCCCAAATAAAATCTCTATTACCCTGACGTTATATCCCTTATTTTCCGCCCAGCGGCTATACATGCGGAAAAGCATAGAAACCCAGTCGCAGGATTCTGTGCCTCCGGCTCCGGCATTAATACTTAAAATCCCGCTATTTTTATCAAGTTCATCGCCGAGGAGCGTTTTAAATTCCAGCTTATCCACTTCTGCCAGAAGCAGGCTGAAATTGCGTTCCAGGTCAACCTTTAATTCCAAAACAGTACTTTCAAGAATACCAGCCAGTTCAATTAATTCCTGCAACTTATTAAAAGCAGCAGCCCATGGCTCAACAACGGATTTTAAAGATTTGACTTGTTTTACGATACGGGAAGAATTCTCTGTGTTATCCCAGAAACCGGGGCTGGACATCTGGGAGGTTAATTCTTCAATCAAAACCTTTTTATGTTCTATGTCAAAGATAACCTCTTAAGTTTTCCAGGCGGGTATTCAAGTTCAAGAGTTCTGATTTTATATTTTCTAACATTCTGCACCTCCAACTTGGGCTATTTTTTTCTGATCCCTCTTAAAGTTAAAAGAAATTCGTCTCTATTGTCGGCAAAACTAGCGGCGTCTTCTTCGCTGACCTTGCCATCTTTTACCAGCTTTATCAATGATTGGTTAAATGACTGCATATCGAATACTCCGCCGTCATCAATAAACTGAGGGATTTCCCAAATTTTCCCCTCTCTGATCAAACGGCTGATTGTCGGAGTCAGCAGCATTATTTCACAAGCAGGAATCCGGCCGGGCATGTCTTTAAAAGGAACCAACCTCAAAGAAATTGCGCCTTTTAAAAGTGAAGACAACTGCAGGCGTATTTGTTGATGCTGATGCGGAGGGAAAAAATTAATAATCCTCTCCACGCTCTGGCTGGCGTTAACGGTATGCAACGTACTCAAAACCAATACGCCGGTTTCCGCGGCAGTCAGAGCAGCGGCCATTGTCTCGCGGTCGCGGATATTACCGATAAAAATTACATCCGGGCTCTGTAAAGTAAAGGCGCGCAAAGCCACTGCATACGAAGAAACGTCCAAACCCAGCTCCCTCTGATTAATCAGTGATTTTTTATCCTGAAAGGTAAATTCAACCGGCTCTTCGATAGTCAAAACATGCCTATTAGTATTCTGATTGATATATTCAATCATGCTGGCAATTGCCGTAGATTTTCCGCTGCCCATGCTCCCGGTAAGAAGCACCAGCCCTCTTTTCTCCATGGATAGCCTCTCCAGCACTTTTACCGGAAGATTTAGTTCGGAAAAACTCGCGATCGTATTACGCACATTCCTGATGACAATAGAAGGAGAATTCCTCTGGACAAATATGCTTACGCGGAACCTGCGCTTGAATTCGTTCAAAAAAAGGGCAAAATCTATGTCGGAATTATTCTTAAAAGCCTCCCGCTGAGCCGGAGTAGTAATATCTTCAACTGCTTGATTAGTATCCTGAAGCGATAATAGCGTATCGCCCATATTGACTAAATCACCGTCTATCCTCAGGCGAGGAACTGCCCCGCAGCGGTAGAATAAATCCGAGGCATCACGATTAATCATTTCCTTAATTAACTCTTTTATTGTCACCGTTTATCTCCGGATATTATTATACCATTAACTGCTTAATCTGTCTTTCCAAATCTAGGAGCGCTTTTTTCTTTTTCAGGCCTCCAGAATAACCTCCCAGGCTTCCACCTGAGCCAATAACCCGGTGACAAGGGATAATTAAAGGATACGGGTTATTTTTTAATGCCTGGCCCACTGCGCGGAAGGCTTTGGGATGGCCGATTTTTTTTGCTACCCATTTATAAGTGCGCACCTCACCCAGAGGAATGATTAAAACTACCTTATAGACTTTTCTGCTAAAAGAATTCATTCGCCTAAAACTTTCTTTTTTCGTAATAGATGATGGTAGGAAATCGCAAACCTATGTGCTTCATCTCTGATGCGCCGGATTAAATTCAATGCCGGAGTATCCTGTTTTAAACGGAGAGGAAATTTTTTATCCGCGAGGTAAATATTTTCTTTATCCTTGGCAATGCTGACCAATGGAATACTGAGCCCTAATTTCTTAATTTCTTTTTCAGCAACCGACAAATGCGCCTTACCGCCGTCAATCAACACTAAATCCGGCAGGCTGGCGTTTTCTTCCTTTAATCGCCTGTATCTGCGCTGCACAACTTCAGACATCATCTGGAAATCATCAACTCCCTGCACAGTTTTAATCCGAAAACGACGGTAATTATTCTTATCGGGCTTAGCCCGGTAAAAACTTACCATTGATCCCGTGGCAAGTGTCCCGGAAATATTTGAGATATCAAATGCCTCAATACGCTCCGGTAATTTGTCTAATCTCAATAGATTCTTTAAATCTTCCAGCTCATCAAGGCCTGCGGCGTAAGTTCGGTTTTGCCTGATGCTGCTCAGAGCATCAATCTGATCGCGGATTCTCGCTGCTTCTTCAAAATGTTTTTCTGCTGCTTGAGACTTCATCTTTAGGCTCAGGCTGTTGATTAATTCTTCATATCTTGAGCCTAAAAACATAATAATATTACGAACAATCTCCGCATAGCCCTCAGGAGAGATTTTATTTATACAAGGCGCAGGGCAAAGCTTCAGCCGATAATAAAGACAGGCTTCTTTGGGTATTTTTTTGCATGACCTAAAACCAAAAACCCTGCGGATTAATTTTATCGCTTGGCGCAAAGCCTGCGTATTTGGATACGGCCCGAAATATAAAGCCGCGTCTTCGGCAACTGGCTTTCTTCTCCTGCAAATAGTAACCGTAGGAAATTCTTCATTGCTAATTTTTATCAGAGGAAAAGATTTATCGTCTTTTAAATCGATATTATATTGCGGCTGTTTTTCTTTTACTAACGCAGCTTCTAAAATCTGTGCCTGAGCATCAGTAGGAGTAAGTAAATATTCCAAATCAACGATTTTCTCGACCATTACCTGATTTTTCTCATTCTGCGGCCGGCCAAAATAAGAACTCACGCGCTTCTTCAGCGCCTTCGCTTTACCGATATAAATTATTTTGCCCAGCTTATCCTTAAATATATATACGCCGGGCGTATTAGGTAGACTTTTTATTTTATTT